>CAYZQM010000205.1:0-3254 GCA_964480175.1 uncultured Sandaracinaceae bacterium
ATCGCGCGCACGACCTCGACGCAGTCGCCGTTGTAGAGCTGCCAGTCCTGCCCGTCTGCCTGCTGCATCACCTTCATGCCGCCACCTCGGTCCTGAGCCACTCCGGGATCCGCATCTCGAGCGAGGGCGCGTACGCGGCACGCGGACTCGCCTGCGCCTGCGCCCGCCGCATCGCTGCCGTCATCCCCGCGCGCATCGAGTCGTGCGCCTGCTGCTTGGCGTCGAGCGTCTCCCACATCACGAGCTCGGTCGTCGACATCACGACGTGCACGTCGACGGGGCGCCGCTGCCCGAAGCGCCACGAGCGTCGGACCGCCTGGTAGAACAGCTCGTAGCTCCACGTGGCGCCGACGAACGCCTGCCGCGCGACGTGCTGCCAGTTCATGCCGAGGCCAAACAGCGACGGCTTCGAGATCAGAACACGGCGCCTACCCGCGCTCAGTGCGCCGCAGGTACACGGCGGCGCGCTCGAGCCGGTCCGGGTCGTCGTGAAACCGGCCGAGTCCGATGTTGCATGACGTGCAGAGGAGGCCTCGGACGCGGCCAGACTTGTGGCAGTGGTCGACGTGCAACCGCCTTCCGCCAAGCTCTCTTCGGCTGCGCTGGCAGATCGCGCACCCTCCTCCCTGAGCATCGAGGAGCCGGCCGTAGTCAGCGGGAGTGATCCCGTAGGGCTTGAGCCGCTGGGCAAATCGCTGCTGCGGATTGTCTTGCTGGTACTGCGCGACGTTCGCCTTGTGCTGCGCGCGATACTCGGGGTCGTTGGCGTAGCGCTCTCTGCGACGAGCGTTGACCGCGTCTTGTTGCGCCCTCGTCCGCTTCCACTTGCCCTTGTTGGCTCGGTAGTAGGCTCGGTTGTACTCGAGTCGTTCTTCGCGCGTAGGCACCGACACTCCTCGTTGAACTGTTCTGCGAACCAGAGAGCAGCCCTCTCCTTGTGTTCCATGCGGTCCGAGCCCCGTACCTCGACGGCGTCGGGGATCGCACGAGCGAGCGCCTCCGACTCGTAGTCGGTCTCGCACCACACGATCCACGACTCGGTCGACTCCGCCGCGACGAGCTCGGCGACCCGCGCCACCCGGTCTGCGAGCGTGCGACGCTTCTCCTTGTGGATGCTCGTCGCGCTCGTCTCGATCGATCGGTAGAACGCGCCCTCGCTCGCGCCCTCCGTGAGGTCGACGGTCACCCATTCGGGGATCGTCCGCAACTCGGGCAGAAGGTAGCCGTCGTCGCTGTGGCCGATGTCGCTCGGGAGCGCGCAGCACACCGCCCACGACGCGACCCAGTCCCAGAACGACTCGACCGCATGGCCCTTCAGTCGGTAGGTGCCGAAGTTGCTCGTGTCGTTGATGAACCAGCGCGTGAGCATGTCCGAGCCCTGCATCACGCCGAGGAACTCGGCGTGATTGCCGATCTCCATGTGGTCGTTGGGCGCCGGGGTGGCGGTGCACGCGAGGCGGTACTCGACGCTCGCGCAGCGCGACACGAGCGCGCGCTTCGTCTTGCCCATGAACGCCTTGAGGATGCTCGACTCGTCGAGCACGACACCGCCCATCTCCTCGACCGGGAGCGCGTCGAGCCGCTCGTAGTTCGAGATCAGGACCCAGGTCGTCGCGGTGGCCACCTCGCTCGCGTCGCGCACGTAGGTGACGCCGATCCCCATGAGCGCGCCCTCGGCGATGGTCTGCTGGCTCACCGCCAGCGGCGCGAGGATGAGCACCGGGCGCCCGGTGTGCGCTGCGACCCAGCGCGCCCACTCGAGCTGCATCGCCGTCTTGCCGAGCCCGCAGCCCGCGAAGATCGCCGCGCGCCCGAGCGCGAGCGCCCACGCCACGATCTGCACCTGGAACGGGAACAGGCGCGCGTGGAGCTCGCCGTGTGGGACCGGGCGCGCCTCGACGGGCGCACTGAGCTTGTCGCGCAACCAGGATTCGTAGCTCACCATGGCAGCTCGTCCTCGGGCGTGAGCTCGCTGGCGCGGCCTTCGTGGAAGATGCAGCCCTCGACGTGCGGGGCGGGTTCGTCGATGTCGGTCCGGTGGCACTCGCACGGGCACGGCTGCTCGGCGCAGCGGGATGCGGGGTTGGCGGCCCACGCGAGCGCGTCGCGCTCGCCCGCCAACCGCTCGATGAAGTCACCGAGCTTCTCGTCGTCGGGCCGGATGCCGTGCTTCCCGGCGACCTCGAAGAGCGAGGCGACGAAGGCGCGCTCGCGGTCGATGGCGATCTCCGCGCTCGCGAGATCGGCTCGTGCGCCGTCCCTCTCGCGCGTGAGGTCGCGGACCTTGGCGAATGCGAACTCGATGGTGGCGGACTCCCACTCGGGATCCGAGAGACGGTGTGCGCTCGCGAGGACGATGCGGTCGCCGGGGTGCGCGTTGAGGAGCGTGCGGGCAGCGGCGAGCTCCCGCTCTGCCGTGGCGTACCGCTGCCGGGCGGCGTCCATGTCCTCCCTCGACTCGGCGAGCCTGGCGTGGGTCGCGTCGCATGCGGTCTGCGCCTGCTCCCACCGCGTCTTCCACTTGTCGCGCTCCGCTTCGGCAGTCCGGAGATGGGTGAGCGCGCGGGCCACGGCGTCCTCGACACTCTCCGGCCCAATGGCCCCGATCGCCTCGATGACGGCCTGCGTCGCGCCTCGATTGCGAGCTGCGTGCGCGTCTCGGTCCCGCTCGGTGATGGTCAGCGCGTGCTCGAGCGCCTGTGCGTCGGCGCCGTCGAGTGCCCCTCGGCGTCGAGCATGCTCGCGCGCGGCCGGAGGTAGGATCGTCGGCGGCGCACCGGATCGGATCGGCGCATCGCCCTGCCTAGGCGCGCGGATGGAGACTGGCGGCGCACCATGCGCCTCCTGTTCCACCTGCGCCGCCGACGTCTTTGTGCGCAGCGCGGCGATGCCCTCGACCAGGCACGCGCCGAGGTCGTGGGCGTTCGTCCACTCGCGGTCACACCAGCCCAGCGCCGCGTGTGCATCGAGCGTCAGCCAGGCGCGGGCGTCGTGCGGAACGTGCCCGTGCGCCTCGCAACCCGGAGGGATGAATCCGAGGGTGAGGTCTGCGCCGCAACGGAGACAGGAGCGCGTCCGCGCGTACGCCGGCTCCTTCGGCTTGGTGGCGATCTCGTCACGCATCGCGCACCTCCGCCCGGCCCAGCACGACGCTCCCGAAGGCGAGCCAGCCCGCGCAGTAGTCCAGCGCTCGCGCCTGCAGCGTGTAGCCGGGCGCATCGACGAGGACCGAGCGCCGCAAGAGGCGACGCGAC
>CAYZQM010000205.1:3264-12633 GCA_964480175.1 uncultured Sandaracinaceae bacterium
CGCATCATGCCGTTGGCGAGGGCTTGCCTCATGGCGACACCTCCCCCTCGAACCCGGCGACCTCGGCGTGGGTCCCGTCGCGGTGCACGCGGAGGTGGATCTGCTGCGAGGACTCCACCAGGAAGAACGAGGGCCGCGGAGCGCGCTCACGGAGGAAGGCCGCGACCACATCGCGCACGCGCTCCGCCATCTCGGTCTCGTCCTTGGTCGAGAGGCCGGGGTAGCCCTCGGCCCAGTCGCCGCAGAGGTCGCAGGCTTGCTCCTGCAGCGCCTCCACAAGCCAATCCTCGACCGAGTCCGCAGACGGCAGGAGCTCGATGTGGTCGGGGCGCCGCGATCGACCGATGTAGCGCACGACCGTGACGCTCTCGGCGTCACCGAGTACAAGGCCGCGCACGTCCACCGCGAGCGACTCGATTGCATCTTCGCGCGACGTGGCAGCGCTGAACGACTCGCCGTCGTCCGAGTAGCACCAGCCTTCCCCAGAACCCTCGGCCGCCTGCGACGCGCTCGGCGTCTCCGACGTGGGATGCTCGCCGGCTTCGTGCCCACCATGGGCATCCGAGCGCGTCGCAGGGGGACGCGAGAGGTCGATGACCGCGCGGTCGAGCAGCGCGCGCAGGCCGCGGTGCACGCGGTGCAGCTCGGCACGAAGCGCAGCGTTCTCCTCGGCGATCACGCGCGAGGGCACGACGCGGTCGTGCACGATCGCGAAGAACGCGTCGCTGCATGCGGCGAGGCGAGCCGTCAGCGCCGCGTCATGAGGGTCGTCGACGCGCACGATCTCGGGCTCGTAGTCGTCGAGCGCGGTCGCCGCCTGGTGGTACTCGACGACTGTACTTACGACCTGGTCGAGGTCCGCGCGCGCAGTGAGGAGTTCGTCGTGCCAGCGCTTGACCTGCGCGACCGCGTCGAAGCGCCCGCAGCAGAGGACGCAGCCGTTCTCGCGCGCGCGCGTCTCGGAGCAGCACCCCGGCGTGAGGGCCTCGGTGACCTCGTCGATCGTCATCTCGCGCGCGCTCACTGGACGCGCTCCGTTCCCGCGATGGCGATCACGCGCTCGCGCTGCGCGCGGCGTCCGACCTCGCGAATGATCAGCAGGTCCTCGATCGCGCGGTTGGCGGCCGCCTCGATGCGAGCGCCCTCGAGGGCGTCGATTCGACCGTCGACGGCACCTTCCATCGCCTCGGAGACAGCGGCGCTGGACGAGCGCTGTGAGCGGGCGATGAGCGACAGAGTCGGGCGGGCATTCGGATCGAACGCGACGCCGACCTCGACGACCTCGCACGTGTCCCCCGCGATGTACTTCGCGAGGAGTTTGGCGGCTGACGCGGGGAGCATCGACGCGCGCGCCACATCGATCGACGCGTCGTGCTCCGGGTCGCAGAGGGCAGCGAGCCGCGTCGTGTTGCATCCGACGCTGGCGGCGACGACCGCGCGGGTCTGGCTCGGATCCGACGCCTGCGCCGTCATCAGCCCATCGGCCAAGACGCACGCGACCTCGCCGCGCCGAAGCGCGAGGTCCTCCTTCGGGTCCCTGGCCCGACGTGCAGTGGTTGCATCCCTCATCACGCTCACTCCTTCTCGTTCGGGTCGTCGTTACTGGTGAGGCGCATGAGCACCTCGGATTCGAATCGCGCTGCCGCGCGCTCACTCGCGAACCAGATGCCTGCCCACCCCACCCAGAACGCGGCGAGCAGCGCGAGCACGAGCGCCCACTCAGGCACCGCGGCCTCCGTGCAGCGCGAGCCATCGGCAGAGGCGCGCATCGCGCCGGCGCATCGAGGGGCGCGCGAAGAGCAGGTTGCGCGCGCCTGCGCGCAGCACAGGGATCAGCCCGAGACGAGCTGCTCGAGCGCGCATCGCATCGGTCGGTGCGGCCCAGTCGTGGACGTGTTCGTCAGCGCAGGGGTCGATCGGGTGTTGAGCGACGACGTGCGCGAGGTCGAAGAGCGGTGCGACGCGGCGTTCGTAGCGGGCCCACGCACCATCCTCGGCGGGGACCCACCCCGCTGGGACGCGACAGACGGGCGCGAGCTCTGCGACCCAGGGTCGCGCGGTGCGGCCGCCGAGCGCCCGCGGCGAGTAGAGCCAGGCGCTCTCGTCCCAGGTCAGAGCTCGGTGCCGGGCTATCCCGCGGATCGCTTCGTGGATGGCCGCGCAGTCGACGGCGCTCGATGGACCCGCCTCGTGGGCGCAGACGCGCGCGAGCAGCACGGCATCGGCAGCGGGCGGCGTCCACTGCGCGTGGCTGCGCTCCGCCCACGAGAGGACTGCCGCGAGCGCGACGAGCCAGAGGAGGAAGGCGACCACGCACGCGGTGGGGTTCTGGCCGCGCATCTACGCCGCCCTCCGAGCGAAGACCGATCCGAAGCGGCGGCGACGCTGTGCGGCGAAGGCCCATCGCAGTTCGTTGGCGACGTGCAGGACGAGCTCGTCCGCGCTGACCCACGGTCGCCCGTTCCCCGGTTGCCGGCGAGCGCCCCACCACCGGCAGAGGTCCTCAGCTCGCCGAGCTTCTGGAGCGGACTCGGCTCGTGCGTACGAGCGCGTGCCATTCAGCTCGACGCGGAGGTCATAGCCGTCGCGATGCACAGCGAAGGTCACGCGGCACCGCGGGTGCCGAACAGAAGCTTGTCGGCGGTGCAGCCGCACGCCTTCGCGATGCTCGCGATCGTCGTAGACCGGGGAGCGTTCGCGCCGCGCTCGATCTTCGAGAGCGTGCTCTGCTCGATGCGCGCTCGCTTGGCGAGCTGCACCTGGGTGAGCTTCGCGCGCTTCCGCGCGTCGCGGATTCGCGCGCCGACCGTCGTGGCTTTCATAACCGCCGAGCTTAGTCGAATACGCCTAGTCGGTCAATAGGCCACGAAGATGTCTCAAGCGACTATTGAGGTTCGACCCCCCGTATGGCCTCAATCCGTGGTGCCCGCGGAGAAGAAGAACGAGTCGACAGGCGCTCGTCTGAAAGCAATGCGCGAAGCCGCCGGCTACACGCAGGACGACGCCGCCGCGAAGGTCGGAATCAAGCCCATTACGCTGTCCCGCTACGAGCGCGGGGTTGTGGCCGCGATGGACGCCGAAACGCTCAAGGCGCTCGGGGAGCTCTACGGCCGGACGGTCGACGAGATCCTCGGCAGCGATCGCCCGTCACCAGTCGAGCGAGAGGCGAAGCGCAGCCCCTATCCCGAGATCGAGGCGCTCATCGCCGATGAGTTGGCCGCCGGGCGAGCGATCTCCGCCGCGCATCTCGCCGAGCTCCGCGGTCTGCGCTATCGCGTCCACACGACCTTGGCCCTCTACGAGGAGGCCGCGGGCACGTTGGCTAAGCTGAGGGCAGCCGAGCGCGGCAAGTCGCTCCCGAAGCGACGGGTCCCAAAGGGCTGAGGCGCTGTCAGTCGGATCCTCTACCCGTCGTCCACGCGTGCGTGCAGCCGTGTCTGGAGGGGATCGCCCATGACCTACTCACCCGCTCGCAGTGCGAGCCCCCGATCAACGCCGTCGACCTCGCGGAAGCGCTGGGCCTCGAGGTGTGCTTCTCCGACAACGGGGAGGCCTTCGTGCTGGGCACGACGGTCTACGTCCCGCGCAAGGTGCGGCTCGCGCGGCTCCATTGGCTGATCGCTCACGAGCTGGGACATTGGGCCGCGAGCGCCTACGGCGAGGACGACGCATCAGAAGCGATCGCGAACTACCTCGGTGGCGCGCTGTTGCTGCCTCGCGCAACGCTGCTCGATCAGCTGCGGGCCGGGTGGGATCTGCATCGTCTGCGAAGCGAGCATCCCAACGCGCCGGCCAGCGCGATCGCTGTGCGTATTGTTCAGCTCCGCGAGGCGAGCGCAGCCATCTACGATCAAGGGCGCCTGTTTCGCCGCTGGGGCGGCGAGCTACCCGGAGAGCGCGCGCTCGCGCATGAGGCGCTGACGACCGAGTGCCCGGTGCGCGTCGACGACGTAACGGGCGCGTGGCCCGTGTTCGACGGCAGGTATCGCCGCGTGATCGTGCTCGGAGCGCGCTGCGACTAGCCGCGCTCGTCGATGGCGTTGCGCATAGCCGCTAGGATCGGCCGCACCTCGTCATCGGTCCCCGTGACGGCCTGCACGTCGCGTCCCGACGTAGAGATCACCATCACAAGCGGGCGCTGCCTCTGAAACAGCACAAACCCGTAGACCAAGAGAGCAAGCCCCACAACACCAAACACAGGGGACTGGCCGCTCCCCATCATGCTTGCGACGCCGCACGCGCACATCGGCAGCGCGAACCACGGCGCTCCGGCACGAACCGCGCGAACGCTTGTAATCGCCGCTACTGGGTAATCGACCGAGCCAACGGTCAACCGGGTGGGGGTGACCTTCACGTGCCCATTGTTGAACAGCGCCTCGCCGGCCCGCTTCGTCATTCGCTGAGAGTTCACCGCCTTCTCGTAGGCACCAAGAAAAAATCGACCGCTCCGCTTCGACTAGTCCTTGACGCCTAGTCGCATCCGTCCCACCATCAGCCTCGAAAGGTGGTTGGCATGGCGAACAGCATCGAGGTCAGGGAGCAGCCGCGCACCAGCGCGGGCCACATCGGCTTCTCCGAGGACGGGTCGGTCGAGTACTACGAGCAGGCTGGCAACGTCTTTCGTGCGCCAGTCGCCAACACGTTCGACATCGACGGTCGGCGGCATGGTCGATGGGAAGCGCGGCGCGCGCACTTCGACCGGTCCGTTCTTGCGGGCCGGTGCCCGCTTCGCTCTGCGGTGGCGTCATGAGCACCACCGTTCGCTACGAGATCGAGGTCGAACACCCCGAACTTGCTGCGCGCACGGAGGCTGACGCGCGCGAGATCCTCGCCTACAGCGCTGGCAACGATCAGCTTCCGTTCACCTTCGTGCCGACGTCCATCGTTCTTTGGAACGAGCGCTCGTTCCACGCGAGCGGTGAGGAGGGCGACTGGTCGCGACCGCACGCGGCCCGCGATGCCGAGGTCCGGGCAGCGATTCTGAGTCGCCTCCCGGGGGCGCTTGTCACGACGCGTTGGCTCGTCGTGGACGACATCGAGTGGGACGAGTCGTTTGAGCCGCCGCGTGGGTGCTGCGGCGAGTTCGAGACCGGCTCCGGGCAGCACGGCGACGAGTGCGAGGACGCCGAGGTGGCTTCGTGATGCCGTCGTTCATCGGGTCCCTGACCGACGCGGCTCGCGCGGGGCAGTTCTCCGCCGCCTGCGAGAACTGCGGCGCCTGGACGTGGACCACGGCGGGCGACCGTCTCTGGTGCCGCCAGCAGCACGGGCGCCTCATCTGCTCCCGCAGCGAGTGCGCGGCAAACATCCGAACGCGTCTCTACGCCGCGGACGGCGTCGCGCTGGTCGATGCGACGGTCCGCGAGGCGCTGGATGCGGCTCGCATCGAGGCCGTGGTCGGGATGCTCACTGAGATCGACCCGAGCGGGACTTGGACCGAGGAGGAGTGCGAGGTCGCGCTCCGCGCGCACGCGGTCGACCTCGTGGTGACTGGGCTTCGTGACGAGGTCCTCACGGTGGACGCCGTCCGCCGGATGCTCGGAGGTGCGCTGTGATCGCGCTGCGGGTCAACGACGACGACCGGTCGCGCATCGACACCGTCGCCAACCTCGGCGGCATCGCCGCGAAGCGCGAGCTCGTGCTCGGCGCCCGCGACCGGCGCCGGTGGCGCTTCGAGTTGGACCTCGAGGCCGCGCGCCTGCTCGTCACCGCGCTCAGTGGCGCCGCGTCGTGGCTCCTGCGCTCGGGCTCGGCCGAGTCGCTTCGCTGGGCGGCGGAGAACGCGGCGCTCGCGGCCGTCATTCAGCAGCAGATCGAGCGCGCCCTCGCTCGGAGGGCCGCGTGAGGCCTGCGCTCGGGTTCTGCGGGTTCTGCGGCCGGGCCCTCGACGCCGACGGCGCGCGCGTCTGCGACTGCGCCCGCTCTCGCCGTGTCGCGCTCGGCCTCCTCGAGACGGTGCGCCGCGCCGCGCGCCTCACCCACCAACTCCCGCCCCGTCCCGGGGCAACGACCGTCACCCACTTTCGCCGCGCCATGCGCGCGGCTTCCAACGAGAGGACCGCATCATGAACACGCAGGAACAGGCACACACGGGAAGCGTCGTCAGCAACGGCGGAGCAGCGATCGAGCGGCGCGTGGAACGCGAGACGATCTCCGGCACCTACCAGGACCCTCGGGTGCTCGACGCGAAGCTCACTCAGGCCTCGAACCGGGCTCATCTGGTCTCGCCGTTCACCAGCGTGGGCGCGCTGCCCGCGGGGTTCGCGGTGCGGCTCGCGGCTGTGATGGTGGACCGCAAGAACGAGACCTACCCGATCCCCGCGAGCAGCAAGGTCGGCCTCAGCAAGGCCGCGCTCGACAAGATCGGGCACGCGTTGGGCCTCTCGTGGGATCCGCGCATGAGCGGGCGTCTCGATGACGGGCGAGATCCCCGCTACTGCCGCTACCGCGCGGTCGGCAGCTACATGGGGGCGGACGGCATCCGGCACGTCGTGAGCGCCGAGAAGGAGATGGACCTGCGCGAGGGTTCGCCGACCGTCGAGGGGCTGGCCGAGCGCGCGGCAAAGAAGGGGAAGAAGGCGGACGATCAGATCCGCGAGCTGCGCATGCACATCGTCTCGCACGCGGAGACGAAGGCGCGCCTCCGGGCGATCCGCTCGATGGGTATCCGCACTGCCTACGAGCCCGACGAGCTGACCAAGCCATTCGTCGCTGCCTGCGTCACGTTCACCGGGGCGACCGACGACCCGGCGCTGCGCACCGAGTTCGCCAAGCTCATCGCGCAGAACGCGCTCGCGGGCACCGCGATGCTCTATCCGCCCGCGCCCGGCCCCGCGCTCCTCGAGCGCACCCCGGCTCCGCCGATCGAGTCCTCGGCGCCTGACCTCGACGAGGACGACGACGAGTCGGACCTCGGGCCCGACGACCGCGCGCACGACGACGTCGAGGTCTACTGATGCGGGTCGTCTGCGGTCAGTGCGCGACCGAGAAGCCCGCCGCGGCATTCTCGGTCCACACCAAGGGCAAGCTGCGCACGACGTGCAAGGCGTGTCGCGCTGCCGACGCTGCGGCGAAGCGCAACGCGGAGCCCGAGCGCACGGTGCTCTCGCTGATGGTCCAGCGCTGCCACAACCCCCGCCATCCGAAGTATGCGTACTACGGCGGCCGCGGCGTCTCCGTGTGCGCCGAGTGGCGGGCGAGCGGCGGATACGAGCGCTTCTTGGCGCACGTTGGTCCGCGGCCCAGCGCCGGCCATTCGATCGATCGAATCGACAACGCTCGCGGCTACGAGCCGGGGAACGTGCGCTGGGCGACCCGGTCCGAGCAGATGCGGAACACTCGGCGAACGGTGCAGATCACCGCCCTCGGACAGACGCGGACCCTGGACGGGTGGGCGGAGCACACGGGCATCCCGAAGCGAACGCTCGAGTGGCGTCGTAGCGCGGGGTGGCCGGACGAGCGCACCGTGTCCGAGCCCGTGCATCGGGTGGCAGCGTGACGGTGCGGGTCATCGCCTCCGGCGACCATCACTGGTGCGAGGCTTCGCGCTGGGACGAGTGCGTCCGCGTGCACGACTTCATGGTGGACCTCGTCGCGCGCGAGCGTCCCGACGCCTTCCTGTCGGGCGGCGACATCTTCGACCGACGCTCGACTCCAAAGGAGCGCGAGCACGTCGCACGCTGGCTCACGCGCATGGCCGAGCACTGCCCTGTGGTGTGCGCGAAGGGCAACCACGACGAGAGCCTGTCTCTGCTGGGTGAGCTGCGGTCCAAGCACCCCATCATCATCGAGCAGCGCGCGGGGGTTCACCGGGTGGGCGCGCTTCGTGTGGCGGCCATGGCGTGGCCGTCGAAGTCGACTCTCGCCGCGATGCTCCCTGGCTCGCTCGAGGAGCAGGACCTGGCCGCTCGCGACGCTCTCCGCTCCGTGTTGCGCGGGCTCGGACAGCAGCTCGCCAGCGGCGTCGGACCCACCATCCTTCTCGGTCACTTCATGATCAACGGGGCCGTGCTCTCAGCCGGCAACCCGATGATCGGCGCCGAGCTCAACGTCGGACTCGAAGACCTGGGCCTGGTGGGCGCCGACGTGACGATTGCGGCGCACATCCATCGTCGCCAGACGTGGTCCCACAACGGGCGACCCATTCTCTACACAGGCTCGCCCTTCCGCACCGCATTCGGTGAGGTCGAGGAGAAGAGCGTGGCCCTCGTGTCGATCAACGACGGCGAGGTGGACGTCCAGCACGTGCCGACGCCGTGCGCGCGCATGCTGCTCGTCAGCGTGACCTGGGAGTCGGGGGCTCTCCGATGGACTGGCGTGCACCAGGGCCCAGACCTTCCGGGCTCCCTCGACGGCGCTGAGGTTCGGCTGCGCTACACGGTCGAGGGCGACCGGCGCGACGAGGCACGAGCAGCCGCGCGCGGGCTCGAGGAGCGGTGGCTCGCGGCGGGCGCGGCCTTGGTGAAGGTCGAAGAGGAGGTCGTGGCGACGCAGCGAGCTCGCGCCCCCGAGATCGCCGCCGCCGTGAGCATCGAGGACAAGCTGCGCGCGCTGTGGGCGCGCCAGGGTGTCGAGGGCGAGCGCGTCGAGCGGCTGCTCGGCCGAGTGAAGGAGGTCGCCGCGTAGGTCTGCCACGTCCCGGCTTGGGCGCTCGTCGCCCACGTACGTTGCCGATCGTCCGGGGATAGGTGGGTGAGAGCGCCGCTCCAGCGGGGAACCTGAACCCGTAGCGCTCAGCAGGTGACAGCCGGGAGAGACCGGCGCTTGGTGGAGTGACTAGTGACCGTGCCTGCCGACCACGCAAACGGGGAAGCACGGCCGATGGAACCGATGACGTCGCGAGCGAGCTGAACATCGCTCCAAGCCAGCACGGTGACACCCCGGAGAGACGGGGAACACGAGATGGCTCCGGAGCTGCTGATGCGCGGCCGAGGGGCGGTTGGACAGCCGCGAGGGTCACCACCTTTCACCCGCCTCCCGCGGCGACCTGGGTTCGAGTCCCGGGCATCTCACTATGCGATTCGACGAGATCACCATCCACAACCTCGGGCCGTTCAACGACGTGCGCGTCGACCTCGCCGCGCTCCCCCAGCTCGTCGCCATCGTGGGCGAGAACGGCGCGGGCAAGAGCACGCTGCTCGAGCTGCTCGCGGGCGCGGTGACGCGGGAGTGCCCGACGCGCGGGCCGCTCACGGGGCTCGCGAAGGGGCGCGACGCGTGGGTAGAGGTCCGGTGCACGAACGGCGCGCCGTGGACGATCCGCCAAACCGTGGACGCGGTGAGCGGCAAGGGCGAAGCGCTGGTGCTCGGCGCCGACGGTCCCGCAGTCCCCGACACGAAGGTGCGGAGCTTCGACGCGTGGGCCGGCGC
>CAYZQM010000206.1:0-1873 GCA_964480175.1 uncultured Sandaracinaceae bacterium
CCCGGACTTCCCACTCGGGATCGTCGCGGAGCAGGTTGCGCAAGAGCGGGGTGATCTCGTCGCGCAGCGCGTGCCCGGAGCGCCCCAGGGTCTCCGCGGCGCGCGCGCGCTCCGTCGCGTTCGTCGAGCGGAGGCGCTCCATCTCCGCGCGGACTTCGGGCTGCGCGACCACGGCGCTCGGCATCGCGAGCGGCGCGAGCGACGGCCCCACGAGGAGCACACCCACGCGGAGCGCGAGCGACAGGACGGAGGGCAGCTGCGGGGGAATGCGCATGGGCGTCGGAGCGCGCTAGCGACGGGCCAGCTTGGGCGCTGATTCAGGGGCGCGCGCCACCTCGACGGCGCGAAGCGCGTCGCGCAGGGCCGGGAACGACGCGAAGTGCTCGGTCAGCACCCCCGCGCGCTGGGAGATCTCCTCGCGCAGCTCGTTCGCGCGGCGATCGAGATCCGCGGTGTGATCGCGCAGCGCGTTCAGCTCGAGATCCTGCTCGGCGGTGAGGCTGCCGAGGCGCCCCTTGAGCTGGGAGAGCTGGAAGCGCACGTCGTCTCGCTCGCGCTCGCGGGTCCCGAGCTCGGCCGACAGCGAGCGCACCTGGGCCTCGGCCTCGAGCCACGCCGCGGCGTGCAGACCCGCGTCGCTGAGCGCGACCGCGAGCTCGTGGGTCACCCCGCTGCCGCCGTCGTTGAAGCGACTCGAAGGGATCGTGGCGCCGAACGTCGCGCCGCCGTACGGGTCGCTCGGCCCCGAGCTCCCCAGCGGGACGCTGTGGCTGCGCAGCTGCGCGACCGCGCGCGCCAGCGCGGGCTCGGCGTTGGCGTGGCGCCCCTTCGCCTCCGCGAGCCGCCGGTAGAGATCGTCGATGACGCCGAGCGCCCGCGACTCGTCGCGGCCGATCTCGTCGATCGCGTGACCCAGGCGCAGGCGGAGGTTTCGAATCTCGCCTTCCCGCGAGCTCACGCTCGCTGCGACGCGCACGAGCTCGGTCTCGAGGTGCTTCAGCTCGCCCACCTTCGCCGCCAAGCCTTCGATCGCCGGCACCAGCCACGGGGGCGGGTGCGCGCCGTGGGCGCGGGGCATGAGCTCGCGGAACAGATCCGCGCGTCGCTCCCACGCTGGAGGCATCTGTCCGGTCGCGAGCCGCACGCGCCCGGGCGCGGCCGGTGCCGGGGACGGACCCGAGAGCGACTGCGCCGGCAGCGGTCCGGCGGTGGGCACGGTGCTGGGGACGGCGGGTCGATCGGCGGGAGGGACCGACATCATCACGTCGCGTCGCCGCGAACTGCGAGAGTCGGCGCCCAGGGTGACGGGCACGTTCGCGTCGCCCACGTAGGACTGCCGCGGAGGCACGCTCTGCGACGGAGGCAACGTCGCCTCGACCTTGCGCAGATCCTCGAGCAGGTGGTGGGCGTCGCGGTGGCGCCGCTTGGGATCCTTCTCCAGCAGCTTGTTCACCGTCTGCTCGAGCAGCGGCGGGATGCCGTCGGCGAGGCGCGACAGCACCGGGGGCGCCTCGCGCATGTGCTTGAGGATCAGATCTGGAGTCGAGCCCGTGAAAGGCAGGCGCCCCGTGATCATCTCGAACACCACGCATCCCAGGCCGTAGAGATCCGCGAGGCCGGTGAGCGGTGCGCCGCGCGCTTGCTCGGGCGCCATGTACTCGGGGGTACCGAACACCGCTCCCGTCGCCGTCAGGCGCAGCTCGCCTTTCATCTGCGCGAGCCCGAAGTCGAGGAGCTTGGCGAAGTCGCGCCGCGACGTGCCGTCGACCAAGAAGACGTTGTCCGGCTTGATGTCCCGGTGAATCACGTCGAGCTCGTGCGCCCGCGCGAGCGCGCTCGCGCACTGGATCCCGATGTCGACGGCGCGACGAAC
>CAYZQM010000206.1:1883-8282 GCA_964480175.1 uncultured Sandaracinaceae bacterium
AGCGCCCCTCGAGGAGCTCCATCACCAGGTACACCAGCCCATCGGAGGTCTCGCCGTAGTCGGTGATGTCGATGATGTGCTCGTGATCGATCCGATTGGCCGCCTTCGCCTCGCGCAAGAAGCGCGAGCGATTCGTCGCGTCGACCGCGAGCTCGGGGATCAAGAACTTGATCGCGACCTCGCGCCCGACGACCTCGTGCGTCGCGCGGTACACGATGCCGAATCCGCCGCCGCCGATCTTGGCGCTGATCACGTAGCGACCCGCGATGGTCCGCCCCACGAGGGGATCGGGCAGCTGACGAAGCACGGCGCCATCGAAGGGGCACACTTGGGTGCCCCCCTTGTCCTTGTAGCGGCCGCCGCAGACGTCGCAGACCTTCACGGCCCGGGATCCTACGGCCATTCGATCCATGCTGGCAACGAACGGGGTTCGCCCGATTTCACGGCGCCGAACGGGCATTCTTGACAAAGCCGATGTGCCAACTCAGAACGGCGCTCGGATGAAGCTGTCGAGCAAGAGCCGGTACGGAGTGCAGGCCGTGTTCGACATCGCCTTCCACAACGAGGGAAGGGCCTCGCAGATCAAGGAGATCGCCGAGCGTCAGTCGATCCCGCCGCGCTTCCTCGAGCAGATCTTCCAGGACCTCAAGCGCGCCGGCCTGGTGGGCTCGCGGCGCGGTCCGCGGGGCGGCTACCAGCTCGCCAAGGACGCCTCCGAGATCCGCCTCGGCGACATCGTCCGCGCGCTCGAAGGGCCCATCGCGCTCGTGCGCGAAGGCGATGGCGAGCTGCCGAAGAAGCGCGGCCGTCCCGTGCTGCCGCCCGTCGAGCGCACGGTGACCGACGAGGCGTTCGACGATCTCTCCACCCAGATCGAGGCGTGCTTCGACGCCATCACCATCGCAGCGCTGGTCGAGCGGGGCGAGGCGCTCGGGCAGCGGCGTCGCCCTCCCGCCGGCTACGTCTACGTGATCTGATGCGCGGCGAGGAACACGAGGGCGACGCGCCGCCGGTGATCGCGCCCGTGCTCGACTCGGTGCTCGAGCTCATCGGTCACACCCCGCTCGTGCGCTTGGCGCGTACGTCGCAGAAGATCCGGGTGTGGGCCAAGTGCGAGCACCTCGCGCCGGGCGGCTCGGTCAAAGATCGGATCTGCCTCGCGATGATCGAGGCGGCGGAAGCGAACGGGAAGCTGCGCGCGGGCCAAGCGGTGGTGGAGGCCACGAGCGGCAACACCGGGATTGGTCTCGCGATCGTGTGCGCGGTGAAGCGTCACCCGCTCGTGCTCACCATGCCGCGCAGCATGTCGCTCGAGCGCAGGCAGCTGCTCTCGGCCTACGGCGCGGAGCTGGTGCTCACGGAGCCCGAGCGGGGAATGGAAGGGGCCATCGAGGCGCGCGATCGCATCGCGAGCGAGCGCTACGCGTTCGTGCCCAGCCAGTTCGACAACCCAGTGAATCCCCTCGCGCACGAGCGGACGACCGCGGCGGAGATCCTCGATGCGCTCGAGACGATCCCGACGGCCATCGTCGCCGGCGTGGGCACCGGAGGGACGCTCACCGGCGTGGGGCGCGCGCTGATCGCGCGAGCGGACGAGCGAGGTCAGCCGCGGCCGCGGCTCGTCGCCGTCGATCCCGCCGCCAGTCCGGTGCTCACGGGCGGTCCCCCCGGACCCAGCAAGATCCAAGGCCTCAACGCGGGCTTCATCCCCGCCAACTACGACGCGTCGATCGTCGACGAGGTGATCGGTGTCCGCGACGAGGACGCGTATGCCACCAAGCAGCGACTCGCGCGCGAGGAAGGCCTGCTCGTGGGGATGAGCGCCGGCGCCAACGTGTGGGCTGCGCTCCGCGTCGCCGAGCGCCTCGCCGCGGAGCGCGACCGAGAGGCGATCGACGTGGTGACGTTCCTCTGCGACACCGGCGAGCGCTACTTCAGCCTCGACACGTACTTTTCGGGGGCGGGACGGTGAGCGCGCGGGTGCTGCTCGTCGGGATGGGCGGCCTGGGCTGCCCGGTCGCGAGCATCCTCGCGCAGCGCGGTCCGAGCGCGCCGCGCTTGGCGATCACGCTGCTCGACGACGACGTCGTGGACGCCACCAACCTGCACCGCCAGACGCTGTACGGGCCGAGCGACGTCGGCGCATCGAAGGTCGAGCGAGCAAAGGCGCGCCTCGAGGTGCTCGCCGCGCAGACGCGCACGCCGCTGGACGTCCATCCGGTCGCGGCGCGCCTGACGCCGGACGACGCGCGCGCGATCGTCGCGGCGCACGACGTCGTCGTCGAAGGCGCGGACAACCTCCCGACGAAGTTCCTCACCGCCGACGCCGCGATGCTCGAGCGCAAGCCCGTCGTGCACGCGGGCGTGGTGCGCTGGAGCGGCTGGGTGAAGGCGGTCGTGCCGGGCCACGGCGCGTGCCTCCGCTGCGTGTTCGAGGACCTGCCGCGCGATCGCGTCGAGACCTGCGCCGAGGCCGGCGTGGTGGGCGCGCTGGTCGGGGTGATGGGGGCGCTCGCAGGAGGCCTCCTGCTGCGCGTGCTCGGAGGCGACGTCGCGGCGGCGAGCACCATCACGCGGCTCGACGCGCTCGCCGGGACCGCGCGCAGCAGCGCGGTGCGCCCTCGCGCGGGCTGCGCGCTCTGCGGCGCGCGCCCCACGATCACGGATGTCTCGATGGCCCGCTACGCACCGGTGTGCGAAGCGGGCGCCTGAACCTCTCTTCGTTTCCACAGGTGCTCGACATGGCGATTCTGGTCCGCATCCCCACTCCCCTCCGCACCCTCACCGGCGGCAAAGACGAAGTGCAGGCCGAGGGCGCGAACGTGCGCGCGGTCATCGACGACCTCGAGCGGCAGTATCCGGGTCTCAAGGATCGCATCTGCGACGACAAGGGGGTGCGCCGCTTCGTGAACGTGTTCCTCAACGAGGAAGAGGACATCCGCTTCGTCGACGGGCTCGACACCGCGCTGAAGGCCGGCGACAGCCTGCAGATCGTCCCTGCGATCGCGGGCGGCGCAGCGACGTGAGCGAGGACTTCAGCGCGATCCCCCCCGCGGCGCTCGCGGCGCGGCACCGGCTGCTCCGCGAGATAGGCGGGCCCGGCGTGGCTCGCCTCGCGTCGAGCACGGCGTCGCTCGAGGGGCTGTCGACGCCGGCGGCGCACGTCGCGCGCGCCTACCTCGAGCGCGCCTCCGTGAAGCTCCACGGCGACGGGGCTGGTGAGGAGGACGCCGCGCACGCGCACCTGTCGGGCGCGCTCTTCGCGCTGGAGCACGTCACCCAGGCCGTGGGCATCGAGCGGCCTCCGATCCCGGTCGACATCCTCCGGGCGGTGCTGACGCCATGACGGTCGCGCGCAGCCGCGCCATCGCGTCGATCGCGGACGCGGTCGGTCGGACACCGGTGGTGCGCCTGCGCAACATCGAGCGCGCGTTCTGCCCCGACGCGCAGCTCTGGCTGAAGCTCGAGTACACCAACCCGGGCGGCTCGGTGAAGGATCGCGCGGCGCTCTCCATGATGCGCGCCGCGCTGAAGGACGGACGGCTCACGCGCGAGCGGGTCCTCATCGACGCCACGAGCGGGAACACGGGAGTCGCTTACTCGATGCTCGGCGCCGCCCTCGGCGTGAAGGTGCAGCTGGTGATTCCCTCGAACGTCTCGCAGGCGCGCAAGGAGATCGCGCGCGCGTTCGGCACCGAGCTCATCTTCTCCGATCCCATGGAAGGATCCGACGGCGCGATTCGCCTGGTCCGCGAGATCGTGGCGCGCGAGCCCGAGCGCTATTTCTATCCCGACCAGTACTCGAATCCGAACAACCCCGGAGCCCACTACCACGGCACGGGTGTCGAGCTCCTCGAGCAGCTCGGCCACGCGCTGACGCACTTCGTGACCGGCCTGGGGACCACGGGGACGATGATGGGCACCACGCGGCGCCTGCGCGAGCACGTGCGCAGTGACGGAAGCGGCATCCGCTGCGTCGCCATCGAGCCGTCCGACGCGATGCACGGGCTCGAGGGGCTCAAGCACCTCGCGTCGTCGCTCGTGCCGGCGATCTACGACGCGTCGCTGCCGCACGAGACGATCTTCGTCGGTACGGAGGAGGGCTGGGACATGGCCGATCGGGTGGCGCGTGAGGAGGGGCTGCACATCGGGCACTCGAGCGGCGCGAACGTGTACGGCGCGGCGCAGATCGCGGCGCGCGAGGGGCGCGCCTGCGTGGTCACGATCGCTTGCGATCGAGGGGACCGCTACTTCGCGCCGATGCGCTGGGAGAAACAGTATGTCTGGTGATGACTCGCTCCCCTGGTTGCGCGCGCCCCTCTCGATCCGCCGGGACACCCTCGAGTCGATCTACGCGCATGCGGTCGCCGAGTATCCCGGGGAGTGCTGCGGCTTCGTCTACGGTCCGCGCAGCGAGCCCGCGCTGCTCGAGCGCGCCGTCCGCGAGGTGAACGAGGCCGACAAGTACCACGCTCGCGATCCCGAGACGTTCCCCCGCACGTCCAAGGAGTACTTCAAGATCAACGGCCTCCGTGCGGCGCGCGCGTTCGAGGAGAGCGCGTCGGCCGCCGAGCCCCTCAAGGTCGTCTACCACTCGCACTGCGAGGCAGGCGACTACTTCAGCGCCGAAGACGCGGCGACCTTCGCGAGCGGAGGAGAGCTCCTCTGGCCCTGCGCGTTCATCGTGGTCAGCGTGATCGGCGGCGAGGTGAAAGGGCAGCGCCTCTGGGCCCACGTGCCCGGCACCGACGGCTTCGCGGAGCAGCCGCTGACGATCATCGACTGACGTCGTCGGCGCGCGGCGGCTCCGTCGAGGCGTCGTCGCGCGGCTCGGCGGAGGGCGCGCTGCGGGTGCCGGACGCGTGCGCGCGCTCGGCGTCGGCGTCGCTCAGCATGATGAGCTCGTTGGTGTCCCAGCTCGTCGCGTAGAGGCGCACCCCGAGGCCCGGGTGCATCGCCAGGCCCACGATGCGCCGTGCGCCTTCGACCTCGTACGTGCGGCTGTGGTGCTCGACGGTGTCGACGAGCGAGACGTCGCTCGAGGTGAAGTTCGCCGAGCCGATGAAGCGACCGTCGGTGGTGATGCCGATCGAGCGCGGGTTTCGTCCCAACGCGGCGATGCCGTAGCGGCGCCCGGTCGGCACGTCGTAGAAGCCGACGTGGCCCATCGAGCACGTGACGTACACGGTGCTCGCGTCGGGGGACAGCACGAGATGTCGCGGCAGCTCGCAGGTCTCCCATCGGGTGCGCTCCTCGCTCGCGCCGGGATCGAACACGTGAATCGTGTCGCCGTGGAACGCGGCGACGAGCAGGGTTCCGTCGGGCAGCACCGCCATGCCGCGCGGATGGCGCAGGGTCGGAAGGCGCCGCACCTCCGTCGCGCTCGCGAGATCCACGACCGAGACCGACGCCCCGCCGTAGTTGGCGACGTAGAGGGTCGACTCGTCGGGCGAGAGCACCATGAACTTCGGATGGGTGCCCACGGCGATCTCCGCGAGTGGCTCGAGGTGACAAGGCGCCTCGGGGCTCGCTGCGTAACAGGCCGTGGGATCGAGGACCTCGACGACGTGGCGCCGAAAGTTGGAGACGTAGAGGCGGGCGCCATCGCGCGAGAACACGCTCTCGACGGCGTTGCCCAGGAACTCGGCCTCGCCGACCGACTCGAGCGTGTAGGGATCGAAGAAGGACACGCTGTGCGCGTCGGGACGCCCGAAGTTGCACGTGATCACCCGCGATCCGTCGGGGCTCACGTTCACGCTCTTGGGGAGCACGCCGGTGCGGGCGCGGGCGCGGAGCAAGAGCGCGGGGCCTCCGTGGGTCGCGCGGAACACGCCAGCGCGATCCTCCTGTCCCCGGGCGATCGCGGTCCCGAAGACGATCGCGGCGAGCAGCCAGAGCGCCGGGCGGGATGCGAGCGAGGGCGAGGAGAGCACGGCCGCTGCTGTGCCGAGCCGCCGCGCTGCGGTCAAGCTTCCGGCCTGTGCGTTTCAGCCAGGGCCGAAAGGCGGCCCGACCTCTGTAGCCGGCTTGACCCTTCGTGGTCGCGTCCCCGAAGATCAGGCCCCCGATGAGCGGGCCCACCCTACCGTCCGACGCGCAGGTTCGCTGCCCGCATTGCCCGGAGCTGCACCCAGCGATCTACACGCACTGCCCGAACACCGGGCGCTCGCTGAGCGTGGGCAGCGCGTTGATCGGTCGCGTGATCGCGGGGCGCTATCGGATCGTCGGGCAGCTCGGCGAGGGCGGGATGGGCGAGGTCTTCGTCGCGGAGCACCTCATGATCGGCCGCAAGGTCGCGATCAAGCGGCTGCACCCCGAGCTCGTGTCGGACGAGCGCGCGGTGCAGCGCTTCCAGCGCGAGGCGCGCGCCGCCGCGGCGACGGGACACGAGCACATCGT
>CAYZQM010000206.1:8292-11866 GCA_964480175.1 uncultured Sandaracinaceae bacterium
TCAAGCGCGAGGGGCGCCTCACGCCGCAGCGCACGTGTCACCTGCTCGGGCAGGTGCTCGCCGCGCTGGAGGCCGTGCATCGCCAGGAGATCGTCCACCGCGATCTGAAGCCGGACAACGTCTTCATCACCCGCCGGCCCGGCATGGGTGAGTTCGTGAAGGTCCTCGACTTCGGCATCTCGAAGATGAAGGAGGAGAACGGCGAGGCGCTGCACCTGACGCGCACCGGGATGATGATGGGCACCCCGTTCTACATGTCGCCCGAGCAAGCGCGCGGCGTGCGCGAGGTGGATCACCGCGTCGACCTCTATGCGGTGGGCGTGATGCTCTACGAGTGCCTCACCGGTCGGCTGCCGTTCTCGTCCGACAACTACCACGCGCTCCTGCAGCAGATCCTCCGCAACGAGCCGAAGAAGCCGTCCGACTTCGCGCCGCTCGTCGAGCCCGCGCTCGACGCAGTGACGCTGCGCTCGATCGGCAAGGAGCCCTCGCTGCGCTACGGGAGCGCATCGGAGTTCGCGCAAGCGCTCGCGCCGTTCGGCGCCATCGTGCGCTCCGCCGCGAGCGTGCAGCTCCCGAGCCCCGAGCCGTCGCCCAACCCCGCGAGCCTGCCGACGGCGGTCCAGGTGCCGGCGCGCTCCGATCCCACGGTCAGCGCCACGCCGAGCCCATGGCCCACGGGTGAGCGTAGCGCGGAGCTGCCTCCGTCGGCGGCGCGACCGAAGCCCACGCCGGGCGCGAGCGGCGGCATACGCCGTGCGACGCCCCGCTACTACTTCGCGGCGAGCGACGATTGGCAGCCCGAGCGCGCGCGCGCGAGCTCGATCCGCCCGCCGGTCTCGCTCGGCGTCCGCGACGAGGGCGAGCCGACCACCGAGCCGCTGCGCGCGAGCATCAAGTCGCCCCCGCGGGCGTTCTCGACCCCTGAGCCGACCCAGGTCGATCCGCCGTCGTCTCCTGCGTTCTCTCCGCTCGGGCTCTCCGGAGCGTCGGCCTCGCCGAGCCAGCCGCCGTCGAGCAACACACCGTCGCTCGCGACGTCGCCGACGCTCGCCCGCTCCGAGGCCGCGCTGCGCGGCTCGTTCTTCGTGGGTGCGCTCGAGTTCCTCGAGCACAGCCAGGGCGACGACAGGGTCGCGGCGCTGACGGCGCGGATGCCGCCCGCGGCCGCGGACCGGATCACCGGCGTGATCCTCCCGATGGCGTGGCTGCCCCTCACGACCTTCGAGCTCTTGCTCGCTGCGGCCGGCGGCGGCGAGTCGCTCGCGACCGGGGTCGGGCGCGCCATCGCGGATCGCGAGCTCACGACCACGCATCGGCTCTTCGTGCAGACCGCGACCACGCAGACCGCGATCGAGCGCTTCCCCCACCTCTTCAAGCTCTACCACCTGCGCGGCGTCGCTGCGCTCGACGAGTCCGACCCCCAGGGCGTCCGCTTCGCGATCGACGTCGGCTCGCCCGAGCCCGTGGCGCACGCGCAGGTGATGGCCGCGTTCTTGGGGCGCATGCTGGAGATCTGCGGAGCACGCGAGGTGCGCAGCGCGGTCGTGGCGTGCCGAGGGCGAGGCGATCCCAAGACGATCCTCAGCTGCCGCTTCCGCTGAGCCTCCGAAATGGCGGCGGAGCTCGGCGTCGGCGCGCGACGCGAGGCTGCGCGTCAGCAGACGTTCTTCGGATCGGGCGCGCTCTGGATCGGGCTGACGACCCGTCCGGGCTCGATGCCCTCGCGGCGCAGCACGCTCGCCCATCGCTCGTTCGGCTCGACGTCGAAGAGCACTTGGTGGCTCAGGCTCGCGGGGAGCCACACGCCGCGCTCGAGCTCTTCGTCGAGCTGACCGCCTGCCCAGCCCGCGTAGCCCATCGCGAGCAAGCGCGAGCCGGGGAACGAGCTGACGCGCGCCATCCGCTCGAGCAGCGTGCGCGAGGCGCTCAGGGCGACGTCGTCGGCGAGGAGCACGGCGTCCGCGAGGTCGGCCTCCGGTGCCTGCCGCGGATCGAACAGGATCCAGCCCGACTGGGGCGAGACCGGGCCGCCGACGTAGAGCGGGAAGGGGGCGAGCGGATCGCGCTTCGTCTCCTCCGCCTCTCGGCCCTCGAGGCCGAGCGAGCCGATCACCCGATCGAAGCTGAGCGAGCTCGGTCGGTTGATGATGAAGCCCAGCGAGCCTCCGGCGCCGTGCTCGACGAGGAGCACGACGGTGCGGACGAAGTTCGGATCGCGCAGCGCGGGGGACGCGACGAGGAAACCGGGCGCGAGGCGGCTGATCCCGCCGCCTGGGGACAGGTCCGAGAAGAGCGCGCGGGCGCCTCGGGCCTTCACGGCGCGAACGCTCCCGTCGTCACTCGGGCACCACTTCGCCGCTCGCGAGCTTCTCCTCGCGGTCCTCTTCGATCGCGACGGCGAAGTACTGGCCCACCTCGGGATCGAACTGCGAGCCGCAGCAGCGCGCGATCTCGCTCGTCGCGACCTCGTGCGGCAGCGCTTTGCGGTAGGCCCGGTCCGAGGTCATCGCGTCGTAGGTGTCGGCCACCGCGATGATCCGCGCGATGAGCGGGATGTCCTGGCCCGACAGACCGAGCGGATAACCGCGACCATCCCAGCGCTCGTGGTGCAGGTGCACGGCGGGGATGAGCGGGTGCAGGAACGTGATCGGCTCGAGGATGTCCTTGCCGAACGTCGGGTGCCGCTTGAAGACGTCGAACTCTTCGCTCGAGAGCTTGCCCGGCTTGTTCAGGTTCATCACGCAGCCGATCTTGCCGATGTCGTGCATCAGCGCGGCCTGCCGGGTGATCTCCACCTGCTCCTCGTCGAGCCCGAGCTTGATCGCGAGGATCTGCGCGTACGCCGCGACGCGCTCGGAGTGGCCCGACGTGTAGCGGTCCATCTTGTCGATCGCCGAGGCGAGGCCCTTGATGGTCTGCTTGAACGTCGCCTGCAGGTCCTCGTAGAGCTTCGCGTTCTCGATCGCCGCCGCGGCGCGGTGCGCGACGATCGAGAGGAGCTTGCGCTGCCCCTCGTCGAACTTCTTGCCGCGCGTGTAGCTGAGCACGCCGAGGAAGCCGATCGTCTCCTTGCGCATGCGCAGCGGGCACACGATCAGCGAGTGCGGCTTCATGCCGGTGTCGCTCGCCCTGACGTACTCGAAGATCTGCGTGCCGTGCGCGCGCAGCGGCTGGTCCTCCTCGAAGAAGCGCAGCAGCGTCGTGGTGTCGAGCGACGCGAGGTCCGCGATGGGACGGAACTGCGGGTGGAGCTCGCGCCCGCGCTCGAAGAAGCCGCCCTCGCCGTCCTTCAGCACGATCGTGACGTGATCGGCGTCGACCTCGTGGATCGCCGCGTCGGTGACCGTGCTCATCACCTCTTCGAGCGAGAGGCTGGCGGCGATCGCCTCGCTCACCTTGTAGAGCGAGAGCGACTCCTTGAGGCGGAGGTTCTCCGCGGTGAGCTTCTGCTTCTCGAGGCCGCGGCGGATCGTGTGGACGACCTCCTCGACCTTGAACGGCTTGAGGATGTAGTCGTACGCGCCGCGCTTCATCGCGTCGATCGCGGTCTCGACCGTGCCGAAGCCGGTCA
>CAYZQM010000206.1:11876-12622 GCA_964480175.1 uncultured Sandaracinaceae bacterium
AGCTCGAGCCCGCCCATGTTGGGCATCTTCAGGTCGCTCAGCACCAGGTCGTAGTGGTGGCGCGAGAGCTCGACGAGGGCGGCGCTGCCGTCCTCGGCGGTGCGTACCCAGAAGCCCTCCATCGAGAGGAAGTCCGCGAGGATCTCGCGGATCACCTTCTCGTCGTCGACCACCAGGATCCGGGGCGCTTCGTCGTGACCGTGGTATTCCATCGGAACCGTGAGCGCCCCCCCGGGCCCGCGAGAGCCTCTGGTGTAGGTCGCCTGTGCCCGACGTGTCAACGCTGCATCGGAGGTCCCTCACGTGAGCGGGCGGCGAGTCGTCGCTGCGTCGATCGCGTACGCACTGATGGCCGGTGTGGCCGTCGGTCTCGGTGGGTGGTGGGGGGGCGCGCTGCCGGTGCGACATCCGGCGCCTTCCTGGGCGCTCGGCGACTGGGCGCCGGGCGTGTCGATCGGCCTCGGTCTCTCGATCGCGCTCCTGACGATCGCCTCGACCCGCTGGCTCCTCGCGCGCACGCGCTGGGCCCGCGCGCTGCGCCGCGAGCTCCGCGCGCTGGTCGCCGGCGCGAGCGGCGCGCAGCTCCTCGCCCTCGGCGTGTGCAGCGGCGTCGCCGAGGAGCTCCTCTTCCGCGGCGCGATCCAGCCGATCGCGGGCCTGACGCTGACGTCGATCGGCTTCGGCCTCCTGCACGTCGGGCCGCGCCGCGAGTTCCTGCCGTGGACCGCATGGGCGGTGGTGATGGG
>CAYZQM010000207.1:0-12517 GCA_964480175.1 uncultured Sandaracinaceae bacterium
CCGCGACCTCTCCGATCCACCGCGCGACAATTACTCGCCCCGCGCAGCGGACTGGCTTTCACAACGCGAGCGCAGCGAAGAAGCCGAGCGCAGCGAAGCCAGCGCAGCGAAGAAGCCGAGCGCAGCGAAAGCCAAGCGCAGCGAAGAAGAGGCCGAGCGCAGCGAAAGCCGAGCGCAGCGAAGAAGCCGAGCGCAGCGAAGAAGCCGAGCGCAGCGCAGCGAAGAAGGCCCAGCGGCCTCGGAGCAAGCCCACCCCGGCCCCGCTCTCCGCGACCTCTCCGATCCACCGCGCGACAATTTACTCGCCCCGCGCAGCGGACTGGTTTTCACAAAGCCAAGCGCAGCGAAGAAGGCCCAGCGGCCTCGGAGACGGAACGAAGAAGGCCCACCGCGTTCGCGATGGGCCTCTTCGTGTGGTTCGTCGAGCTATTCGACCAGCGCTTCGGAGCGGTTGACGATCCGTGGCGTCAGGAAGATGAGCAGCTCGTTGCGCTCGTCTCGCACCCGGCGGCGCTGGAAGAGCACGCCGAGGATCGGGATGTCGCCGAAGAAGGGCACGGAGTCGACCGTGCGGCCCGTGTTCCGGGTGTAGATGCCGCCGATGACCGCGGTGTGGCCGTCCTCGATCAACAGATCGGTCTCGGCCTCACGCTTGAGGATGGTCGGGTCGCCACGCGCACTGGTCCGGGTGAAGTCGGGCTCGTCGCGGGTCAGCTTGACGTGCATCGACACCGAGCCGTCGCTCGTCACGTGCGGGCGCACCCGCAGCTCGAGCTCAGCCTCCTGGAAGGCCGTCTGCACACCCTGCGCGCTCACCTGCGAGTAGGGGATCAACGTGCCCTGCGAGATGTGCGCCTCGTGGTTGTCGAGGGTCAGGATCCGCGGGCTCGAGATGATGCGGACGACGCCGTTCGACTCGGCCGCCGAGAGACGCACCGCGACGTTCACCATGCCGCCGAGCGAGCCCAGCGTGAGGCCGAGCGCGCCGCCGGCGCCATCACCCGTCGTCGCCGGGAGGTTCACGGCGTAGTTCGGAGAGGTGACCGTGGGGGAGAACGGCGAGAGACCGGCAGTGTTCGACGAGGGGGTGTAGTTGCCGCCCGCGACGCCGACGCTCGAGGGAAAGATGAGCCCGGTCGGGTTGCCGGTCGCCGTGCTCAGGGTGACGTCGCCGCCCCACTGGATGCCGACGTCGCGTACGTACTGGCTCGTGGCCTCGACGATGCGCGCCTCGACGAGCACCTGCGGGGTCTGGGTGTCGAGCGTGCGCACCAGCTCCTCGACGTCGTCGAGGTTCTCGGCGATGTCGCGCACGATCAGCACGTTGGTGCGCTCGTCCACGCTCACCGAGCCGCGCTCGCTGATCAGCTCTTCGACGCGCGGCTCGAGATCGCCCGCGGTCGCGTAGCTCACCGGCACCAGGCGGGTCTCGAGCGGCTCGAGCTCCTCGAGCTGCTTGCGCCGCGCGATCGCGAGCTCGCGCTCCTTCTCGAGGGTCTCGAGCGGGGCCACGCGGATCAGGTTGCCGCGGCGCACCATGCCGAGGCCCTTGGCCTGCAGGATGACCTCGAGCGCCTGATCCCACGGCACGTTGCGCATGCGGATGGTGACCGCGCCGCTCACGTCGTCGCTGGTCACGATGTTCACCCCGCCCACCTCGGCGAGCAGGCGCAGGATGTTGTGGATGTCGGCGTTGTTGAAGTCCAGATCGATGCGCCGGCCGCGGTAGCGACGGCGACCGCGCGCCTCGTCGACCTGCAGGGGCACGTCGGTCAGGAAGGCCGCGGCCTCGTCGCCGGTGATCTCTTCGGCGACGCCGACGCCCGCGGCGAGCAGCTCGTCCGCGGTGATGATCTCGTCGATGCCGTCGGTCGGATCCGATTCGCGCGCGATCGTTCGCGAGCGGGGGCGGCTGCTGGTCTCCTCGACGGGCTCACCCGCTGCGAAGAGCCACACGATGCGATCGCCTTCGCGGATGGCGGTGCCCGTCGCACCGGGCGCGCGATCGACCTCGATGACCGTCCGGTCGCTCTCGGCCACCAAGCGCACCGCGTGCACCACGCGCTCGCCGCCCTCGGGCAGGTCGAGCGACTCGGCGTCACGACCGATGGACGCGCCGAAGATCTCGAGGCGCGCGGGACCGGTCGTGCCGGGCAAGAGGCGGAACGCGGCGCTGTGGTTGAGCCGAACGATGACGCGATCTCGGTCGTCGCGGCGCTCGACGGCGACGCCTTCGACGACGAGCGAGTCATCGACCGCCTCGGCTTCCGCGACCTCGTCGCTCTCGCGGCTCGCGGCGCTGCGCGCCACGGGGATCTCGTCGTCGGCGCCCTCGGGCACGGGCTCGAGGCGGACCTCGATGCGGCCCGACGTGGCCCGCGCCCGGTATGCCACCGGCTCGTTCAGCTCGAGCTCGATGCGGACGCCGCGCGCCGTCGCTGCGGTCGATGCGCCCACGACGAGCGAGGCGTGTCCGTTCAGCGGCAGCCCCTCGGCCGGCATCGTCGCGCCCTCGACGTCGATCACCACGATCCGTCCCGCGTTGCGGCTCAGGATCGAGTACTCCGGGATGCCGAGCGAGCCGCGGATCACGATGTCGGCCCGCGACTCCGAGCCGCGCACCGAGAGACGACGGATGCGGCGCGCGCTGCGCCGCGCGGTGCGGGTGCTCGAGACGGACGAGGCGCCCGAGGAGGTGTCCTGCGCGATGGCGGGCGCGCTCGACGCGACGAGGGCGAGCGCGAGCAGGCTGCGCGTGAGGGTCGTGGAAAAACGGTGTGCGGTCGCGTGGCGCATGAGGTCTCCCAGAGGGGTCCGCACGCATCCTCGACGCCGCGCGCGATCCTGTAAAAAAATCTGCCGCAGATCACGGGCGACGATGGGCGCGCGGCCCTCGATCGAACGCGATCCGGCGATGGGCGCGACGACGCGTCGATCCACGTCGATCGCAGTCGACGGATCGTGGCGCGCCTCGCGCGTGCGTTCGCGCTCGAACCGCGTTGCGTCGCGCAGACCCCGATCAGCGCGGGCGCGGGATCGGCGCAGCGAGATCGTTCACGTTCACGACCACGATCACGACCACGTTCACGACGGTCGCATTCGTCTTGTCGACGTCCCAGCCGCGAGGCGCGCCCGCGCTCGGCGCGTCGCGTGCTCGAGCCGCCGAGCGGCGTGCGCTCGGGCCCTTCAGCCTTCGTCTTCGGTGTGCAGCGCCATCACGCGCGTCAGCGGGACGCGGTTGGGCGCGGTGGGATCGTCGCGCGTGAGGATCACCTCGCCCGCGTGGATCCGATCGACCCGCCAGTTCAGCGTGATCGGGAGGCCCTCGGCGCCGCCGGCGTTCACCACGTCCTCGCGGCCCACGAAGTCGCCGCGCCGCACCGTGTGGCCGGTGCCCGCGCCGTCCTCGATCATCGCGCTCGGGCTGGCCACGCCGCTCACGATCGCGATGAGGCGCATCTCGTCGAGCGCGGTGTCCGGCATGATGACGTCGCGCTGCGGTCGCGCCAGCTCGGCCGCGCTGGGCAGGAAGGTCGAGGCGTAGTTGCGGAACGGATCGCGGTTGCTGTCGCCCTCGACGAAGTCCTCGTCGCGGTAGCTGAGGGGCACCAGGCTCGGGTCGACCTCTTCCTCTTCCTCTGCCGCGGGTGCGGCCGCGGCCTCCGCATCCTCGGGGCTGGGCACGGGCGCGCCGACGCGGATGACCTCGTCCTCGCAACCGAGCATCGCGATCGCGATCGAGAGCAGGGCGAACGTTCGCAGCGTGGTCATCACTTGCCTCCCGCGCTTTCGGCGGCCGGAGCAGCGAGCTCTTCGGCGCTCGGGCGACGGTACGTGGTCGCCATCACCTCGACCGTCATCACGACGTCCTCGCCCTCGACGTGGGGCGTGCCGAGCGAGACGTTCTCCATGCTGATCGCGCGCTCGAGCCGGCTCACGTTGTAGAAGAAGCGGGCGAGCTGGTGGTAGCGCCCGGAGAAGCGCAGCGCGACGGGCACCTCGACGAAGTGCTCGCTCGGCTCTTCGGGGCGCGGCTGCACGAGGCGCATCTCGAGGCCGCTCATCTCCGCCAGGCGATGGAGGTCGGCCAAGAACGCCGGGATCTCGGCGTCCTCGGGCAGGACGCGGAGGTTCGCCCGATCGAGGCCCTCGCGGCTCGCGAGCTCCTCGCGCAGCTCGATGTACTCACGCTGCCGGCGCTGCGCGGTGGCCCGCTCCTCCTCGAGCCGCGCATGTGCAGCGCGTGCCGAGTCGATGTCCTCGGTGAGCGGGGTGTGCAACGCGAAGTAGTAGATGCCGCAGATCACCCCGCAGAGCAGGATGCCCAGGCCGACGCGGCCGGCGACCGGCATCGTCGCGAACGTGAGGCTGCCGCTCGCGGCCTTCGGTGCAGTCGTGGGCTTGGGGTCGGCCATCAGTACACCACCGTCGCGGTGAGTTCGAAGTGAATGAGCTCGATGCTGGCCTCTCGCGATGGCGCGACCAACCCGTGCCTGTGAGCGTATGTGTTCCCGCTGAGATCGAAGGTGAAGGCGTCGGCTGTGGTTTCGATGGCGGGCTCGGGCGCGCTCGGGCCCCTCCGAGGCGCCTCGACCGCAGCGGCGCGGGCGGTCTCGGTGACCGCCTCGGTTCGCGTCAAGCGCACGTCGTTGAAGAGCTCGGACAGCGTGAGGCGTCGGAGGAACTCCGCGACGTCATCGTTCGTGCGCCCCGTGCCTTCGATCGTGACCACCCGGTCTTCTTCTTCGAACGACGTGATCCAGAGGCGGTGGGTGTCCCAGGCGGGGTTGAAGCCCGCGAGCGGGTTCACCCGGCGCAGCGCTTCGAGGTGGCGGGGATCGATGGTCGGTCCCCCGTTCGCCGACAGGATCCGCGAGACCTCCATCAGCACCCGGGTCGGACCGAAGCGCGCGCGCTGCAGCTCGTTGACGACCTCTTCGAGCTCGCGGCTCTCTTCGAGCGCGGCCCGCACCTCGTCGAGATCCGCCGACTGGCGCTCGAGCGCGGTGATCTCCGTCTCCAGCGAGTTGTTCGATGCCACCTGCTCGCGCAGCTCCCGCGCCTTCTGCGCGTAGAAGAGCCACAGCACGGCGATGGTCGCGACCGCGGCGATCGAGTAGCCGACGATCCAGGCGGTCGGCGGTTGGCCCGAGGCGGAAGCCGACGCGCGCGCCTGCTTCCGGGGGGCGCCCGGCATGAGGTTGATGCGGATCATGCTGCCTTCTCCCGATCCTTGCGGAGCGCGAGCCCGTAGCTCACCACCGCCTGCGACGCGCGCTGCATCAAGAGGCCTTGATCGACGGTCTTGGGATCCGGCGTCGCGAGCGTCGTGGGATCGAAGCGCTCGACCGAGACCCGGGCCCGACGCTCGACCGACTCGAGCAGCGCTCGGATGTTCGCGGTGCCGCCCGAGACGAGCACCCGGTGCACCTCGGTGTCGCCGCTGGTCGCCAGGTAGAAGTCGAGCGAGCGCTGGATCTCACCGGCGAGCGTCTCGACCACTTGCCCGACGATCTCCGGCACCTCGCGGGGCACCAGCCCCCGGCCATCGCCGCCGCACTTGTACGCCTCGGCCTCGTCGCCCGAGATCCCGAGCGTCCGCTGGATCTCCTCGGTGATGTGGTTGCCCGCGTTCGCGATGTCGCGGGTGAACGCCGTCGTGCCCTGGCTCAGGATGTTGAGCGTCGTGAGCGAGGCGCCCACGTGGATGAGCGCGATGGTCTGTGCGGTGGGCGGCGGTCCGAACGCCGCCTCGAACGCGTTCTGCAGGGTGAAGGCGTCGAGATCGATGATGACGGGCTTGAGCTTCGCCTCGAGCGCGACGTTCTTGAGCTCGTTGGCCTCTTCCTTCTTGCCGGCCACCAAGAGCACGTCCATCTGGCGCTGCTCGGGCCGCTGACCCAGCACCTGCCAGTCCATCTCGACCTCGCTCAGCGCGAAGGGGATGTGCTGCTCGGCCTCCCACTGGATCTGCTCGCGAAGCTCGTTCGCGGTCATGAGCGGCATGGTGATCTTCTTGATGATCGCCGAGTGCCCGCTCATCCGCAGCGCGACGTCGCGGTTCTTCTGCTTGTGGAAGAGCTTCTCCAGCCCCTCGACGACGGCGCCACTGTTGATGACGTGGCCGTCGACGATGGTCTGCGCGGGCAGCGGGTGGTACCCGAACCGCACCAGCGTCCGGGCGCCCTTGCGCCCTTCTTTCAGCTCAGTGACCTTGATGGAGCTCGACCCGATGTCGACTCCAACGAGGTGCTTCCCTTCGGACATCGGCGAGCACTACTCCTCCTCGCCGAACACGCGGACGCGGTCTGCGAGGTTCAAGCCCAGCGCTTCGAGGATCTTCCGCTTGGAATCCATGCGGCACCCGAAGCCCTTCTCGACTCGATCGATCGTCAGCACCGAGAGGTTTGCTCGCCTCGCCAGCTCCGCCTTCGACATCATCCGTTCGATGCGGAGCTTGCGAACATTGTTCTTGTGGGGGCCGCGGCCGGGCGGCGCCTTCTTCTTCTTCACGGCCTCGAGCTCTTGCGACTCGACGCGTGCGCGCTGCGCCGCGGGAGCGGGAGCAGCTGGAGCGGCAGCGGGGACCTGAGGAACGGGGACGGGGGGCGCGACGGCGGCCCCGGCCTTCGCGGGCGGCGCATCGGTCGTCTCGACGTCCGCGCCGTCAGGCGGATGGAGGTTGGCGGCAGCGCCACCATCACCGCCTTCGAAGCCGACCACCTCCGCGGTCACGCTCGGGAGCGCGCGCGGCGCGACCATGCCGTGGCTCGGCTCGGTCGTGGGCGTGCGGTCGGCGTCCTTGACGCCAGTCCGCTCGCCGATGTGGTTCTCATGCTCCATGGCTCATCCCGAAGGGCTCCGGGGGTATGCGAAGGAAACCGGAATCCGTCAAGCAATTACGCGAAATTGTACGGATATGATGTGATAATTAGCGGTCATTTATCTATCATTTGTGGGGTCGGTCAGCCCCGTTTCGGGACTGATCCGAATTCCCTGGACGCGCCCCGCCGGCCATGTCGGGCGGGGCGCTCAGCGAGGAAAACCTCTCGGTTGTCAACGAGCGAACGAAGCGAGATCGAATGCTGGCACCCCCGCGCGAGCAGATCCAAAAAAGCGCGGCGCTCCGCGTCGAGCGCGCGCCGCGTTTGCGTGCGAGCGTCGATCTCGCACAATCGCCGGCCGATGTCGGGCCTCGGGACACGTCTTCTCTGCCTGTCGACCGCGACCGCGCTCGCCCTCGCGCTCGCGCTGGGTCCGGCGCAGGACGTGACGGCGCAGCGCACCCACGTGGTGCGCGAGGGGCAGAACCTCGCGCGCATCGCGCGCCGCTACGGGATCAGCGTCGCCGATCTGCTCGCCGCCAACGGCCTCGACCGCGACGATCCCATCCGCGCCGGGATGGAGCTGCGCTTGCCCGAGGAGGGCATGGTGTACGTGCGCTCGGGCGACACGCTCGGCGAGATCGCGCGTGATCACGGCTGCAGCATCGAGGAGCTGCGCCGCATCAACCGCCTGCGCGAGGGCGCGAGCCTGCGCATCGGGGATCGCTTGGTGCTCTGCGGCTTCGAGAGCGCGGCGCGATCGGGTCGGCGCGGCCGCGGCGGAAGTGCCGAGAGTGACACCCGCTGGGGCGCGCCGCGCACCCGAGGCGTCGCGTCGTTCTACCGCATCTCCACGCACACCAAGGCGCGGGTGCGGCTCGTCGACCGTCGCGGTCGCAGCAGCCGCGGCGGCGTCCGGCGCCTCAGCGAGCTCATGCGGCCGGCAGGCTTTCGCCCCGCGCGGCGCACCCCGAACCCGCCCTCTCGCTTGGTCGAGATGATCGCGCGCATCTCGGATCACTTCGGCGGTCGCACCATCCACATCGTGAGCGGCTACCGCACCGCGGGCGGCGACACCCGCGAGTCGTCGCGCCACACCCGGGGCTCGGCGCTCGACATCCGCATCGCGGGCGTCCCGAACACGGCTGTCCGCGACTACGTGCGCTCGTCGTTCACCCGGGTCGGGGTGGGCTTCTATCCTCGGAGCCGCTTCGTGCACGTCGACACCCGGGACCGCAGCGCGTACTGGGTCGACTGGTCGCGCCCCGGAGAGCACCCGCGCTTTCAGCGACGCGGCGAGCCGCCGCCCGCCGACGCGACCGCCGCCGAGCTGCGCGCCGCGGGCGAAGGCGGCGACGACGTGGCCGAGGCCGAGGCCGGGGACGTCGGCGAAGACGCGGCTGCGGCGGGGACCGAGGAAGCCGCGGACGACGGCTCGGCCGGCACCGGCACCGCCGCGACCGAAGCGGACACGGAAGAAGAATGACGCCGCTCGGACCGATCGCGCGCGAAGCGGTGAGGCCGATCGCGTGGTCGCGGTCCAGCGCGCTCGCGGTGCCCGCGAGCTTCAGCGAGATGTCGGGCAAGGGCCGCGCGCGCGACGCGGTGAAGGAGCGCTGGCTTCGCCCGGCCGATCTCGATCGAGCCACCATCGCGCCGCCCGAGCGGGTGTGGATCCCGCTCTACCGGGTCGAAGGCAGCGCGGACGGCTTTCACGTCGGGCTGAGGACGAGCTCGGCCGCGCGCGGACGGATCCTGCCGACGGGGGGCTTTCGTCATCACGACGGAGTGGTCCTCGTGCCCGCGCGCGCGGGCCTCGCCATCGACGTGTCCGAGCGCGCGACGCTGGCGCGCGGAGATCTGCAGCCGCTCGAGCAGATCGATCCGCCGACGGACGAGCTCATCGAGCCCGACATCGAGGCGGCCGCAGCCGAAGACGAGGCGCGCCTGCGCCTGAGGCGCCGAGGGGAGCCGCACCAAGCGCTGTATGCGTCCGTCGAGGTGACGATCCGCTCGGTCGAGCTCGCGTTCCTGCCCGTCTGGGTGGTGCGCTACCGCTACGCGGGCGAGGCGAGCGAGGCCGAGAGCGAGTACCACGCGGCGATCTCCGCGCACTCCGGCGCGCTGGTGAGCGAGCGGCACCCACCGGTCCTCGGCTCGATCGCGAGCCGCATCAAGCGCTGGCTCTGACGCCGCGCTCGGCTCCGTCTCGAGATGGCCTCGAGATGGCCTCGAGAGGGCGCTCAGCCGCCAGTGACGGAGAACGTGGGCGCGTCGGTGTCGAGCGCCGCACCCTCCAAGATCACGTGCACCCCCGTGCCGATCGCGCCGATCACGGGGAGCCGCGCGCCGACGCTCACGTCGCCCTCGAGGTGGCAGGTGCTCGGCGTCGCCGTCCCGGTGAGCGTGTCGATCGATCCGCCGAGCGCCATCCCGAGCGGGCCGGACATCTCCGGCAGGGTCACGTGCGCGGCGCGCACGGTCACGGGCTGTCCGCCGTCGATCTCGAGCGACTCGAAGGTCACCGCGACCTCGTCGTCGTGCACCAGCTCGAGGACGAGCACGTGGGTGGGGATCGGCTCGCGCGCCGCCAGCTCGGAGACCGCGCGCGCGCTCGTCGCGACGTGGCTGCCGACGTCCGCGATCCCACCGAGCCCCAGCGACGCGAGCGGACCGAGGCCGCCCAGATCCACCTCCGCGCTCGGCGCGTCGCTCAAGAAGACCCGCACCAGCGGCACGCTCAGGTCGCTCGCGGAGAGCCCCGAGAGCCGCGCGGTGCCGCCCTGCGGGATCTCGATCGCGCGCGCGAAGTCCACGTCGGTGAGCTCGCAGCGGGTCGGGGCCAGCGTCACCTCGGACAGCGTCCAGTCCGCGTCGAGCGCGAACCGCTCGTCGCACACCACGCCGCGCTCCTCGAGCGCGGTGCGCGCGCGCGCGGTCAGGATCGTGTCCGAGAGGACGAGCGCCACCACCACGCCGCCACCGCAGAGCGCGACCAGCGCGCCGATCACGAACGCGAGCACCGGCACCCGCGCCTTGGGCGCCGGCGTCCCAGCGACGGTCTCGCTCTCGCTCACAGGGACGGCGAGTCGGCGCGCGAGAACACCTGGTAGAGGTACGGACCGCTGCCCGCGGCCGCGCGCACGGTCAGCGTGAAGTCACCCGTGCTCGTCGCGCAGTGCCGCAAGCTCGGGAACGCGGAGCGCACGCCTCCGTCGCTGGTGATGTCGGTGCTGCCGCGCGCGAGCGCGACGTCGAGGTCGGTCACGCCATCGCCGCCGACGACCGCGATCGAGTAGCACTGCCCGCCCTCGAGGTGCAGGCGGTGGGTCGCGCTCGCGCCCTCGGAGCGCAGCGTCGCCTGCTCGAGGTCGTAGCCCGGATCGGGCGAGTAGCCCTCCACCGAGAGCAGCGCCTGAAGCTCGGCGAGGCGCACGTAGATGAGGCCCTCGAGGCCGAAGGGCCCGCGGATGCCGCGCGGCCAGCGATACGCCGCGTAGAAGTACACGCCGCTGCCGCTGGTCATGCGGACCTGCATCCGGTAGTGGCCGTCCGCCGAGGGGCAGACCCGCACGATCGGGCGGGTGTCGGCGGCGACGTCGCGGTCGACCTCGCGGCCCGAGGCGTCGAGCAGCATCAGGTCGAGGTTGCGCACGCCGCTGTCGCCGACGGCGAGGATCGCGTAGCACTTGCCGCCCTCGAGATCGACGTCGTACGCGTTGACGCCCGCCTCGACGAGCTCACCGCGGGCGCTGGTGCCGAGCGACTCGTAGCCGCGCGCGCGCATGTCCGCGTCGAGCAGCGCGAAGTTCTCGTCGACCGCGGCGCCAGCGGTCGAGGTGTCCGAGATGACCGGCATCGCGTCGGGCGGCGGAGCGCTCGCCGTCGCGGTCGCCTGCACGTAGGCGGCGGTGAACACCGCGCCCGATCCGCTCAAGAGGCGGACCTGCAGGTTGTAGCTCGCGTCCTCGCGCGCACAGAAGCGGACCACCGCGTCGCGCTCGCTGCTCGCGTCCTGCGCGAGCCAGTGTCCCTCGCCATCGACGAGGTAGACGTCGGTGTCCGCCGCGCCCGGCCCGCCGAAGCTCGCGAACGCGTAGCAAGTGCCCGGCTCGAGCGCGAGCGAGAAGAGGCGCTCACCGCGCTCGGCGAAGTTGATGCCGCTGGGCTCACCGACGCGGCGGTAGTTGTCGCTGCCCAGCGTGCCATCGAGCGCGGCGACCCGCGCCGAGGTCTCGCCATCGAGCGTCGCGGCGACGACCGTCGCCTCGGCGCCGCCGAAGAACCCGGAGAGATCCGCGCGCGAGCGACCGCGGATCATGTAGGGCGCGAAGAAGAACTCGCCCTCGCCGGTCACCTGCTGGATCCGCGCGACGAAGCGCCCGCCTCGCGCCGCGCAGAAGGTCACCCACGGGTGGTTGTCGGTGTGGACGTCGTGCCCGATCGCCGCGCCGCGCGGATCGAGGAGCACCAGATCGACGTTGGTCCCCGCCGCCCCGAACACCGCGAGCGCGTAGCAATAGCCGCGGCGCACGTCGATCTCGATCGGGGTGATGCCGTTCGGCGGAAGCACGTTCCGGGTCACCGGGCCCACGGGCTCGTAGCCGCTGCCGCGGAGCGCCGCGTCGTACTGATCGAGCATCTCGCGCGGCGTCCCGTGCGCCACCGCTGCGCCCCCTCCGACGGCGACACCGCCCGCGCTGTCGCTGCCGCTCCCTACGTCGCCACGCACCGATCGCCGGCCCCGGCAGCCTGCGGAGTTCAGCGCCAAGACCAGCGCCAAGGCGGACAGCGCGACGAGGGAGAGGGAGGAACGCATGGCAAGGACTCCTGGAAGAAGGGAACCGGGGCCGCATCGAACCACTCTGTGGCCCCGGTCGCAAGCGCTGCGACGTCGCCACCCCCGCGTGGATTCGCGTCGGTTTTCACATCCCCGGTCGCGGTCGCGCTCCCGACGCGCGCGCACGTCGCGCAACGGCCGACCGCTCGGTTCGATGGGACGCGCCATTCCACGGAGCGGCACGAATGCGATCTACGAGACCCGGCAACCCGTCCTTCCTCTACCTCTTTATCTGCGTGCTCGCGCTCGCATCGAGCCCCGCGAGCCCCGCGGCCGCCGACGATCCGCCGCCCAGCCAGCTCCTTCAGAGTGATCCCGGGCCGCCCCGACCGCGCATCGGCTTGTCTGCGAACGCCGTCGGGATCGTGCTCGCCGACTACGCGCTGCGCCTCGACTGGGCGCCGCACACCTTCCACGCGCTGAGCCTCGAGGTGGGGGAGAGCCGACGTCACGGAGGCGACGCGGTGCTGATCGAGGTGGGCTGGACCGCGCTGCCGATGGATCTCGGGCTCGAAGGCTTCTTCGTGAGCGCCGCGATCGGCATCGCCTGGTGCGGTCCTTGGAACGGCGACGATCCCGCGGCGCGCACCCTCGGTCGCGCGGGCGGCGAGGTGGGCTGGCAGTTTCTCTGGGGGGACCTGTCCATCACCCTCGCGGCGGGCGCGACGGGCTTCTGGTCACCGGACGAGAACGGCGCGGTGTGGGCCGAGCCCCGCGGCCGCGTCGCGCTCGGGATCGTGTTCCGCTGATCCTCCAGCGCACGGATGCTCCGTCGTGCGACGGATCGCGACGACGGTTGGGCCTGCGCAAGAACAACTGCTGCATTCGGCCGCGCGGGAGCCCCGCATTCGTC
>CAYZQM010000208.1:0-12468 GCA_964480175.1 uncultured Sandaracinaceae bacterium
ACCGGAGCGGCGCGGGGATCGACGTGCGGGTGCGTTGGACGACGGCGCAGATCGACTGCGAGGTGCTGGAGGGGGCGGACCTGAGCGCGGCGGTGAGCGGGATGATCTTCGACGAGGCGATCACCTACCGCCTCGAGCTGAACGAGACGGTGCCGCTCGAGCGCGTCGATCCGGCGACGCCCACTGCCACGCCGTTCTCGAGCGGCATGTGCCAGCTCGCGATGGTCGCGATCGACGGCGCGACCGACACCTTCGTGTTGGTGCCGGCCGATCCGCGCGCGGTGCTGGTCACCCAAGGCGAAGCGCTCGACGTGCCCGAGCGCGCCGTCGTGGTGACGCTGCGTGCGCCGGGCTTCGACGTGACGGTGGGCAGCGAGCTGTCGTTCGGCCTCCGCGACGACCGAACTCGCGTGAGCACCTGCGAGAGCCGCCCGGCGTTCGCCGTGTCGAGCTCGATGCGCGAAGAGTCGGAGAGCGCGATCGTTGCGACCGAGGTGGGGAGCGACGGCTGCACCAGCATCCTCACCGCCGATGGCGCCCGCACGTTCCTCTGCGTGCCGGCGGAGCTGGTGCCGTTTCGGGTGGGCGAGCCGTTCCGCCGGCTGACCCGTGACCGCTACGTCGGCGCGAGCGCGCAGCTCGAGGTCGGGCACGTGGAGGACGTCATCACGGTCGTCGGCCCTTTCACCCTGACCTTGGGCGCGTCCGATCCCTGCGGCGGGGAGCGGACCTCGTGCGGTGCGTTCGTCGTGCCGCACGACGTCGAGATCGCAGGCGCCGTCAGCGAGCGGGACGGCTTCGCCGTGAGCGGCGCCGCGTCGATCGCGATCGGTCGCAGCGAGCGCGTCGGCATCGCCCCCGATGGCTGCGAGCCGGCTCGCGCCGAGCTCACCACCTCGTTCGACTACGCCGCGCTGCTGCCGCGGTGATCGCTTCGCTTCTCTCTCATCACGAGGATCTCTTCATGCGCATCACCCCCACCACCATCGCTCTCTTGACCACCCTCGGCTTGGGCGTCGGCTGCGCCGCGAGCGCCGATCTGCGCGAGTCGATCGCCACGCGCGGATCCGTCGGCGTCGGCGTCGGCGGCGCGCAGGACATCGCGCGCTTCCGCAGCATCGTCGACCGCGGCGAGGTGCCCGGCGTCGAGACCCTCGATCCGATCGGCTTCTTCGCGGAGCACGCGATGGATCTGCCCGAGGCCGACTGCGGCGCCTCGGTCTGCGCGCATCCGATGCTCGCGGTGGCGCCGCGCTTCGACGGAGAGAACTGGACCACGGCGTTCATCGGGCTCAACAGCGCCGTCGATCCCAGCACGCTCGCGCGTCCGCCCGTGCACGTCGCGGTCATCTTCGACGCGTCGGAGGCGACGCTCGAGCGCCGGGCCGACGTGGTGGAGGGCCTGCGGCATTATTTGGCGGGCCTGCGCGACGACGATCGCATCTCGATCGTGCGCGCCCGCGCGACCGCCGAGGTCTTGATCGAAGGGGCGAGCCCCGGGGACGCGGCGCTGGCCGACGCCATCCGCGAGCTCGACGACGGCGCGCGCATGGGCGGGGTCGCGCTCTACGACGCGATCGCCACGGGCGCCTCGCTCGTCGCCGAGGGTGAGCTCCGGCACCTCACCGTGATCGGCTCCGGCGCCGCGACGGCGGGCATCACCGACGAGGGCCGCATCCTCTCGCTCGTCGAGAGCCTCGGCGTCGAAGGCACGTCCCTCTCGTACGTCGGCATCGACGGCGGCAGCTACAGCGATCGGCTGCCGCTCGCGATCGCGGATCTCGGCACGGGCACCTACTACTTCGCGTCGGATCGGGACGATCTGATCGAGGTGCTCTCGCTCGAGGGGCGCACCGCGCTCTTCCCCATCGCGCGCGACTTCGAGCTCGTGGTCACCGCGGCGCCCGGCTACCGCATCGGCCGCATCACCGGCGCGCCGCGCGCGGTGGTCACCGACACGACGGCGACCATCGAGGCGCCGGTGCTCCTGCTCGGTCAGCGTGAAGGATCGCTCGACGTCGATCGGGGGCGACGCGGCGGCGGCGGCGGCATCTTCGTCGAGCTGCTCGCCGAGACCGACACCGGCATCCCCGCGGGCAGTGAGGCCGTGTCGATCCGCGTGCGCTACCAGGACGAGATCGCGGGCGCGCCGGTGACCCTGACGCGGTCGGTCAACAACGCGCTGCCTCCGGGCGTGAGCCCCAGCCTCGCGGACTTGCCGAACTTCTCGGACACCCGCCGCGCCAAGGTCTTCATGATGCTGAACATGTACTTCGGCCTGAACGCCGCGGTGACGCTCTTCGAGGACGGCGACTGCGCGCGGAGCCTCGGGGCGATCGACATGATGAGCGACACGGTCGAGATCTGGCAGGCCTCGGTCTACGCCGATCCCGACATCCGCGCCGACTGGGATCTGATGCTCGATCTGCGGGACAACCTGCAGATGGCATGCGAGCGCAGCGGCCCGGTGGAGCCCATCCCGCCGCGCAGCTTCGCAGGCGGCTGCTTCGGCGACTGAGCCGTCTGTTCGCTGCACCGCACCGCCATTGAGCGGTGCGGCCTCTGCCCCCACACTGCGCGCCATGCTCGAAGCTGGCTCGCGTGTGGTGGTCGAGAGGTTCGCGGAGTCGCCCGAAGAGGCGATCGACACGGTGATGACGCTCGCGCCGCAGCCCGCGCCCGATCCTTCGTCGCTGGGCCCGAGCGAGGTGTTGGTGCGCATTCGGAGCGCGGCGGTCGGGTGGGTCGATCTCTTGATGAGCAGCGGCCAGTACCAGCACATGGCCAAGCCGCCGTACACCCCGGGGCTCGAGGGGACCGGAGAGATCGTGGGCGTCGGCGCCGAGGTGAAGAAGGTGCGCGTCGGCAGCGCGGTGATCCTCGATGGGATGTACGCCGGACCCCGATCGCTCGGCCCGTACCAGAGCCAAGGCACGTTCGCGACGTACGCGGTGATCCCCGAGGCGGCGGCCATCCCGCTGCCGGCGCCGCTCGATCTCGATCAGGGCGCGGCGCTGCTCTCGGCGTACGAGACCGCGTACCACTGCCTCATCACCCGCGGGCGCTTGGCGGCGGGCGAGACCGTGCTCATCCTCGGCGCCTCGGGCTCGACGGGCTTGGCTGCGGTCGAGATCGCGAAGATCGTCGGCGCGACGGTGATCGCGACGGGGCGCTCGGAGAAGAAGCTCGAGGTGGTGAAGGCGAGCGGTGCCGATCACGTGATCGCCGGACCGTTCAAGGATCGGGTGAAGGAGCTCACCGGGGGCAAGGGCGTCGACGTGGTCTACGACGGCGTGGGGGGAGAGACCTCGCTCGAGGCGCTGCGCTGCGTACGCTTCGGCGCGCGCTTTCTGATCGTGGGCTGGGCATCGACCCCCGACGTCGCCAAGGGCAAGGGGGGCCGCGGCGCGCCCAACGCGAACCAGCTCCCGACGAACCTCATGATGATGAAGTCCCTCGACGTGCTGGGATGTCCCACCGCGATCTCGACCGCGATGGATCCGTCGAGTCGACCGCCGCGCCTGCGCGCCATCTTGGACTGGGCCGAAGCCGGCAAGCTGCGTCCGAACGTCTCGCACCGCTTCGCGCTCAGCGAGTACCGCGAGGCCCTGCGCAGCAAGTGGAATGGCGAGATCATCGGCAACGCCGTCCTGCACCCGTGACATCTCCCCGGGCCCGATCGGTCGCGATCGGTCATCTTCGCTCGATGCGTCGCCTCGCAGCGCTCGTCCTCGTCGTCGTGCTCGGCGCGATCGTGTCGTCTGGCGCGAGCAGCGAGGCCCAGAGCGCGTGCGGCTGCGCCGAGCCCCCGCCGCTGCCGCGCTGCTCGGTGAGCACCCCCGCGCCGCGGACGTTCTCGGAGGTGTTCAACTCGGCGAGCGCGCTCGAGGGGCGCGTCGCGACCGTGCGGGCGACGCTGCATCGCTTCTATTCGTGCACCGAGCGCATGATGCCGAGCGGCGTCGAGCGCACCTGCGTCGGACAGGCGGCGCTGATCGAGCGACGGGGGCGCGAGGAGCGCGTCCTCTACCTCGGGCAGGCCGATCCCAGCGGGCCCTACGGCTGCTCGGGCACCGAGGCCTGCGGTTGCTGCCGCGTCGATGTCCGCGATCAGGTCGTCGTGGTCACCGGTATCGTGCACGGCGGGCGCGTCCGCCGCATCGAGTCGCCCGTCATCTGCGCGGCGTACTGACCCGATCGGCGCGCGGCGAGGTTCGCTTCAAGCGAACGCGCGGGCGATGCGCTCGATGGCCTCGCCCGCGCGATCGAGCGGCGGCGCCACCGCGATGCGACCTCCCGCGTAGCGCTTCGCGGTGACCTTCGCGGCGCGCAGCTTCTCCAGCGTCGCGTCGCACGCGTGGGCTGCGTCGAGCACCCGGTAGAGACCCGCGCCGTGCAGCGGCAAGCCGCTCTGCATCAGCGCCTTCTCGAGCGCGGCGCCGAGCGGCGCGACCTCCACGTGGCGCGCCGCGCGCAGCTGGTGGTGCGCTTGGATCATCGAGAGCTCGTCGCCATCCCACGTCGAGACGAAGGTCAGCGCCTTGGCGACGAAGAGCGGCGCGCTCACGTGCAGATAGCCGTGCTGTCCCCCGGTCCACCAGCCGAGCACGTCGGGCACGAAGCTGCGCACCCCGCTGCAGTGGAACGCGCCACGCCCCGAGCGGTAGTACGCGCTCGCGGTCTCGATGAGCACCACGGGGATCTTCGTCTCCGCGCGCAGCTCGCTCAGCGCTTCGCAGAACGCGTCGCTCGCGACGAGCCCCGTCCGCTCGCCGACGCCCTCGAGCACGATCCCCAGGATCCGATCCGGCCCGCCCGCCGCCGCGATCGCCTCGCGCAGCGCGCCGATCGTCTCCGGCACGCCTGCGAGCTCGGGGTGCGGCACCCGCGGCCAGTCGAAGTACGCCGCGCCTTGGTGATGCAGCGTGGGATCGGAGATCGATCGCGCGGCCGCGGTGGTGTGGCCGACGTAGGTCCCCTCCAGCGTGATCACCGCTCGGCCCTGGGTGCGGTGGTAGCGCAGCATGCGAACGGCCTTGTCGATCAGCTCGTCTCGCCCCGACGTGAAGAAGAGGTGCGGCAGATCCGGCGCGAGCGCAGCGGCCCACTCCGAGGCTCGGACCACGGACGGCGTCACGTAGTTGCAGAGCGTCAGCTTCTGAAGGCTCGGACCCACCAACAGACCCGCGCGCTCGGCGTCGATGAGCGAGTCGGGCGCCGCGGCGAAAGGCGCCGTCAGCGTGCTCGCGCAGTCGATCGCCTCGCGCTCGGCGCTCTGGACGACGTCTGCGCGGACCACGGTGATCGGCTGTCGGTAGTAGCGGGCCACGCCGTCCTCGCCGTACTGCTGCGTCAGCCGGGCGACGGTGAACGCGCCGAGCGCGTCGTTGATGCGCGACATCGCCGCCGCGAAGCCCTCGCGGTTGCGCCCCGTGATCCAGCGATAGCGCGGCGCACCGCCGTGCGTCTTGAGCGCGCGCGCCGCCTCGATCTGCGCGGTCTTCAGCCGAAGCCCCAAGCCCGTGCCCTGGTGCTCGCCGTCGACGGTCAGCGCCAGCGAGTAGAGCGAGTCGCCCTTGCCCAAGGACGGATCCTGATCGGGTCCGCCCACGTCGCCCACCACCTCGAGCGGGGCGGCGAGCGCATAGCCGATCAGCGTGCGTGCACCGTCGCTCGTCAGCTCCTCCGCGACGATCGCGACGCCGTCGCGCCCGAACGCCAAGCGCAAGCGCGCCTCGGGATCGCGCCGCGCGGGCTCGTAGATGCGCTCCTCCATCGCCATGATCGCGGCGATCGCGGCGTCGGCCTCGTCGGGTCCGGCGATCCGCACCACGACGTTCTTGGTGGCGCGCGTCCGCGCTTGCTCGAGGTCCTCCCACGCCGGCGGCCGCTTGCCCGGGTGGGCTTCGAGCCACGCGAGGGACTGGTGGATCGTCGTGAAGAGGCGCTCGACGTCGCGCGCCGAGAACGCCGCGCTCAGCCGGTAGCGCACGGTGCGCTCGCCCGCGGCGAAGACCACCGCGCCGCGCCAGAAGCGCTGCATCAAGTACGCCTCGAGCAGCGCAGGCGAGGGCAGCTCGAACGCGAGCGCGAAGCCCGAGACGCGCGGGTGGCTGATGAGGTGCGACCAACGTCGCGTCAGCTCGAGCAAGCGCTCCGAGAGCAGCGCCTCGACGCGCGCCGCTTCATCGGGCTGGAAGTGCTCGGCGATCAGCCGCCCGCGGATCAGCGAGGCCGCGAACGCCTGGCTCGGCTCCGGATCGGGATAGCGGCTCATCACGACCCCGAGCTGCGCGCGCTTGGCGAAGATCACGCAGTCGGGGACGTCGGGCGCGCCGTTCGCGTCGATCAGACCGAAGCCCTGGTGCCATGCGAAGGGACCGCCGAGGCCGAAGCCACACTGCACCTCGTCCATCAGGTGCGGCACGCCGAGCGCGCGGGTGAGCAGGCGCAGCGCGCGGTGAAAGCGCGGCGTCGCGTAGCGGTCACCGCCTTCGCTCTGCATCGGCTCGATGACCAGCGCGAAGATCTCTCCGGTGCGGAGCAAGCGCCCGACGTGCACCAGCGAGTCGAGCTCGCTGCGCAAGAGCGCGTCGTCCGAGCCGGCGGCCATCGCCTCGAGCCCCGACAGATCCGCCGCCGCACACAGCGCATGCAGCCCCTCGGGCGTGTGGGGGCCGACCCGATCTTCGGGCTCCGGATGCCAGAGCGGCCAGGGCGCGAACACCGCTTGGTAGCCGTCGATCTCGAAGGGCACGCGCTTGTCGGGGTTCGACGACGCGTAGAGCGCGAGCATCGTGCGCCCGTGGAAGCTGCCCTCGAACGCGAGGAGCTTTCGTGCGCCCTGGGGGCCGTGCCGGCGTGCGAGCGCGTACGCCTTCTCGTTCGCCTCCGCCCCCGAGCCGGTGAAGCACACCGTCGGCAGACCGGGCACGCGCTCGCGCAGCACCTCCGCGTAGCGCTCGGCGAGCGCCGCGCCCTCACCCGCGTCGGTCAGGTCGTGGGCGCGCACCATCGCGTCGCCGAAGTCGCCGTCCACGTAGGCCTTGGTCAGCGCGTCGGGGTTGAACCCGAGGGGGAGCGTCGCGGTCTGGCTCATCGCGTCGAGCACCGAGAGCGGCGGCTCGTCGACCGACACCAAGTACGGACCCGAGCAGCGCAGGTGATCGATCACGAGCGGCTTCTTGTCGCGCACGATGCGATCGCCCGCATAGAGGCGCTCGAGCCACTCGGTGGATCGAACGAGCGTGCCGCCCGCGGGACGCCTCATCGCGTGCGGCCGAGGGCTGCTCGCGAGCGAGCGCTGCGCCTCGGCGGCCTCTTCGTGCGCGTGCCGCTGCTCGAGGCGATCGAGGTCGGGCGGAGGCAGGTGCGCTCGCAGCTGCGCGTGCAGCGGGAACGCGCCCGGCACGTTGGTCTGCACCGCGACGGGCACCGCGAGGTTGCGCGCCGCGAACGCGCCCGCCGGCCGGAAGTTCCCGCTGCGCCCGGTGCCCCCGAAGGGAAGGCGCGGGCTCGCTTGGTTGGTCGAGCGGTTGCGGTTGATGAGCCCGAGGCGGATCCCGCTGCGGTAGCGATCGAAGCGGCTGTCGGACGCGGTGAACACGCTGCACGCGAAGCCGTAGGGGCTGCCGGCGACGATGCCGATCGCCTCCTCGTCGGAGTCCACCACCTCGAGGCCCAGGTCGGGGCCGAAGAGCTCGACGTCGGTGTAGCCCGGCACGTCGTGCACCCCGCTCGGCAGCACGTGCAGCGAGCCGCTGCGGAACAGGCCTCCCGGCAGACGCGCGCCGGGCACGACGGCATCGGCGCCCGCGGCGCGCACCGTCTCCATCGCGCGCTCGAGCTTGACGAGGCCACCCTCGGTCGCCATCGGACCCGCGAACATGCTCGCGTCGTCGGGATCCCCGAAGCGCAGCGAGCTCACCAGCGGGCGCAGCGCGTCGATCAGCGCGCGGGCCACGCTCTTGTGGACCAAGACCCGATCGGTGCAGGTGCAGCGCTGCCCGGTCGTGAGGTAGCCGCCGATGACGATCTCGTGCGCAGCCTGCCTCAGGTCCGCGTCCTCGCACACGATCGAGACGTTCTTGCCGCCCATCTCGAGCGCGAGCAGCGTCTCGGGCTTGTCGAGCGTGGCCTCCAAGATCTTGCGACCGACGGGCCAGCTGCCGGTGAACGCGATCGCCTTGATGTCGGGGTGCTGGGTGAGCGCCATGCCGCTCGGTCCACGCCCTTGCACCACGTTGAGCACCCCCGCGGGCAGCCCCGCGTCGCGCGCGGCCTGCGCGTAGAGCACCGCACAGTAGGGCGCGACCTCCGAGGGCTTGAGCACGACGGTGTTGCCGAGCAGGAGCGCGGGCACGATGTGCGCGTGGCTCAGGTGCAGGGGGAAATTGAACGGCCCGATCACCCCGACGACGCCGTGCGGCTGCCAGCGGAGCGACTCGGCCGGAAAGCCCGGCAGCGTTCCGTCCTTCAGATCGTTCTCGATGCGATCGATGCTCAGCGCGAAGCGACCGACCAGCGACGCGACCTCGACGCGCGCCTCGCTGCGGAGCTTGCCGACCTCCTTCACGATCGCGTCGGCGAGCGCCTCCTTGTTGGCCTCGATCGCGGCGCGGAAGTGCATGAGCGCGGCGTGACGTCGGGGCAGCCCGAGCGCGTTCCACGCGGGCTGCGCGCGCCGCGCGGCCTCGACCGCGGCGCCGATGCGCTCCGGGTTGCTGCCCGTGGTGAACACGACGCGCTCGCCGTGTGCGGGGTCGGTCGAGCTGAGCAGCTCGCCCTCGGGAGGAAGAAACCGTCCGTCGACGTAGTCACCGGGCTTGCCGTCTCGAATCGCCATCGCGCGCGCAGTGTAGCCCCCGCGATGGGAAGGCAACGTACGCGCTTGCTCCGCGCATCCGCGCGCGGCAGCGTTCGCCCGTGTCCACCGCCGAGCCTCGGCGACGCCGTCGCAAGAAGAAGAAAGGTCGCGTGCTCGACGCCTACCGCGTGGACGTGTCGCGCGCGCTCTCGCGGGTGCTGGGCGTGGCCGCGGCGCTGGTGCTCGTGGGCTCGGTGCTGACGGGGAGCGCGCTCGTGATGGCGCGGCTCGAGGGCGTGGCCATCTCGCTCGGCCGCCGCCCCGACGTCGCGATCGCGACGCAAGCCCCGCCGAGCGTCGCGCCGAGCGCGTCGCCTCTGGGCCTCGGCGCGCTGGGCCTGCTCTGTGTGCTCGGGGGCGCGGGCGTCGCCATCGTCGGGTTGCGCCGGGTGCTGCGCGAAGAGCGCTACCTCTTGCTCCGCAGCGACGGTGCGCTCTTCGTGCAGGGCCGAAGGCGCCGCTTGGTGAAGTGGCAAGACGTCGAGGACGTGCGGCACGAGGGGAGCGAGCTCGTGTTCCTGTGTCACGACGGACGCGCGCTCAGCATCGAGGAGCGCTACGGCGGCGTGAGCCTCCCCGAGCTGGCGCGCCGGGCCGCGGCGCTGCGCCGCAAGGCGCTCTTCGGACTCCTCGGACCGCGGCGCTCCTGATTCGAGGTTGCGGCGCTCATGGCTGGGGGCCAACCTCGGCGCGCCATGGGCCTCTTCGACTTCTTCAGCAAGGCCACGCCCGAGAGCGTGATCGCCAAGCACGCTTCTCGGATCGCCAACAAGCGCGCGCAAGCGCCCGATCGCTGGGAGTCGATCCACGCGGTCGGCAAGCTCAAGAGCGTCGCGGCGGTGGAGACGCTCCTGCCCCGCTTCGCGTTCTTCGTCGATCCCTCGATCACCGACAACGAGGAGAAGGACGAGACCTTCCGCTACATCGTCGAGGTGGGGCAGGACGCGATCGAGCCGGTGGTGAAGTTCATGGCCAAGGCCGAGACGCTCTCGTGGCCGCTCCGGATCCTCGAGCGCGTCGCCAACGAAGAGCGCGTGGTCACCGAGCTGCTCGCGCTGCTCGCCCCGATGGGCACCGAGTACGAGCGCGATCCCCAGCGCAAGCTGCAGATCCTCTCGGCCCTCGAGGAGCGCAAGGACGCGCGCATCGCCGCAGCCGCGCTCCGCTTCGCCGAGGACACCAACGACGCGGCCCGCTACCACGCGATCGGCGCGGTCCTCCACCAGGACAACGTCGAAGAGAGCAAGGACGCGCTCGGCGCGCACCTCGCGAAAGAAGAGAGCCTGCGCATCAAGGGCCGCATGCTCGCCACGTTCGCCGAGCACGGCTGGGCCCTGCCCGAGCCGGCCCGAGCCGCGGTCACCAAGGCGATGCCCCCCGGCTACACGCTCGATGGCAGCGGCATCCCCAAGGCCAAGTAGCCCCGCGCAGTCCGCGACGGATCACGGCGTTCGCGCGGAAGGAACCTCGTTCTTCAGCGCTGGGCGGCAGCCACGCTGAGCAATCCCCCCGTCGCCGCGCTCTCTCGCAGCGCCTTTTCGAGCATCGCCGGGTCCGCCGCGATGGGCGTGAACGTCACCCTCACGCTCGCGAGCTGCACGTCGTCGGCCACCTCGTCCTCGAGGAACTCGAGCTCCTCCGACAGCGACACCCGGCCGGCGTATGGCCCTTGGCCCTCGAGGAAGATCACCCGAAGGGATGTAGCGGTCAGCTCGATGCGCTTCACACACTGCCCTATCCCTCGCTGGTTGCCCTGATCGTTCAGCTCGACCGTGTCGTACTCCGGTTCGTCCGAGAGCTGTAGCAAGAGGCTGTGGATGGGCGTCCCCGCGTTGATGGGCTGGCCTTCCGGGGGAGGCGAGAGGTCGCCGAGCGCGACGAGCCACCCTTCGCCCGTCTCCTCCACGTGCACCACATTCGCGGTGAACGATTGCTCCATCCCACTGTCGGTGGGCTGCAGATCCGCGCGATAGGTTCTTCTCATCCAGCGAGCCTCGCACGATCAGGTGATCGCGACCTCATCCGCGAAGGCGGTCAACAGATCGATGAACGCGCGAGCTTCAACGCTCGATCCGGAAGATCTCACCCGGCATGTCCCGGCGCGACGTCGTGGGGAGCGTGCGGCCACTCGCCTCCCACTGGCTCGTGCACAGCGCCCACATCTCCTCGAGGCGTGCGAGGGTGAAGCTCTCGTCGCGAAGCCGCGGCTTGGGCTCCCCTGCACGCACGATCGCCCCTCCATACGTCGCAGCGCGCCGACCTCGATCTCCTTCGTTCACCCGGTGAGTCTATCGTCGCGCGGCGACCGGGCCAACGCGCCATCGGGCCACGGATGCTCAGCGCTTGCGCAGGGCCATGAGGCGCTCTTCGATGCGCACGGGGAAGGGATCGGCGCGCAGGTGCGCGCGGCCCCAGTCTTCGCTGCCCGAGTCGAGCTCGGCGGCGAGCTGGTGCTTCTCGGCGAACGACGCGAGCTGCTCCGTCGTCATCGCGCCGACCAGCGGTTCGCCGAGGAGCCCGAACGCGGCGTGCACCGGGCCGAGCAGCACACTCGGCATGGTCACGATGCTCGGCAGCACGTAGGTGACCAAGGCGAGCGAGCCGGCGGCGCTGCGCTGCGCGACGATCGCGAGGGTGGTCTCGATCGCCTCTGGGCGCAGGTACGGCGTGACGCCCTCCCAGATCCACACCGTCCGCTGGGCGGGATCGTGGCCCGCGTCGCGCAGCTTCTCGTCCAGCGAGTCGCGCTCGAAGTCCACGCTCACCCAGCTCAGCTGTCGCGCGGTGCCCGCGTGCCCGGCCGCGCGGGCGCGCTTGAGGGCTTGCGTAGCGGGGTGATCCACCTCGAAGACCGCGGCGTCGCGGAGCTCCTGGAGTCGATACGCGCGCGCGTCGAGGCCTGCGCCCAAGATCACCAGCTGCCGGGCCCCCTTGGCCAGCTCGGCGATGAGCGCGACGTCGATCGCCCGGGTGCGCAGCGCGACGTGATCGAGCAAGCCGCCGCTCACGAGGCGCAGCGCAGCATGCGCGGCCGGCGCGCGCGCGGTGATCACGCCCGCGAGCGAGAGCGAACGATCGAGCGCGACAGGCGACAGCACCCGCAGCGATCGATCGCCCACGGTGTCGAACGGCGCGCCCGGCAAGCTCGCGACGCCGCGCAAGAGCGCGACCGAAGCAGCGGTGATGCTGGGCAGACGCGCGAACATCGGTCGCTCTCCTTCGCTCTCGCGCGCTCGCTCACTCCGCCGGCGGCGCGTCCTTGCTGCGGAGCTGCACCAGGCGGCCTTGCACCGCCTTGGCGGTCTCGGCCTGCACGAAGTCGGAGTGGCAGCTGCCCTTGCCCTCCTCGGCGCCGACGGCCTTCTTGGTCTTGCTCGCGAGCTTGTGGATCTCGGCGGGCGAGAGCACGCCGCGCTGCGCGAGCATCGCTTGCTGTTCCTCGGTGAGCGCCGCGCTCTTGATCACGCCGGCGCGCTCGAAGCCCTCGGCCTTGCCGCTGGCGAACTCCACGATCTCCTTGCTGATGCGCACGCTGCACCAGTCGTGGCCGCACATCGCGCAGAAGTCGGTGTCGACGTCGAGATCCTCGTCGTGCAGCGCGC
>CAYZQM010000209.1:0-11299 GCA_964480175.1 uncultured Sandaracinaceae bacterium
ATCCCGAGCGCGCCGCCCAGCGCGAGCGAGCCCACGTCGCCCATGAAGACCTGCGCGGGGTACGTGTTGTACCAGAGGAACCCGAAGCCCGCGCCGATCAGCGAGCCGCACAGCACCGCGAGCTCGGAGGCGCTGCCGAGCTCGGGCAGGCGCAAGTAGCCGGCGACGGACGCGCCGAACAGCACCAGGCCCGTGATGTACGAGAGCACCGCGTAGGTCGCGGCGTTGATCATCACGGGACCGATCGCCAGGCCGTCGAGGCCATCGGTGAGGTTCACGCAGTTCGAGGTCGCCACCACCACGAACGCTGCGAACCCCACGTAGAGCCACGGAGGCAAGATCAACGGGTACTCGGCGAGGAGCTCGGCGTAGCGGAGCGGCTGCTCGGCGTCGTGCGGATCGGCCGGGAACGCGTAGAAGGGGAGCGACAGGTGGTTGCGCACCGTCGTCCAGTCGGCGCCGAGCCCCTCGTCGGCGTACCAGAGGTATGCGCACACGGGGATCGCGATCCCGAACTGCAAGAGCAGCTTGCCGCGCGCGGAGAGACCGTCGGTGCTCTTCTTGCGGACCTTCGCGGCGTCGTCGATGTAGCCGATGCCGCCGTACGCGGCGGTGACGAAGAGCGTCAGCCACACCGCGCTCGACTGGGGATCGGCCCAGAGCACGGTGGCGAGCACCAAGGCCAGCAGGATCAGCGCGCCACCCATCGTGGGTGTGCCTGCCTTGCTGAAGTGGCTCTCGGGACCGTCCTTGCGTACGACCTGACCAATCTGCCGCGACTGCAGGCGCCGGATGAACCACGGATAGAGCCCGAACGTGAGCAGCATCGCAGTCATCGTCGCCGCGAGCACCCGGAAGGGGACGTAGCGCAGGACGTTCAGCGCATGGAAGTGCGAGCTCAGCGGGTAGAGGAGGGCGTAGATCATGCGGCCACCTCTCCGTCGTCCGCGTGGCCTTCGCCGAGCTCGAGCGGGGGCGAGCTGCCGCGGCTCGTGAGCGCCGATACCACGCGCTCCATTCGAAGGCCGCGCGAGCCCTTCACGACGATCACGTCACCGCGCTGCACGAACTGTCGCACCGGCTCGACGGCGTCCATCGGATCATCGAGCGCGAGGACGAAGTCGGCGCCCATCTCGCGCGCCTCCTGCGCCGCCGCGCGCATGCGCGATCCGCAGGCGACGAGGAGCGACGCGCCCAGGCGTGCAGCCGTCTCGCCCACCCGCGCGTGGAGCTCGCTCTCGAGCGCGCCGAGCTCGAGCATGTCGCCCAGCACGGCGACGAGGCGTCCGCCGGTGTGGTGCGCGAGCTCGGCCGCGGTCTCGAGCGCGTTCTCGGTCGCGCGCGGGCTCGCGTTGTAGCTGTCGTCGAGCAGCACGGTGCTGCGGGTGCCTCGCAAGAACGCGAGCCGGCCCGCGGTCGGTGCGATGCTCAGCAGCGCGTTCGCGACGCGGCGGGCCTCCGCCTCCCCGCCGAGCAAGAGGGCCGTCGCGATCGCGGTGGTCGCGTTCTTCGCGGCGCCCTCGCCGAAGAGCGGCAGATGAAAGCGCACGGTGCGCTCGGCGATCGATCCCGTCGCCATCGGCTCGGGCAGCGTCACGCTCGCGTGGGTTCCGTCCCAGCGCGTAGCGCGATCCACGAGGCGCACGTCGGCGGAATCGGACCGCCCGGCGCGCACCAGCGGGGCCGCCACCTGAGCGAGGAAGGGGAGGATGGCCTCATCGTCCGCGGGCGCGACGGCCTCGAGCGAATTCGCCGGCAACGCGCGCAAGAGCGCGGACTTCTCTTCCGCGATCTTCGCGATGCTCGCGACGCCCTCGGTGTGCGCCGGCGCGACGGAGGTGACCACGCCGAGATCCGGCGAAGCGATCGCTGCCAGCCGCGCGATCTCGCCGGGCACGTTCATGCCCATCTCGACGATCGCGATCTCGACCTCGGGGCTCAGCGCGAGCAGCGTCATGGGGACGCCGATCAGGTTGTTGAGGTTGCCGGCCGTCGCTGCGACGGAGCCCGCGGGGCGTCCGCTGCGCAGACCGAGCGCGAGCATCTCTTTGGTCGACGTCTTGCCGACCGAGCCGGTCACCCCGATCACCACACGCAGCGAGCCCTGCGCCCGCAGGCGCTGAGCATGGGCGTGAGCGAGATCGCCCAGCGCCCGGAGGGTGTCCTGCACGACGATCACGGCGACGCCCGGCGGCGCGCTCACGTCGCGGTCGACGACGATCGCGAAGGGACGCTGCGCCAGCACCTGCGGCAGGAAGTCGTGCGCGTCGTGCTTGTCGCCGCGCAACGCGACGAAGATCGAGCCGGCCGCGACCCCGCGCGAGTCCGTCACCACCGCGCGCCCGACGCCGTCGATGCGCGCGCTCGACGTTCCAGCCGTCGCAGCGACGAGCTGCTCGACGGTGAAGGTCGCCACGTTGCTGGGCAGGGGCGTCGCCATCAGCGGCTCCCTCCCGCGAGCGCTCGGCGGGCCTCGTCGCGGTCGTCGAAGGCGACCTTCTGTTTGCCGAGGATCTGGTAGTTCTCGTGGCCCTTGCCTGCGATCAGGACGGTGTCACCGGAGCGCGCGGCCGCGACGGCGATGGCGATCGCCTCGCGACGATCGAGCACCGCGCGGTAGCCGTTGGGAGCGCTCGAGAGATCGCCGAGCCGCGCCATGTGCCCGCGAACGCCCGGCTCGATCTGATCGAGGATGTGCTGGGGATCCTCGGTACGGGGGTTGTCACTCGTGATCACGGCGACGTCGGCGTGCTGGCCCGCGACCTCGCCCATCAGCGGTCGCTTGTGGGGATCCCGATCGCCGCCGCAACCGAACACGCAGAGGATGCGGCCGGGCGTCAGGGGGCGGAGCGCGACGAGCGCCTTCTCGAGCGCGTCGGGGGTGTGCGCGTAGTCGACGAAGACCGCGACGTCTCGATCGCTCGGCACCCGCTCGAGCCGTCCGGGCGCGCCGATCGCGGCGCCGAGCGCGGCGCCGAGCGCGTCCATCGAGGGGCGCGGCGTGCGAGGCGAAGCGAGCACGCACGCAGCCGCCAACAGAAGGTTGTCGACGTTGTGCGCCCCGACCATCGCGGTCTCGATGTGCAGCGCGCCGTGCGGCGTGGCCGCGTCGATCACCATGCCCGCGCGCGCTTTGGTGACCGAGGTGGCGTGCAGCTCGGCGTCGCGATGCTTGCTCGAGACCCGCAGCAGCTGCGCGTCCGGGCGTTCGCTCGCGATCCGCTTCGCGAGCGCGGCGCCCGCGCCGTCGTCGACGTTGACCACGCAGCAGGGCGGAGAGAAGTCGAAGAAGAGGCGCGACTTGGCCGCGAGGTACGCGTCCATCGTGCCGTGGAAGTCGAGGTGGTCCTGGGTGAAGTTGGTGAAGGCGCCGACCTCGAACGCGACGCCCTCGACCCGCGCGAGCGCCAAGCCGTGGCTCGAGACCTCCATCACGAGGTGGCTCGCGCCGGCGTCCTTCACCCGCCGCGCGAAGCGCGCGATGGTGTCGGACTCGGGCGTGGTCAGCACGCTCGCGTGCCGGATCCCCGGGCCGCGCGCCTCGATGGTGCCGAGCAGCGCGGGTCGGTGCCCGAGCGCGGTGAGCACCTCGTCGACGATCCACGTGCTCGTCGTCTTGCCGTTCGTGCCGGTGATCCCGATCGTCACCAGCTCGCGCGTCGGCGCGCCGTAGACGACGTTCGCGATCGCCGCCATCGCCTCCCGCGCGGGGCCGACGAAGCGTGCGGTCGGGACGCCCAGCGTGAGCGCCTCGCTCGCGATGATCGCGCTCGCGCCGCGCGTGATGGCGTCCTCGATGTGCGCCGTGGCGTCCGAGGTGGGGCCGAGCACCACGAAGAGGTCTCCGGCCGAGACCTGCCGCGAGTCCTGGGTCACCCCGACGATCGAGACCGAGGCCGATCCCCGCGGATCAGAGGCGAGGCCGCGCTCGACCAGCGATGCGAGCGTGTGGCTCACTCGGTCACCTCGGGCGCGGCGCGGGTCGGCTCGGCGACCTCAGCGGGCGCGCCGTCGTCCAGAAGCGGATCCTCGTCGCGCCGCGACGGGCGCTCGAGCACGATGCGAACGGCGCTGCCGCGCGGCACGATCTCACCGGCGGCGGGGAACATCGCGACGACGCTGCCCTCTCCGTCGACGTCCATCGCGAGCCCTTCGCCGACGAGCAGCTGCATCGCGGCGCGGAGGTTGCGGCCCATGAGCTCGGGGACGCGGGACTCGTCTTCGCCGGGCTCGCGGGGATCGAGCGTGGGCTCGGCCGTGTCGGTCGCGGACTCTGCGTCGGTCTCTGCCTCGGCGAGGGCGGCCGTCTCGGCGCTCGCCTCTGCACGCGCGCGCGCCCGGATCTCGCGGCTCAAGCGCTCGAGGGCCTCGCCCGATCCGGAGGGTGGAACCCCGAGGTGACGGAGCGCCGCTTCGCCGACCCGGCGGAACACCGGACCCGCGACGACGCCGCCGTAGTGATCGATCGTGGGCTCGTCGATGATCACCGCGATCACCAAGCGGGGCGCTTCTGCGGGAACGAAGCCGACGAACGACGAGAGCCAGTGGTTCTCCGCGTCGGTGTGGTAGCCGCCGCGGACCGCGTCGTGCTTCTGCGCGGTGCCCGTCTTGCCAGCGACGAGGTAGCCCTCGATCGCGGCCTCGGCGCCCGTGCCGTCGTCGCTGGTGACCGCGGTGAGCATGTCCGCGACGAGGCGGGCCGTCGCGCGGGGCACGACCTGCCGTCGCACCGACGGGCTGCTCTCTTCGACGACGTCGCCGTTCGCGTCGACGATGCGACGGATGAGCGTGGGCTCCATCAGGCGCCCGCCGTTCGCGATGACGCCCATCGCGGCCGCGAGCTGCAGGGCGTTGACCGAGATGCCCTGACCGAACGCGATCGAGAGCATGTCGCGCTCGTACCACTCGCTGTGGTGGCGCAGCACACCCGAGGTCTCGCCAGGGAGCGGGACGCCCGTTGGTACGCCGAAGCCGAAGCGGCGAAACGCGCGGTAGAGGCCGCGCGACGTGAGGCGACGACCGATCTTCGCGGCGCCGATGTTCGACGAGTGCGACAGCACCTCGGCGGGCGTGATCGGGCCGGTGCAGGCGTGGGTGTCGCGGATCGGGATCGAGCCCTCGACCTCCATGCGTCCGCCCTCGCAGTCGATGCGCTCGCTCGGGCGAAGGACGCCGGCCGCGAGCGCAGCCGCGACCGTGAAGGGCTTGACGGTCGAGCCCGGCTCGAAGCGGTCGGTGATCGCGCGAAAGCGACGGTGCCCGGGCGGGGAGGCGCCCGCGTCGTTGGGATCGAACGTCGGGTAGCTCGCCATCGCGAGGATCTCGCCCGTGTTCGGATCCATCACGACGACGCTGCCGCTCTGGGCCTCGAACGTGCGCACCGAGAGCATCAGCTCGCGCTCGGCGACCGCCTGGATCGCGCGGTCGATCGTGAGCACGACGTCGTCACCGAGCGACGCGCGGTCGTCGAGCAGGTGATCGGAGAAGACCACGCGGCCCCGCCTGTCACGCAGCGCTGGGATGCTCGCGCTCTCTCCACGCAGGCGATCTTCGAGCGAGAGCTCGAGGCCCTCGAGCCCCTCGCCGTCGATGTTGACCGAGCCGAGGATGTGCGCGGCGAGCGAGCGGTTCGGGTAGAAGCGCTCCGACTCGGTGGTGATGACGACGCCCGTCAGATCGAGCGCGCGCACGGCGGCCGCTTCCTCGGGCGAGACCTGCCGCTCCAGCCAGACGAAGTAGCGATCGCGCGAGAGGCGATCGAGGAGCCGCTCCGCGGGGATGTCGAGCACGGGCGAGAGACGCGTGGCGACCTCTTCGGCGCTCACGCCCTCGCGGCGCATGAGCCGAGGATTCGCGTACACGCTCTCGACGTCGACGGAGACGGCGAGCTCTTCGCCGTTGCGGTCGAGGATCGTCCCTCGCTTCGGCGAGAGGTGCACGTCGCGAAGCTGGGCCTCCTCCGCCTCCACGCGCAGCTCGTCGGCCCGCACCACCTGCAGATCGAACGCGCGGTGGATGAGTCCGCCCGCGCCGCCGAGCAAGAGCACGGCGAGCACGACCAAGCGCACCCGCACCCAGCGCAAGCGATCTCGGTCGAGGTTCTTCATCGCATCCGCCCTGCGGTGCGCCTGCGCCCGCCACCCGCGCCGCTGCCGACCGGCACCACGCGCTCGGGCTCCGGGACCTCCATCCCCAGCGAGCCACGCGCGATCGTCTCGACGCGCGCCACGTCGCGCAGCGTCGCCGCCTCGATCGAGAGCAGGCGACGCTCCTCGACCAGCCGCCGCTGCGCGGCGCGGGCGCGGCCGACGTCGTAGCCGAGGCCCACCGTCTCGAAGCGGAGCGAGAGGTGCGCGATGAACGCGAGCGATGCGGCGATCACCGCCACGGTCCAGAGGGTCATCGGGCGGACCTTCATCGGCTGGCTCCTGCGCTGGGCTGTACGCGGCGCGCGGCGCGAAGCTTCGCGCTGCGAGATCGGGGGTTGCGCGCGCGCTCGTCGTCTCCCGCCTCGATCGGGCGCTTGGTCAGCGGGAGCAACGACGCTTCGCCGCGGAACGTGTGCTTGACCGCGCGATCCTCGAGCGAGTGGAACGAGATGATCGCGGCCACGCCGTCGACGTGCAGCACGTCGGGGAGCGACGCGAGCAGGCGATCGAGCTCGCCGAGCTCGTCGTTCACGTAGAGCCGCAGCGCCTGGAAGGTGCGCGTCGCGGGGTCGATCGGGCTGCCGGGCTTGTGCCCGATGGCGCTCACGACGGCCTGCCGCAGCTCGCTCGTGCTCAACAGCTTGCCCTCGCTCTCGGCGCGCTTGATGGCGCGCGCGATGGGGCGGCTCTTCTTCTCTTCGCCGAGATCGAAGAGCACGTCGGCGAGCGAGCGCTCGTCGAGCGACGCGATGGCCTCCTGCGCGCTCTGACCCCGGCTCGGGTCCATCCGCATGTCGAGCGGACCCTCGAAGCGGAAGGAGAAGCCTCGCTCCGCGTCGTCGAGCTGCGGCGAGCTCACGCCGAGATCGGCGAGCAGTCCGTCGACGCCGTCGACGCCGAGCCGGTCGAGCTCGCTCTGGACCTCGCCGAAGCGCGCGTGCACCAGCGTCACGCGATCCCCGAAGCGGGCGAGGCGCTCGGCGCACGCCTGCAGCGCGCTCGGATCGCGATCGAGGCCGATCAAGCGTCCGTCGGGTTCGCTGGCTTCGAGCAGCGCTTCGGCGTGCCCGCCTCGCCCGAGCGTGCAGTCGCAATAGACCCCGCCCGCTCGGGGCGCGAGCGCCTCGATGCACTCGGCCAAGAGCACGGGGACGTGCGGGGTGGAGCTCGTCGACGTCACAGGCCGAGCTCCGCGAGCCGCGCGGCGACGTCGGCGCGCTTGGCGGGATCGTCGAGCACGTCGGCTCGGAGCGCGTCGAATCGCTCCTTGGACCAGAGCTCGACGTGGCGTCCCATGCCCGCCCACAGCGCGTCGCGCGTGAGGCCCGCCGCGTCGCGCAGATCCTTGGGCACGAGCACGCGGCCGAGCTTGTCGATCTCGAGGTCGACGGCGCCGGAGACGTAGATGCGGCGGATGGTGGCCACGCTCGCATCGAACTGCGGGAGCTTGGCGAGCCGTTCCTCGAACGCGCTCCACTCGCTCATCGGCCAGCACACCAAGCACGGCTCGAGACCGCGCGTGAGGATCACCCGGCTGGTGCCCTCCGCGTCGAGCACTTCGCGGAACTTCGCGGGGACCGAGGTTCGGCCCTTCGCATCGATCGCGTGCTCGTACTGCCCGCGGAACACCGCTCACCACCTCACGTCTCGGACACCGTCTGGGCTCATGAGGCACTTCTTGCCACGCGAGGCCACAGATGGCCGAAGCTAGGAGCGATCTCGTCGCACTGTCAACTTCTATTTGCCAGTTTTCTAGGCAAATTTTGCCCACTGAACAGCAGTGGGAAGAAGTGGATCGCTTGAATGGAAGCGGGCCACTCGGGTGTTCATGTGGGCGGTTACCCGACCCGCGGCGGGTTGTCTCTTTTTCGGCGGATCCGGTAGCGTGGCCGGGTGTCCGACCCGTCCTCGACCGCCGCGCCCGTCGTTCAGGTGCCGGGCGAACCACTGGACAAAGATCGAGATCCTCTGGAGGACGCCTGGGCCCGGGTGGAGGAGGGGTGGCAAGACGTGGAGCGGCACGAGCAGGCGCTGGTGATCGCCGACACGCTCGATCGGCTCGGTGAGCTCGGTCGGCGCTACCGCGCGGTGCGCGAGGCGGGCGGGGAGCGCGCGCCGCTCGCCGAGCGCTACAGCGAGATGGTCGTCAAGCGCGCGCTGGGGCGCTTGGTCGCGACCCCCAAGCCGACCGGTGGCAAGAGCCGGATCGAGTGGGTGCTCATGGGCGTGAGCATCGCGCTCTTCGCGGCGGCCCTGTGGTCGATGCTCCGCACGTTCGGCTGACGCCTCGCCACGCCGAAAGCCCGCGTCGCGCGTTTCACTGCTGCGCCAATTGCGGGTGGAGCGCTCGTCGCCGTTGCGCGCAGCGAGTCGCGTTTCGTACCATCGCACCTCGTCGCTCGTCTGCGGCGACCGACGCGAGCGTCGAGAACACGGACGAACATGCGCGAGACGACCATGCGCGGGATGACCATGCACGGGGTGCCCTAGTGCAGCTCGATTTCAAGACCCGCGAGCTGACGATCAAGCTCGTGTACTACGGGCCCGCGCTGAGCGGGAAGACCACCAACCTGCAGGCGATCCACGAGCTGGTCGCGCCCGAGCTGCGCGGGCGCTTGATGACGCTCGAGACCAAGGACGACCGCACGCTCTTCTTCGACCTGCTGCCTCTGGTGCTGCAGGCGGGTCGCAACCTTCAGGTGCGCATCAAGCTCTTCACCGTCCCCGGCCAGGTGATCCACAACGCGACGCGCCGCCTCGTGCTGCAGGGCGCCGACGGCGTCGCGTTCATCGCCGACTCGCAGCGCGCCGAGACGAAGGCCAACGCGGCGGCGTTCCAGAACCTGCGGCAGAACCTCGTGGAGAACGGGCTCGAGGCGGCGAAGATGCCGCTCATCATCCAGTTCAACAAGCGCGACATGCCCGACATCCGCAGCGACGCGGAGATCGATCTGATGGCGCAGCGCGGTCGAGAGCCGGTCTACAAGGCCGTCGCGCTGCGGGGCCAGGGCGTGCTGGAGTCGCTGGTCGGTCTGGTGACGATCACGCTGGAGGCGCTCGAGAAGGAGCACCAGCTCGCGGAGAAATTCGGCTTCCGTCAGGACGTGCTACTCGGCGAGCTGCAGACCCGGCTGGGCATGAAGACGGAGCTCGGGCGCATCGGACGTGGAGGCGGGCGATGAGCTCGGCCACCACGAGCAACGAGCTGGTGATGGGCGAGGTCGGGCGGCTCGAGCAGGTCGTCGACCGTCGTGCGCTCGCCGAGGTGTGCCGCAGCTTCCACGATCTCTTCGCGCTGCCCGTTCGCGTCTTCTCTGCCGAGGGCGTCTTGCTGGCCGACGCCCACGAGGAGCAGGCGGTGTGCGCGTACGTGAATGGGCTGCCCGCCGGCAGAGCCGCCTGCACGTCGGTGGTCGACGCGGTGAAGCGGCTCGAGCCCGACGGCGGCAGCATCACCCACCCGTGCTTCACCGGCGCCGAGTACCGCGTGGTGCCCATGGTCTACCAGGGCCGGCGCATCGGCCGCTTCGTCATCGGTCCCTACGTCCCGGCCGAGATGAAGGAGGTCCCGCGCAGCCTCCTCGTGCTCGATGACCGCATCGATCCCGAGAAGTCGCGCAACCTGCTCGGGCAGATGCCGCGGGTGCGGGCCGACACGCTGATCCGCATCGAGGAGCACTTCACCCGCATCCTCGATCTGATCCTCTTCTCGGGACACCGGGCCTTCCTCACGAGCCAGATGCACGTCGCCAGCGTGCGCCAGAGCTACCGCGAGCTCGCGGAGAAGAACGACTCGCTGCAGGAGGCCTACGATCGGCTCAAGGAGCTCGATCGCCTCAAGTCGAACTTCCTCGCGACCGTCAGCCACGAGCTGCGCACCCCGCTGACCAGCATCATCGGCTACTCCGACATGCTCGCGGCGGGCATCGCGGGCGAGCTCGTCGGCGAGCAGAAAGAGTTCGTCGAGACGATCCGGAGCAAGGGCGATCACCTGCTCGCGCTGATCACCAGCTTGCTCGACCTGAACAAGCTCGAGCAGGGCACGCTGCGGGTCGAGCGCGAGCGGCTCGACGCGGCGGACACGCTGCGCGAGGTGCAGAAGACGTTCGCGCCCGCTGCGGCGAAGAAGGGGATCAAGCTGGTGGTCGAGGTGGAGCCCGACGTTCCTCCGCTCTGGGCCGATCCGGTGCGCATCCGCCAGGTGCTCTTCAACCTCACCGAGAACGCGCTCAAGTTCACGCCCGCGGGCGGGACGGTTCGCTTCGTGGCGCGCGAGGGCGTCGCGGATCCCGACGGCGACGGCGGCGGCATGGGCGCGGTGCTCCTGCTGACCCCGCGGCGCGCGCTCGAGATCCGGGTGGTCGACTCGGGGGTCGGCATCTCGGAGGCCGAGCACGCGCGCATCTTCGATGCGTTCTATCAAGTCGACGGCGGATCGACGCGCGAGCACGGCGGCACGGGCCTCGGGCTCTCGATCGTCAAGCGCCTCGTCGAGGCGCACGGCGGCACCATCCACGTCGAGAGCGAAGCAGGGCAGGGCGCGAGCTTCATCGTGACCATCCCAGAGCCCGAAGAGCCCTGAAGCTCGCGATCAGGCGAAGTGATCGTGGCCCATGTGGGTGATCGCGACGGGCGCCCCGGACGCGTGCACCTCGATGCGCGCGCCGTCCGCGGCTCGCACCTCTCCGATGCGTCGAGCCCAGGGCCGATCGAAGCCCGACGGAGCGGTGAAGAGCAGCTCGTAGTCTTCGCCCCCCGCGAGCGCGAGGGACCGCGGCTCCCGGTCGAGCGCGCGCGCCGCGTCGTCGTGTCCTGGCTCGAGCGGCAGCGCGTCGGCGTCGATCACCAAGCGCACGTCGCTCGCGGTGGCCAGGCGGTGCGCGTCGCGGAGCAGGCCGTCGGAGACGTCGAGGCACGCGCTCGCCACGCCGAGCAGCTGCGCGCCGAGCGCGAGCTGCGCGCGCCCCGCTCGCCACCTCGCGGCGAAGGGCGCGAGCGAAGGCTCGTCTGCGCGCCCGGCTTCGATCGCCGCCAAGCCGATCGCAGCGGCGCCCAGCGTGCCCGTGACGAAGAGCCCGTCGCCGACCCGAGCGCCTGCGCGCGTGAGGGGACGGCGCCCGGCAGCGATCGCGCCCAGCACCGTCGTGTGG
>CAYZQM010000209.1:11309-12277 GCA_964480175.1 uncultured Sandaracinaceae bacterium
CGACGCAGTCCGAGGTGCGCGCAGCCGCTGCGATCCCTTCGGCGAGCGCGGGGACGCGCTCGCGCAGGCTCGGGGGCAACGCGAGGGAGATCAGCGCTGCCTTCGGGGAGGCGCCCATCGCCGCGAGGTCGGACACGGCGGCGAGCAGCGCGCGTCCACCGAGCTGCGCCGGCGTCGCCCACCCGATCTGGAAGTGCACGCCCTCGACGGCGGCGTCCACCGACACGACGGTGCTCGCGTCGTGCACAGCGAGGACCGCCGCGTCGTCGCCGATGCCGAGCGTCACGCCCGGCCCTGCGCCGCCGTCGAAGATGCGCGCGAGCGCGGCGATCAGCTCGTCTTCGGACACGCGCTCGTCCTTCCTTCGTCGTCGCGTCCTGCGTGCCGGTCGGTCAGCGACGTTCGGAGCGCGGCGGCGTCAGGTGTCCTGTGGGGCATGTGGGTCACGTTGGGATTGAGGCATACCAAGCATTTGTCTACGCTTCGCGTCAGACTCGACCTCCATGGCCTCCTATCACGGTGCGTTTCCTGGTCCCGGTGGCCAGGCGAAGCCGGGCTTAGAGCCCGAGGCGACGCGCGTGCGCAACGAGGACGAGCCCGCGGCGAGGCCGCAGCTCGGGGGCCCGGCGGGAGCCTTCCAAGAGGTGGCCACGGAGCTGTCGGCGCCCGAGAGCGAGCCGCCGCCTCCGATGGAGGCGATGCCCGGCGGTCCGGTCGCGCGCGACGACGACGAGTCGATCCCGCCGCCGCCGCCGAGCGGGCCCGTCGATGCGTTCGCGGAGTTCGAGGGTGGCATCGCGGGCGAGAGCACGCGCATCGACGACTCCGATCTGTTGGCCGAGCAGAGCACGGCCATCCTCGAGGACGCGCCGCGCCATCCGTTTCTGTACGTCGAGGCGGGCAAGGACCTCGGCAAGGAGTACGTCCTGCAAGAGGGCGAGACGTCGATCGGACGCGGCATCGACAAC
>CAYZQM010000210.1:0-12256 GCA_964480175.1 uncultured Sandaracinaceae bacterium
GTCGACGAGATCGAGGGCCTGCCTCCCGCGATCGCGTTGCAGCAGCAGCGCGGCGGCACCTCGACGCGCTCGTCGGTGGGCACGGTCACCACGCTCTCGAACTCGATCCGCATGCTCTACTCGCGCGCGGGCACCTATCCGCGCGGGCAGGCGCTGCTGCACGCCGACGCGTTCTCGCCGAACACGCCGGACGGCGCGTGCCCCACGTGCAGTGGCCTGGGCCGGGTGTACACGGTGACCGAGGCCTCGATGGTCCCCGACCCGGACAAGACCATCCGAGAGCGCGCGGTCGCGGCCTGGCCGCAGGCCTGGGGCGGACAGAACCTGCGCGACATCCTGGTCGCGCTGCACATCGACGTGGACGTGCCGTGGCGCTCGCTGCCCAAGAAGGAGCGCGAGTGGATCCTCTTCACCGACGAGCAGCCCACCGTCGCGGTGTACGCGGGCCTCACGCCCGCCGAGACGCGGCGCGCCCAGAAGCGCGGTGACGAGCCGAGCTACATGGGCACGTTCTCGAGCGCGCGGCGCCACGTGCTGCACAGCTTCGCCACCACCCAGAGCGCGATGATGAAGCAGCGCGCGCTGCGCTCGATGATCGCGAGCGAGTGCAGCACGTGCGGCGGCAAGCGCCTCGGGCGCGCGGCGCTCTCGGTGACCTTCGACGGGCTCGACATCACCGAGCTCTCGCGGCTCTCGCTCGAGCAGCTCGCCGCGCGCTTTCTGCCGTACGCCCAGGGGCGCCGCAGAGGGGGCGCCGCCGAGCACCCCGAGCAGGTCGTGGTCGCGCAGCGCATCGCCGAAGACGCCGTCGCGCGGCTCGATGTGCTCCTCGAGCTCGGCCTCGGCTACCTGACGCTCGAGCGCAGCACGCCGACGCTGTCGCCCGGCGAGCTGCAGCGCCTGCGGCTGGCGACGCAGGTGCGTTCGAACCTGTTCGGCGTGGTGTACGTGCTGGACGAGCCGTCGGCGGGGCTGCACCCGGCGGACACCGAGGCGCTGCTCGCGGCGCTCGATCGGCTCAAGGCCCAGGGCAACTCGCTCTTCGTCGTCGAGCACGAGCTCGACGTGGTGCGGCACGCCGACTGGATCGTGGACGTCGGTCCGGGCGCCGGCGAGCACGGCGGCGAGATCCTCTACAGCGGCGTGCCGGACGGGCTCGCACGGATCGAGCGCTCGATCACCCGCCGCTACCTGTTCGGATCCGCGAGCGCGCGGGACGCCACGCCGCCGCGGCCTGCGCCCGACGCGTGGCTCGTGCTCGAGGGCGTGCGGCGCAACAACCTCGCGAACGTCACGGCGCGCTTTCCGCTCGGGCGCCTCACCGCGGTGACGGGCGTGTCCGGCTCGGGCAAGTCGAGCTTGGTGAGCCAGGCGCTCGTCGAGCTGGTGACGCGAGGCTTGGGCGGCGAGCCCGCGGGCGAAGAGCGCGACGACGAGAGCGCCGAGGGCGCGGAGCTCGAGGCGGCCCCGAGCCCGACCGAAGGCGCGATCACGGCGGGGCTCGAGCACATCACGCGCTTGGTCCGCGTCGATCAGCGCCCGATCGGGCGCACGCCGCGATCGAACCTCGCGACGTACACCGGGCTCTTCGATCACGTCCGCAAGCTCTTCGCGAGCACGCCGCTGGCGCGCAAGCGGCGTTACGACGCGGGGCGCTTCTCGTTCAACGTGAAGAAGGGCCGCTGCGAGACCTGCCAGGGCGAGGGCGCCGTCTTCGTCGAGATGCTGTTCCTGCCGAGCGTGTACGCGCCCTGCCCCGCGTGCGGTGGCTCGCGCTACGACGCAAAGACGCTCGAGGTGCGCTACCTGGGCAAGTCGATCGCGGACGTGCTCGGCATGACCGTCGACGCCGCGCACGCGTTCTTCTCCGCGAGCGCGGACGACGGGGAAGCGGCTGCGGTCGCGCGGGCGCTCGAGGTGCTGCGCGACGTCGGCGTCGGCTACCTCCGCCTGGGCCAGCCCGCGACGGAGCTCTCGGGCGGCGAGGCCCAGCGGATCAAGCTCGCGACCGAGCTGCAGCGCAGCCAGCGAGGCCACAACCTCTACGTGCTCGACGAGCCCACCACGGGCCTGCATCCGTCCGACGTCGAGACGCTGATCGGGCAGCTCCAGGGCCTGGTGACGAGCGGGCACACGGTGATCGTCGTCGAGCACGATCTCGCCGTGGTGGCCGCGGCCGATCACGTGATCGACCTCGGCCCCGGCGCCGGCGAGCGCGGAGGCACCATCGTCGCGACGGGCACCCCGGCGCAGATCGCGCGCGTTCGCGCGAGCCGGACGGCGCCGTACTTGTCGCGCGCCCTCGGCGAGTGACGCGCGCGTGCGTCAGGTGCTGCTGGGCGCGAGCTTCTCGAGCGCCGCGGCCCACCGCAGCTTGAAGTACAGGGCGCTCGACGCGAACTGCGAGACCGTGATGCAGAGCGAGAGCAGGACGCTCATCCCCATCTGCACCTCGGGCCCGAGGCGCAAGAAGCCGACCGCGACGATGAGCGCCATCGGCGCGCCCAGCACGATCATCGAGGTGAGCGCCAGCGTCATCCGGTGGCCCCGCACGCGCACGGTGCTCTCGTTCATCGCGACGCTCGTCTCTTCGTGCCCCTCGAGGACGAGCATCTCGGGCGCGAGCATCAGGTCGAGCGCGCGCATGATGCCCGGAACGACCAACAGGAGGCTCCAGCCGAGCACGGCGAGCGAGCACATGAGCTGAAGTCGAAAGATCGATCCGAAGCGTCGTGTGACGGCAGCGACGAGCTCGCCCATCGGAGGCAGCGGGCGGCCCTCGACGATCGCGAGCGCGAGATCGATGCGCATGGAGACGAGGCCGATGGCCCAGACGAAGCCGAGGACCGTGCCGAGCAGCGAGGCCACGGGGGACTCCGCGAACTGGTGCTGCAGGACGGCCGTGAGGAGCGCATAGCCGAGCGCCGGCACCAGCAGGCGGGGCGCGGCGCGCGCGGCGAGCGCGAAGGTCGCGGAGGCGAGCGACCCCGCCGTGATCCGATCGCGCTCGATGGGATCGGCGCGCTTCAAGCAGTCGAGGCACCAGCGCCGATCTCCGAGGCGCGCACGCTTGGCGAAGTTCCCGCAGCGCTGACAGGGACGCCGCTTCTTCTTCTTGGAGGCCCCCTCCTCGTGCGTCGCGTCCCTCATCGTCGCGCTGAGAATCACTCGATCACGGGACGCCGATCAAGCGCCGCGAGCGCGCCTCAGCCGCGGGCCTTCTTCGGCTTGGCTTGGGCCAGCTCTGCCGGGCCGAACGCACCGGGAAGCAGCGCGCTCACCGTGCTGTCGACGGGCTCGCCGCGCTCCGCGAAGCAGCGGACGGGGAACGAGGGAGGGAACTCCGCCAGCACCTGGCGGCACATGCCGCAGGGGCTCGCGGGCTTCGTGCCCGGCGAGGCGATGGCGATGGCGACGAACTTCCGCGCGCCCGCGACCACCGCCGCGCCGATCGCGGTTCGCTCGGCGCACTGCGCGAGGCCGTAGCTCGCGTTCTCCACGTTCGCGCCCAGAAAGATCCGCCCATCGCTCGCGAGGAGCGCGGCGCCGACGTGGTAGCCGGAGTACGGCGCATGCGCCTTCTTGCTCGCGGCACGCGCCAGCTTCTGCAGCTGCTTCCAGTCGACCGCGCTCGCCTTCGGCGCGGCCTTCTTCCGACTCTTGCCGCGAATCGCGCTCACGCCTCGCCCCGTGCGATCCCGCCGAGCACGCCGCGCAAGAGCGACACGAAGCGGGCCCGCGCGTGGTTCGCGGTCTCCTGCACCTCGCTGTGATCCAGCGGCACCGGGCTCAGCCCCGCGGCCTTGTTGGTGATGCACGAGATGCCGAGCACCCGCGCGCCCATGTGCCGCGCCGCGACCGTCTCGAGCACGGTGCTCATGCCGACGGCGTCCGCGCCCAATCGCTGCAGCATCCGGATCTCGGCGGGCGTCTCGTACTGCGGACCGAGCAAGCCCGCGTAGACGCCGCGCACCAGCTGAAAGCCGCCCTTGCTCGCGACCTCGAGCGCCAAGGCGCGGAGCTGTCCGTCGTAGGCCTCGCTCATGTCGGGGAAGCGCACGCCGAGCTCGTCCTCGTTGGGGCCGGTCAGCGAGCTCATGCCGGTGAGGTTCAGGTGATCCTCGATGAGCATCAGATCCCCGGGGACGAAGTGCGGGTTGCTGCCGCCCGCGGCGTTGGTGACGATCACCACCTTCGCGCCCAGACGCAGACAGAGGCGCAGCCCGAAGACCACGTCGCTCACCGGGTGACCTTCGTAGAGGTGCACCCTGCCCTGCATCGCGACGACGCTCGCGCCCTCGGCGCCGCCGAGCACCAGCTTGCCCGCGTGACCGACGACGTTGCTCACGGGCATCCCGGGGATGTCACCGTAGGGGATCGCGGTCTTGTCGGTCAGCTCGTCCGCGAACGCCCCGAGCCCCGAGCCGAGCACGAGCGCGACCTGGGGCACGAGCGAAGAGCGCTGACGGACGGCCGCCACGGCGGCATCGAGGAGCGGGAGCTGCGGAGCATGATCGGACATGCGCGGCACTCTACCCAATATGGCCGCCGATCGCGCAGCCATCGGCGATCAGGCGGGCGACGCACCGCACCGGTCGGCGCAGCTCGGACGGAGCGCTCAGCGCAGGCGGGTGGCGGCGATGATCGAGGCGCGGTCCGTCTTGCCGTTCAGCATGCGCAGCAGTCGATCGGCGGGCGACTCGCCTGCGCCGACCAACGTGCGCAGCGCCTCGAGGTGCACGCGCTCGTCACGACCTTCCACGTCGCGGTGCGCGATCCGCTCGAGGCCGCCCTCGGCGATCTCGAGCAGCTCGCCGGCCCAGTCCGCGACGTCGCGGGTCACCTCGCCGCCGCGGAGCTTCGCGCGCAAGGCTCGCTCGCCGATCTCGGGGCGGGCCTTCTGCACCTCGTCGAGGCTGAGCTTGCTCGCGAGCGACTCGGCCGACGCCAGCGCCCTGTTGTCGTGGAAGATGCCCTTCCACAGCGCGGGCAGCGCGCAGAGCGTGTCCTCGGGCTGCGAGTCGGCGCTGCGCACTTCGAGCGTTCGCTTGAGGCGCACCTCGGGAAAGAGCGTGTTGATGTGGGTCGCCCAGTCGAGCTGGGTCGCGCGGTGACCATCGAAGCCGTCCTGCCAGAACGAGCGGAACGACTGTCCCGTGTTGTGGATGATCTCGCCGCCTCGCTTCACGAGGAACATCGGGACGTCCAGCGCCCACTCGACGTAGTCGCGGAACGTCAGCTCGCGATCGGTCCACGCGAACGGCAAGAGACCGCTGCGGTCCGGATCGACGTCGAGCCACACCTTCACCCGGTGGCTCCGCTCGCCCGTCGCCGCCGCGTCGACGAACGGGCTGTTCGCGAACATCGCGCTCACGATCGGCGACAGGCGCAGGCCGACCTGCAGCTTGCGGAGCGCGTCGGCCTCGCTCGCGAAGTCGAAGTTCGCCTGCACGGTCGAGGTGCGCAGCATCATGTCGAGCCCGTGCCCGCCGCGCGTCGGCAGGTAGCGCTTCATCACCCCGTAGCGGAGCTTCGGCACGAACTCGAGCTCTTCGCGGCGCGCGAACGGATGGAAGCCGAGCCCCAAGAAGTGGATGTCGAGCGCGGCGCCGATCTCGCCGACCTCGTCGAGGTGCGCCTTCATCTCGGCGGCGGTCTCGTGGATGGTGCGCAGCGGGGCGCCGCTCAGCTCGAGCTGAGCGCCGGGCTCCAGCGTCACCGACGCGCCGCTCTTGAGCAGCGCGATGATCGGCCCGCCCTCGTGCTCCCGCTCGGCGTGCCAGCCGCGCTGCTCGAGCGCGCGCAGGACCGCGGAGATCCCCAGCGGCCCGCCGTAGGGCACCGCCGATCCGTCGGCGCGCACGCCGCTCTTCTCCGCCTCCGTCCCCACCCGGAACTGCGCGGGCGGCTTGATGCCGAGCTGGAAGGGCTCGAAGAGCTCCTCGTACGACGTGAGCAAGGGGCTGTCGGGCATGCGCGTGGGAGGCCTTTGCAGCGACGGGTCAGGGGCGTCGAGCGGATGGGGCGCGGTGGTCATCGGAGAGCGAGTGTTCGCCGGGGGTGACGTCCGCGCGAGTCACGAAGCGTGAAGGGTCGCGGGGAGACCGAGGAGCGTGGAGACCGAGGAGCGTGGACACACAGCGGAGCGTGGGCGAAGCGGGACAGTGGACGAAGCGGAGGGCGCTCGGTAGCCTCCGCGGGCGTGCGCCGTCGGTGCACCGAAGTGAGGCCGAACGTGAGCGTGGTGATTCAGGATTTGGCGTTTCGTAGCATGCCGCTCGCGGGCGCTCTCGGTGGATCGAGCCCGATTCGGGGAGCGCGCTCGTGAGCGGGATCTTCGGCGGCTCCCTCGTGGTGCGCGGCAGCGTCCGTGGCAAGGGGGACCTGAGCATCGAGGGCAGCTTCGAGGGCGACATCGCGCTCGACGGGACGCTGACGATCGCCGCCAGCGGCGCGGTGACCGGCCCCGTCCGCGCGACCGACGTCGAGGTGCAGGGCGAGGTCGACGGTCACGTCGCTGGTCAGTCGGTGACGCTGCGCTCGAACGCGCGGGTGCACGGTGACGTGCGCGCCTTGTCGCTCACGATCGACGACGGCGCGGCCCTCGATGGCCTCATCGAGATGGGCGAGCCGGGAGGCGATCGATGAGGACGTCGGTCTTGCCGGCCGGCGTGGCGCTCGAGGGCGAGGTGCGCGGCAGCGGCGATCTCGTCGTGCGCGGCACGCTGATCGGCAGCGTGGATCTCGATGGACTGCTGACCATCGAGCCGGGCGCGGTGCTGCGCGGCGAGGTGCGAGCGCGCGCGATGGTGGTGCGCGGCGAGGTCGAAGGCCCCGTCACCGTGCTCGAGCTCCTGCGGCTCGAGGCAGGCGCGCGGGTGCTCGGTGACGTGCAGGCGGATCGGGTCTCGGCGGCCAGCGGCGCGGTGCTCCGCGGACGCGTCCGCATGACCGGCGCCGATCGGCTGCGGCGCACGGTGGGCGGCACGCTGACCGCCCCGTTCACGTCGAGCGGGACGTTCGACGCGCCGACGGACGTGCGTCCGCCGCTGACGCCCGCGCGGCTCTCGACGCTGACGGGCGCGCCTGCGCCCGAGCCCGAAGAGCGCGCCGCAGCGCCCGGCATCCGCGAGCGGACGACCGAGCCGCCGGACGTCCGCGACCGAGGGGCCATCCGCGATCGCACCACCGACACGCCGCTCCGAGGCGTGCCTCGCCCGCCGCTCGACGCACCGCGCGCAGCGCTCGAAGCACAGCGCGCCGCGCTCGAAGCACAGCGCCCGCCTGTCGACGCTTCGCTCGGAGCCAAGCCCGGCGCGCCGCCGCCGCCCGTGGTGCCACGCCTGGGTCGGGTGCGCAGCCAGCGAAGGGACGGCGCGCCGTGAGCGGCCCGCGGGATCGCCTGCTCGCGCTGCTCACCGAGCGCAGCTACGCCAAGCGCAAGGTCACGCTCGCGTCCGGACGCGAGAGTGACTTCTTCGTCGACTGCAAGCAGACCGTCCTGCTCGCCGAGGGCCACGCGCTGGTAGGCGAGGTGATGCTGCAAGCGCTGTCGGCGCTGAAGACGCGGCCGCAGGCGGTCGCGGGCGTCGAGCTCGGCGGCTGTCCGCTCGCCTCCGCGGTGTCGCTGGTGAGCTTCCAGAAGGGCGCGCCGCTCGACGCCATCTACGTGCGCAAGCAGGCCAAGGACCACGGCTCGGCGCGCCTGATGGAGGGCGACACGAGGATGGCCGAGGGCACCGCGGTCGCCGTGCTCGAGGACGTGGTGACCACCGGCGGCTCGACGCTCAAAGCCGTGGAGAAGCTGCGCGAGCGGGGCTTGTCGATCGCAGGCGTCGTCGCGCTGGTCGACCGCCAGGAAGGCGGCGCCGAGATCCTGCGCGGCGCCGGCTTGGACTTCGTGGCCGTGTTCGGGCGCGACGAGTTCCCCTCGTGAGCGGGCGTCGATTGGCCGCCCTCGCGGCGCTCTGTCTCGCGTTCGCCGCGTGCGGCGCGGGCCCCGTCACCCTGCGGCAAGAGACCCGCGAGTTCACCCCGGGCGACTACGGCGACGTGTACGGTCGCTGGACCCGCAGCGCGGACGACTTCGACTTCGGCCGCCTCGGCGAGGTGCTGCACGTGACCGCGACCTTCGAGTCGTGGGAGTTCCGCTGGGGCTACGTCGTGCGCTACGCCGACGACCACAGCTTCACCACCGAGGAGCGCAGCCGCCTCCTCGAGGAGACGCTGCTGGATGCGCGGGTGCGCCACCGCTTCTTCGTGACGCTCGCCACGCCGATCTACCGCGACGGAGATCTCACGGGCACCACCTCGGACATCCGGGTGCTCATGATCGATCCCTCCGGGCGCCAGGTGGAGCCGGTCGAGCTCGTCCGCATCCCCAGGCCGAGCGCGGATCAGCGGCGCTACTTCCCCTCGATCCACCGGCAGCGCCACACCTTCCGCATGGCCTTCCCCGCAGTCGCCGAGGACGGATTGCCTTCGATCCCTCGGGACGCATCGCACGTGATCCTGCGCTTCGCCGCAGCGGCGGGGACGGTGGATCTGCGTTGGGACCTGAGCGAGGGCCCCGAGCCGCTCGAGGTGGTGGCGTACGAGGCGCCGCCCGCGATGGAGGGGACGCCCATCGAAGCGTCGCCGACGGCGGGAGGCGAAGCCGCGCCGCCGCCACCGGCCGATCCCGCGCCCGCGGACTGAGCAGCAATCCAAGCAGGCACGAACAGACCCCAGCGTCTGTTCCGGATTTCTGCTCTCGTCAGCTCCGCCTCTCGGCGCGACTTCGACGATGCCTAGATCGACTCGACGCGGTTGCGCCCGCGCTGCTTCGCCAAGTAGAGCGCGCGGTCGGCGCGATCGAAGAGGTGGCTCGCTTGGAGCACGTCGGGCTCGGGCATCGAGGCGACGCCGATGCTGATGCTGACCGGCACCCGCTCGCTGCCGTGCACGAACGCCTGACGCACCACCGCCGCGCGCAGGCGCTCGCCGAACGCGATGGCCTCCGCGAGCTTGATGCCGCGCGAGAGCACCACGAACTCCTCGCCCCCGTAGCGCGCGAGCACGTCCTCGGCGCGGATCACCCGCAGCACGTGCTGCACCAGCTGGATGAGCACCGCGTCGCCCACCTGATGGCCCCAGGTGTCGTTGATCGTCTTGAAGCGATCGATGTCGAAGATGAGCAGCGAGAGCGGGGTGTCGTGACGCAGCGAGTACGCGCACTCGGAGTCGAGCCGCTCGTCGAGGTACTTCCGGTTGAACGCGCGCGTCAGACCGTCGCGGAGCGACGACTCGTAGATCTGCTCTTGGTACTCCTCGTCGAGCTGATCGAAGAGCGCGAAGCGCAGCACCACGCCGCCGATCTCGAGCTTGTCGCCCTCCTTCAAGGCCATCGGCTTCTCGATGCGCGCGCCGTTCAGGTAGGTCCCGTTGCGCGAGCCGAGGTCTTCGACGAAGAACTGGTCCTGCTTCACCACCAGGCGGGCGTGCCGCCTGCTGATCTCCGCGGTGTCGAGCTGCACGGCCGCGTCGCTCTGCCGGCCGATGACGGCTCCGTCGCTGATGCGGTGCATGGCGCCCACGCTGGGCCCGTGCAGCACGACGAGGCGCGGACGGTTGCGCGGGATGCCGTGGGTCGGCGTGCGCTCGCTCGGTGCGTCGACGGGCACCTGGGTCGTCTCGTCGTCCACGCGCTGCCGTCCCATGCTGACGACGGGCATCGTACCGGAGATACGCGCAACCTCCAATCGCGGCGCGTTGCTTCGGGGGGGAAGGCTGCTGGCGTTCATGGTCTCGCGTACCTCGGCACGCCGAGCGCGTGCTCCAAGAAGGCGTACATCCGGACGTAGCGCTGCACCATCGCAGACACCGGGGTGCCCGCGCCGTGTCCGACGTCACGCTCGCGGTAGAAGTAGATCGAGGGATCCGGCTCGCCGCTCGCTTCCTGCAGGAGCGCAGCGAACTTGGTGGAGTGGCCCCAGTGCACCCGCGTGTCGTGGTCCGCGGTCTCGATCAGCACGGGGGGATACGTCACCCCGGTGTCCGCGTGGCGGCGCACCCGGTGGTAGGGCGAGTACGCCGAGAGCCAACCGAACTGGGTGGCGTCCTCGCTCGAGCCGTACTCGGTGACCCAGAGCTCCGCGGGCGGGAAGCGGTGGTAGCGGACCATGTCGTACAGACCCACGTACGAGGCCGCCGCGCCGAAGGTCTCGGGCACCCGGGTGATCATCGCCCCCATCAACAGGCCCCCGTTCGAGCCGCCGGTGATCCCGATGCGCTCGGACCGCGACAGACCGCTGCCGCCCTCGCCTTCGCCCGTACCGAACCAGCGAATGACGGCCTCCATGTCCTGAAAGACGTGCTCCTTGTTCGCGAGGTTGCCGTCGCGATGCCACGCCTCGCCGAACTCGCCGCCGCCCCGCAGGTTGGCCACCGCGAAGACCCCGCCGCGCTCCATCCAGTAGAGCGGGTGGCGTTGAAAGCCCGGCAGCAGCGAGATGTTGAAGCCGCCGTACGCGTTCAAGAGCACGGGCGCATCACCGTTGCGCACCAAGTCCGCGCGGTGCGCGAGGTAGACGTTGATGGGCGTCCCATCCGCGCTCGGCACGCTCGCCTGGGTGATCGTCAGCCCGCTCAGATCAGGCGCCTCGACCTGCGCCAGCATGGTGACCGCGCGTCCCCGACCGCGCGCGTTGCCTGCGTTCCACACGTGCACGCTCGGCGCGTGGACGTAGCTCGAGAAGCCGAAGAGCAGGCGCCCTCCCGCGGTGTCGGCCGCGAACCCCGAGACGGCGCCGCGGGTCGGCAGCTCGATCTCTCCGTCGTCGCTCCCGTCCATGCGCCGCACCAGGAGACGCGAGCGGACCGCGTCGATCACGTGCAGCACGATGCGCTGGCCGACGACGTGCCAGCCCTCGATGGTGTGCTCGCTCTCCGGGATCACGACGGTCCACGCCGCGCGGTTCGCGGCGTCGGCGACCGGGACCGAGAAGAGCTGGTAGCGAGGCGCGCCGTCGTTCGTGAGCACGTAGAGCCGGCCGCCGTGCACTTCGCCTTGGTAGAGCTGCGTCGCGTTCACCACGACCGGCACGATCGGGTGGGCCTCGTCGGGCGCGCTCACCCGACCTCGCGCGCTCGCGCCGCGATCGAAGAGCATCACGTCGGAGGCCGACCACCCGCGAAAGACGTTGAGCACGACGTGTCGGTCGTCGTCGGAGACGTCGGCCGAAGGGAACGCGGTGGGATCCTCGGGCGCGAACACCAGCGGATCGCTCGAAGGATCGGCGCCGAGCGCGTGGAAGAAGAGCCGCGTGTGGTACGCGTCGGGCTCCTCGGCGCTGAAGTTCGGCTCGCCCTCGCGGGGATAGCGCCGGTAGTAGAAGCCGGTCTCGCCGTGCAGCCACGCCACCTCGGACCACTTCGTGTGCTCGATGGTGTCGGGCAACAGGTTGCCGGTCGCGGTCTCCATCACCCGCAGCGTGCTGCGCTCGTCCCCGTTGGTGGAGATCCCGAACGCGACGTAGCGCCCCGTCGGCGAGACGAAGTACCAGTCAGCGCGCCACGTGCGCCGTACGTCGTGGGATCGATCAAGAGGCGCTCGGCGCCGGTGCGGATCGAGCGCACGTAGAGCGCGGGCTGTTCCCGATCGCCATCGCGCCGGCTGATGAACGCCATATCGCCCGCGATGTCGCCCGCGCCGAGCACCCCGATGCGGAGGTTCTCCTCGAGGCGCGCGGCCATCGCGGAGTTGGACCACTCGGCGATCGCGGCCGCGGTGCGCGCCGTCTGCACGTCGATCCACTCGGTCGTGAGCTCCGACTCGGTCTCGAGCGCGCGGTAGGGATCGCTCACCTCGACGCCGTGCAGGATCTCGGTGACCGCACCGGCGCGCGCCCGACGGTTCAGCGCTTCGATCATGCTGTCCTCGGCGCCCTCGGTGCTCGGCTCGGACGTGGTCACGCCGCGATCCCGCGCGGTGTACTCGGGACCGTCGCTGCTCGCGCCGCCGCCGCAGGCGAGCGCGAACGCCGAGCACGAAGCGGCGACCAATCGAAGACCCCAGGCACGCATGCGGGCCCTTGTCTCAGACGGAGGGCCCGCGATCAACCCGCAACGGAATCACCCCGCGACATGCTGGCCGAGGCAGCATTCGGGCCAACGCGCAGTGCTCGGCGCGCTCGAGCGCGGTAACGAAGCGGCACGATGAGCTCGACCCCGCCCTCCCCCGAGCGGCCTTTCCTGGCTGCTTCCGGCATCTTCGGTT
>CAYZQM010000211.1:0-864 GCA_964480175.1 uncultured Sandaracinaceae bacterium
AGAGCGCGGTGTGCGCCGCGTTGCCCAGCGGATCGAGGAACGACGCGACGTCGTCGGAGATCGAGTCCGGCAGCTTGAAGGCGTTCACCGCGGGGATGACGAGGTAGTCGGCGAACGCGCCGGGCCGGTTCACCCCGACACCCACGGTGTTGCGGCAGAGGTGGCGCTTGCCCGCGCGGCAGCGACGGCAGAAGCCGCAGGTGATGTGGCCTTCACCGCTCACCCGATCTCCGATGTCGAAGCCGCGTACGTGCGAGCCGATCTCCACGACGCGACCCACGTACTCGTGGCCCACGTGCATCGGCACCGGGATGGTCTTCTGCGCCCAGGCATCCCAGTTGTAGATGTGGATGTCGGTGCCGCAGATGGCGGTCTTGTGGATCTCGATCTTGACGTCGTTGGGGCCGACCTCGGGGATCTCGGCCTCGCCCATCCAGATCCCGACGTCGCGCTGGGACTTCACGAGCGCTCTCATCTTCGTCATTCGCTCTCGACTCCTCGATGCTCGCAGGTGCGAGCGCGCTGAGTGTACTCGCGGGCCACACGTCGGCTCGCGCCACTCGATGGCTTCCGCACGCCGCGACGCGTCAGGCCTGTGGTACACCTTCGGCCCTCATGTTGGTCCCCAAGTCCGTCGGGTTCTTCAACCTCGTCTTCAAGTACAAGGGCACGGAGCTCCCTCGTACCAAGGCGCGGATCGCGGGCGTGTTCTTGCTCTCGTGCTTGGTGACGTGGGCCGAGCTGCACCTCGAGGACTCGCGTTTCCACAGCGACCTTCACCCGCTGCCCTTTCAGCTCTCGGGCGTCGCGCTGTCGATCTTCTTGGGCTTCCGCAACAACGCGGCCTACGACCGGTGGTGGGAG
>CAYZQM010000211.1:874-12182 GCA_964480175.1 uncultured Sandaracinaceae bacterium
CTGGGGAGGCATCGTCAACCAGACGCGCTCCGCGACGCGACAGATCCTGACGTTGATCGGCGGGCTCGCGGGCGCGCCTTCGCTGAGCGCCGAAGAGGCGGTCGAGCTGGCCGCGCTGCAGAAGGTGCTGGTGCGCCGGATCATCGCGTTCACCCACGCGCTGCGACTGCACCTGCGGGACGAGGACGACCTCAGCGAGCTCCTGCCGTTCCTGCCCGCCGAGGAGGTCGAGGGCCTCAAGACGCAGAGCAACCGGCCGTTCGCGATCACGACCAAGACCGCCGAGATGTTCCGGAGCGCGTGGCACCGCGGCTGGATCCATCCCTACCACCTCAATCAGCTGGATCAGTCGCTCAACATCCTCACCGACCTGCAGGGTGGCTGCGAGCGCATCAAGGCCACGCCGATCCCGTTCTCCTACACCACCCTGATCCACCGCATCGTCGCCGTGTACTGCTACGGCCTGCCGTTCGGGCTCGTCAGCGAGACGGGCGTCTTCACGCCCATCGTCGTGCTCGTGGTCTCGTACGCGTTCTTCGGCCTCGACATCGTGGGCGACGAGATCGAGCAGCCCTTCGGCACGGACCCCAACGATCTGCCGCTCTCCGCCATCTCGCGGATGATCGAGGTCAACCTGCGGCAGCGCATCGGCGACACCGACATCCCCCCGCTGCTCCGGCCGGTCGACGAGATCTTGATGTGACCTCGACGTGACTTCGGGCTCGAGCGCCTCGGCGCGCTCAGAGCCCGTCGCTCACGTCGCACGCGCCGAGCTCGAGATCGGAGTGCTCCCATCGCGGCGACTCGATCGCGGTGAGCTCGAGCGCGACGAAGTGCTCGCCGTCGTACACGAAGGGCCCGTCGACCCAGAGGGCGATGCGCCGGGCGCTGCCGGCGAGCTGACCCGCGATGAGCACCCGCGCGATCACCCAGCTCGGCCGCAGCAGGCCGAGGCCGCTGCGCTCGTCGTGGTCGCGTGCGTCTCGCGCGCACACGCCGAGGTACGTCGCGCCCTCGAGCTGCGGTGGGATCGTGTGCATGCGCTCGCCCAGCTGGGCGCGAAGCCCCGGGCGACGAAGGCGGATGCGGGTGTTGGCCTCGCCATCGACCAGCGCCTCGAGCTCCGCGTCGCTCGCCAGCGTCGCGAGCACGTCGCCGTCCGCGATTCCCTCCCACAGCGATCGACCGAGCGCGCCGACCGCCTGATCACGCTCGGCCGCGTCGTCGGGCAGGGTGCGGGGCCGCAGCGGAGGAGCGCTCGCGCAGCCCACCGTGGCGATCGCGAGCGCCGTCAGCGTGCGGGCCGCGCGCCGCCACCCGTTCCGACTCGATCGCACGGGGCGATCAGAGCGCGGGGCGGATGGAGATCGGGTACGAGATGCGGAAGGTCGAGTTGCGGAACGCGGGGAACGTCGCGCCGCGGATGACGCCTTCCATGCACGAGCCCTGCGGGGTGCCGCCGAAGGGGCTGCCGCCGACCGAGACGCTGCCGACCGAGCCGTCGCTCCGCAGCACGATGGCCGCGTTGCCCATGCCGACCTGCTCGCCCGCACACGTGCGGAGGCGGGGCATCAAGCCCGCGAGCACGCGGTTCACGTCGCGCTGCGCGGGGGTGTCCGGCAGGTCCGCCGACGCAGCCGAGGAGCCGCCGGAGCGCGCCGTGCTCGTCGAGGTCGATCCGCTCGATCCGCTGCTGGAGCCGCCGCCGAGCGCGCGACCGAGTGCGTCGTCGAGGCTCGCGCCGCCGCTGCCGCTGCGCGCGGTGGTGCCTGCGCTCGCGGCGCTCGAGCCGCTGCTGCCGGTCGTGCTGCCCGACGAGCCGGAGCTCGCGCTGCCCGTGCTTCCCGACGCGCTCGCCGTCGCGCTGGCGCCCGAGCTGCCGCTGCGACGCCGGCGACGGCTGTCGCTGCCGTCGTCATCCGAGGCTTCCTCGGTCGCTTCCTCCGCGGCGACCTCGGTGCCTGCCTCGGCCTCGGTCCCCTCGGTCCCCGCTGCCGCCGTGCCCTCGGTGTCTTCGGCGACGGTGTCCTCGGTCCCTTCCGTCGGCTCGACTTCGGCGGCCGCCGCAGGGGCGGTGGCCGCGACCGCGGGCGCGCTCGCGGTGCTCGGCGCCGTCGCGGTGGTCGTGGGGGCCGCAGCGATGGGCGTTCCGGAGGTCTCTTCGTCGCTGCTTCCGCCGCCCTGGCTCATGAAGAACACGACGCCGATCACGGCGACGGCTCCGATGCCGAGCCCGACCCACAGGCCCGAGTTGCCGCCGCCCGAGGGCGCGGCAGCGATCGGGGCGACGGCGACGGGCTCGCTCTTGCTCTCGGCCTTCTTGGGCTCGGCCTTCTTCTTGGCCTTGCTCTCGGTCTTGGCGTCCGACTTGGTCTCCGCCTTCGCTTCGCTCTTGGCGGTCACCGTGGCTTCGGCGGCAGGCTCGGGCGCTGCGGGCTCGAGCGCGGGGGGCGGGACCGACGCGACGAGCGCTCGAAGATCGAGCTTCGCGTCGTCGCCGTCCGAGTCGACGGCGGGGGCCGCTGGCGCGAGCGAGGGGCGAACCAACGCGGAGAGCGCGTCGAGATCGAGATCGTCGTCCTGGGCCTGCTTCTTGTCCTTCGCCACGTTCAAACCTCTTCGTACGGTTCTTGGGCCGTTGGGCGAGCGAAGCTAGCACATCGCTCGGCCCTGCTCGACGGGGAGCCGCCGAGGGACCTTCGAGCCCGTGAGCGCGGCCGAGCTTGGGCGGAGGGCGTCGTTCGCGCCAGACCTCGAGCGCCTCGGAGGCACGAATCAACGCGCCGGACTTCGCCCGGAAACGCAGCCCTCGAACGCGAAAACGGAGCGCCTCCACGTGGAAGCGCTCCGCTCTCGGGGTGGGCTCTTTTCGAGCGATCAGCCGTGCTTGCTGAAGTACGCCTTCGAGCCTTCGGGATCCGCCTTCATGCTGTCGGCGCCGGGGGTCCAGTTCGCCGGGCAGACCTCGCCGTTCTTCTCGTTGAACTCGATCGCGTCGATGAGGCGGAGGTATTCGTCGATGTTGCGGCCGAGCGGCAGGTCGTTGATCGTCGCGTGGCGCACGTTGCCCTTCTTGTCGATCACGAAGGTGCCGCGCAGCGCGACGCCCGCGTCGTCGCCGTCCTCGACGAGGACGCCGTAGTCGCGCGCGATCTGCTTGGTGATGTCCGCGAGCAGCGGGTAGCGCACGCCGCCCAGGCCGCCCTGATCCCGCGCGGTCTTCTGCCACGCGAGGTGGCTGAACTTGCTGTCGACCGAGCAGCCGACGACCTCGGCGCCGCGCTTCTTGAACTCGTCGTACTTCTGATCGAACGCGATGATCTCCGTGGGGCACACGAAGGTGAAGTCGAGCGGGTAGAAGAAGAGGACGACGTACTTGCCCTTGAGGGACGAGAGCTTCACCTCGGTGAACTCGGTGCCCTGAACGGCTTCGCCGCTGAAGTCGGGCGCGGGCTTCTGGATCGTGACTGCCATGTGGACTGTCCTTGGTTCTGGGGAGTCGAGGGGTTGTCGTGGAAGCGGCGCGACATCGGCGCCGGCCAACGAGGGAGGTCTTGTGCTGCGTTGCGCGGCGGGTGGCAAGACCCTCCGCAGATCCGTCGCGCTCCCCTCACCGTTCGGGTGAGGGATCACACGAGGTGCTCACGTGACCGGGCTGGTCTCCGGGGGCGACAGCAGCATCGCCACCACGAACCACAGCACGATCGCGAGCAGCACACCCGCTGCGATCCCGAGCGGCCGGAGGCCCGCTTCCTTGGTCTTGTCGGCCAGGGCCATGCCGCCGAAGGCGCCGAGGATGACCGCGACGAACGTGGTCGGCGTCTGGGGATAGCCGTCGCCCACCATCCGGTAGATCAGGCCGTTGATCAGCACGCCGGCGCACACGCCTGCGATCCAGCCCGCCGCCGTGGTGAGGCGACGGCGCAGCTGCACCGACTCGTCCACCGACGCGTCGCCGATCGCCTGCGCCGGCTTGGCCTTGGGCTCGCTCATCGCGCGCGAGCGTAGCAGGCGTCCGAGGGCGCGCCGTTCGGGCCCGATGCCGCGCGCATCAAGCGAGCTCGGCGCGCATCACCACCGCGTCCGCGCCATCGTCGTAGTAGCGGGCCCGGCGATCGAAGGGGGCGAACCCCGCGCGCCGGTAGAGCTGCATCGCCGCCTCGTTGTCGGCGCGCAGCTCGAGGAACGCGCTCGACGCGCCCACGGCGATGGCCCGATCGAGCGCCGCGCGCACCAGCCTCAGACCGAGCCCCCGTCGCCGCGCCTCGGGCCGCACCACCACCGCGTTGATCTCGAGCTCACCCGCGATCACCCAGCCGAGCAGCGCTGCGTCGAGCCGTCCGTCGATCCGGATCGCGAGCGCGAGCGCGCCTCGACGGGTCAGCTCCTCATGGGTCGCGCGCTCGCTCCACGAGGGGCCGAGCGACGGAGCGAGGAGCGCGGACGCGGCCGCCGCGTCGTGCTCACCGAGCGCGACGAGCTCGCTCACGCGTCGGTCTTGGGCGCGTCGTCCGGGCTGCGCTCGTCCGCGGCGTCCTCACTCGCGCGCGGGCGCTTCTCTTTGCGGTGCTCGCGCGGGCGGCTCGCGTCGTGGCTCAGGCTGTAGTGCGCGTCGGGCTCGATGAAGATGTACCGCATGTGGGGCAGCTCCTTTCGGATCGCCTCTTCGATGCCGTCGATGCGCGCCTCGACCTCGCGGATGTCGAGGTCGCCCGCGAACTCGACCTTGAGCGCCAAGATCACGGTCTTGGGGCCGAGGTGGTAGCTGAGCAGCTGGCGCACCTTCTCCACGCCGTCCACCGAGCAGGCGAGCTGCTTGATGCGCTCGTCGTCCTCGGGCGTGACCGCCTCGCCGAGCAGGAGGCTGTGGGTGCGGCTCGCGAGGAAGTACGCGACGACGCCGAGCACCACACCGATCAAGAGCGAGCCGACCGAGTCCCAGCCCGACCAGCCGGTGAGATCGGAGAGGCCGACGGCGAGCAGCGCGATGCCCAGGCCGACGAGCGCGGCCGTGTCCTCCGCGAGCACGACAGGGATGGTGGGATCCTTCGCCTGCATCAGCGTGTCTCGGAAGCTGCGCCGACCGCGCATCTGCTTGAACTCGCGGTAGGCCACCGAGAACGACCAGCTCTCGAACGCGAACGAGGTGCCGAGCACCGCGTAGCTCCAGAAGCGCGAGGCCTCGTTCTCTTCGGCGTGACCGTAGAGGTGCTCGTAGAGGCCGTGCACGCCCTCGTACGTCGCGAACAGACCGCCCAGCAGGAAGATCCCGATCGAGACCATGAAGGGCCAGAAGTAGCTCTCGACCGCGTGGCCGAAGGGGTGAAGGACGGTCGGGGGGCGCTCGGCGCGCCGCATGCCGATCACCAAGAGCACCTGGTTCGCGGTGTCGGCGACGCTGTGAATCGCCTCCGCGAGGGTCGCGACGCTGCCCGTCATGAAGGCCGCGAAGAACTTGCTGAGCGCGATCAGCAGGTTGCCTGCGAGCGCTGCCAACACCACCCGGAGACTGTTGCCTTCGCCGCCTGCCGACATAGGGGGCGCGCTCTACCAGAAGAGCGTCAGGGGGTCGATGGAGGTGCCGTCTCGGCTTCGGGGTCGCGCGGGACGAGCGTGTCGAAGAAGATCCGCACCACCGTGCGCGCGCGCAGGACCTCGAGCCAGCGTCGCACGTCGCGCCTCACCGCGGCCGTCGCGAGCCAGGCGCGCAGCGCTTCGCGGACCTCCTCGAGCGGGCGCTCACCGAACGGGTGGGCGCCGCTGCTGTAGACCGACTCGAGCTGCGCGTCGCTGATGTCGCTGCTGCCCTCGAGGTTCGCGCGGAAGAACGCCGCTACCCGCGCCCGGCGCGCAGCGATGGCGTCGATCTCGCTCGGGCTGGCGCCCTCGCGCGACAAGAGCGCCGTGAGCACCGCCTGTCCCCCCACCGACGCGACGAGCCGGTCGTGCTCGCGCCGGATGTCGCCCTCCGACGGATCGGGCGTACCGAGGCGGGTGGCTTCGCGGGCGACGAGGATCTCACCGATGATCTCCTCGAGCGTCGCGGCCAAGAGGTCGTGGGGGATCTCGCGGAGCGATCCGTCGCTGGCGACGGCGAGCTCGAGGCGGGCGCGGAGCTCCACGTCGCTCAAGAGGATCACGTCGGTGCTGGGGCTCGGCGTCGGTCCTCCGACGACGGCGACGACCCCCTCGGCGGGCAGCTCGCCGTCGGCGTCGACGGAACGCGGGGCGATCGAGAGCAGCGCGAGCGTCAGGAACGCGAGCGCGCCGCGCACCGGATCAGCTCGGCTCGCCGCCCGGAACGAGCGGGCCGTCCGCGTGCTCTTGGGGCTGCGCTTCGCTGCCCTCTTCGCCTTCGCCCTCGCGCAGCCGCAGCCGAGGCATGTGCTTGCGCTCGCGGAGGAACTCGAGGAACGCGAGCGCGGCGTCGAGCTCCCGCGTCGGCAGCTGCTCGCACAGCTCCGCGAGGCGCTTGCGCTGCGCGTCGGCCAGGGCCGCGCGGTTCTTGCGGGGCTTGTCGCTCTCGGCGGTCTCGGGCGTCTGGACTTCGTCGGCCGTGGGCACGCGCCACTCCTTGCGGGGGATCGCGCGCATGCGGTGGGTCTCGAGCCACGACTCCATGCACGAGCGAAGGCGCTCCGAGCGGAAGGCGAACCAGCGCTCGCGATCCACCGGGAAGTTCATCAGCACGTCCTTGAAGCGACGGAACGCGCCCTTGCCGTCGATCGACTGCACCAAGCGATCGCGCAGCTCGCCTTCCTCCACCGTCGCGATGAAGCGCTCCATCCAGCGGTACTGCTCGCGCGAGCTCACCGGCTCGACGCGCAAGTAGAGCGTGTCGCCCATCACCCTGCGGTGCATCTCGGGATCCGCGATGCCATCGACGATGCGGATCACCTCACCGTTGTGCGTGTGCAGGTAGCTGTGTACCTCGGGGGCGTTGTTCTCGAACGCGTCCTCGAGCGCCTCCCACGCGATCGGGACCTCACGGAGGGGTCCACCAGCGGGCGGTGCTTCATCGGGTTGGGACATGGGACGGCGATCCTAGTCTCCTGCGTGGAGCGGAGCCAGCCCTTCCGCATGTGCTTCGGCGTCGATCTCGGGGACGGAGTACAACCACCTTCATGGTGTTGAAGGCGAACGGTAAGGGCATCGACGGACCGGTGGTCTGCGTGGTCATGGACGGCGTCGGGATCGGCAAGGCGGACGAGGGTGATGCGGTGCACGCGGCCCACACGCCGGTGCTCGATGCGCTCGCGGCGAGCGCGCCGTTCATCGCGCTGCGCGCGCACGGCGTGGCGGTCGGTCTGCCGAGCGACGACGACATGGGCAACTCCGAGGTCGGGCACAACGCGCTCGGCGCGGGACGCATCTTCGATCAGGGCGCCAAGCTGGTGAACGCGGCGATCGAGAGCGGACGCATCTGGGACGGACCGTGGAAGGACTGCGTCGCGAAGGTGAAGGAGAGCGGCGAGCCGCTGCACTTCGTGGGTCTCTTGAGCGACGGCAACGTGCACGCGCACATCGATCACCTGATCGCGATGCTCGAGCGCGCGGCGAGCGAGGGCGTGAACAACGTGCGGGTGCACGCCCTGCTCGATGGACGCGACGTCCCCGAGAGGAGCGCGCTCGAGTACGTCGATCGCATCGAGGCGGTGCTGAAGGAGCTCAGTCGAGAAGGGCGGGACTACCGGGTCGCGTCGGGCGGCGGGCGCATGAAGATCACGATGGACCGCTACGAGGCCGACTGGCCCATGGTGGAGCAGGGCTGGAAGCTGCACGTGCGCGGGGAGGGCCGCGGCTTTCCTTCCTTGCGCGAGGCGGTGCAGACGCTGCGCGACGAGGATCCCAGCGCGACCGATCAGAACCTGCCGGGCTTCGTCATCACCGAGGGCGGCGCGCCGGTCGGGCCCATCCGCGACGGCGCCGCGGTGATCCTCTTCAATTTCCGCGGCGACCGCGCCATCGAGCTCACCCGCGCGTTCGACGCGGACGTGCCCTTCGATCGCGGCGCGCCGCCTGCCGTCCTGTTCTGCGGGATGATGCAGTACGACGGAGATCTGCTGCTGCCCAAGACGTTCTTGGTCGCGCCGCCGGAGATCGAGGGGACGTCGAGCGAGCTCTTCTCCGAGATCGGCGTCTCGCAGCTCGCGATCTCGGAGACGCAGAAGTACGGGCACGTGACGTACTTCTGGAACGGCAACAAGAGCGAGCGCTTGCCCGGCGAAACGTGGATCGAGATCCCCTCCGACGTGCTGCCCTTCGAGGAGCGCCCCTGGATGAAGGCGGCCGAGATCACCGACCGGCTGATCAGCGAGCTGCGCACCGGCAAGCACCGCGTCGCGCGCGTGAACTACGCGAACGGGGACATGGTGGGCCACACCGGCGTTCGGGACGCGGCGCGGGTGGCGGTGGAGGCGGTCGATCTGTCGCTCGGTCGCCTGATCGCGGCGGTGCGGCAGCTGAATGGCGCGCTGATCATCACGGCCGATCACGGCAACGCCGACGAGATGATCGAGCGGGACAAGAAGGGCGCGCTCTTGCGTGGTGACGACGGGCGCTATCGGCCCAAGACCAGCCACTCGCTCAACCGCGTGCCCTGCTACCTGGTGGGCGGTGGCGGGCGGACGTTGCGCGCCGATACCGACGCGGGCCTGGCGAACGTGGCCGCGACGGTGATCGAGCTCGCGGGCTTCGCGGCGCCCGAGAACTACCTGCCGAGCTTGCTCGCGCGATGAGCGAGGACGTCCGCGGGCGCGCGCGGGTGCTCTTTCGGACCGAGTGGCTCGGTGCGGTCGAGCTGCCCGAGGGTGCGACGGAGCTCGCTCGCGCGATCGACGCGCTGGACCGGTCCGGGCTCTGTCCCGTGCTCGACGACGGCCTGGCGGGCGGCAACGCCGCGGTGGTGATCGAGGGGCGTCTGTTCGTCACCCCGAGCGGCCGCGTGCCCGGCGCGCTCGATCCGACTCGCGTGGTCGAGGTCGTGTCGTTCGATCCCCAGGCGTGGTGTGCGGGATACCGGTCCTCCGATCCCTCGATTCGACCGACGTCGGACACGCCGCTCTACGACGCGATCCTGCGCGAGCTCGCGATCGGCTGGCCCGACGCGCCGACGGTGGCGCTGCATGGACACGCGCTCGATGCGCCCGCGGACGCGGCGCGGCTCGGCGTGCCCATCAGCGAGGAAGAGACCGCGTTCTCGACACCGGAGGACCGGGCGGCGCTCACGCACCTCGCGTCACGCCACCCCTGGCCCGAACACCGCATGTGGATCCGGAGAGGACACGGCTTCTTCGTGGTGGGGAACGCGATCGAGGAGACCACGCGCTACGCCCTCTCGAGGGCGGTCCAGCGCGAGGGCGCGGAGGGCTGAGGAGCGCGGCAGGGGCTCGGCCCTGAACGCCAACGGATCTCCGAGCCGCCCGCGCCCGTGCCGTGCCCGTGCAGAGCCGCGCCCGCGCCCGCGCCCGTGCCCGCTCTGATTCGATCAGGTGTCCGTGGGAACGTCCGCGTAGCGCACCGCGGTGTGATCGCCGATCAAGTAGTTCGCGGCCTGGTGGCGCTCGCGCGCGATGGAGGCGGCGCTGCCCACGGCCGCTTGGTCGGCGCGGGTGATCGGGACGCCATCGACCGCGAGGTCGCCTTCGACGAGCGTCTTCGGATCGCAGACGAGACCGAAGCTCGAGCGCGCCGCGACGGCCGCGAAGTCGAGCGGCGCGGGGCGGATGCGGAGATCGACGAAGCGCCAGTGGATCGAGAAGAGGTGCTCGCGCATCGCGTCGAGCGTGTCGTCGTCTCGTAGCGTGGGGGAGGTGAGTGCGCTCGGGGTCGCCGAGCCGATCCCGACGGCGTCGAAGAGCGCGCCGGGATCGATGGTGACGTCGTGTGGCGGGAGCTCGCAGAGGCCCAGCGCCCAGGCGAGCACCGCGGCGCCCTCGACGCGCCAGGTAGCGTCGATCGCCTGCTGCCGTCCCATGCCGCCGATGGTCGGCTCGAAGAGCGCCTCTTGCTCGTCTTCGTCGAGCGCGGCCTCGAGGCCCTGCTCTCGGATCCAGTCGCGCAGCGCGTCGAGCTTGCCGAGCGCGAACGCGCGGTCGGCGTCGACCTCGAGCAGGCCTCGCATCGCGAGCGCGCTCAGCACCCGGAGGCGCGTCGCGACCTGCGACGCGGAGGGCGCGCCGACCAGCGGCGGGTCCTCGTCGGCCGCGTCGTTCTCCGGGGTCTGCGGCGCTGCGAGGACGGCCCCCGACGCGTCGTGCAGCCCGTCTCGCAGCAACACGAGCGCGCCGAGCTCGCGCGCCATCGCCCAGCCCGCCTCGATCGCAGCGCGGTCGTCCAAGCTCTCGTCGATGAGCAAGCCGCCGATCGCCTGCACCGCTTCGATGCGCGCGAAGAGGGCGGGGTCGTGGACGTCGCAGGCGTTGCGCAGGTAGCCGATGATCCCGCGTCGCTGCGCCGCGACGGCGTCGGGCTCGCGCTGCACCGAGAGCCGCGCGCGCCCGTCGAGGAGCGTGCGCTCCTCCAGCGGGCCTGCGACGTAGAGCGCCATGCCGAGCGGGACGAGATCTGCCATCGCGGCAGGGTGCGACGGGGAGGCGGCCGAGCACAACACGTCGTTGGGGGGCGCGAACACGGCTGGTCGCTCGTGGTGCGGCCCACTTCACGCGGGCCTTGCGATGCTGCCGTGCGCCGAGGATCCTCGACCCTCGTGCGTGCGCTCTCGCTCCTGATCGTCTCGCTCCTCGCGGTCTGTGGCTGCGCGTCGTTCCCTCGCGCGCTGCACTACCGCCGCACGCCGAGCGAGGCGATGCGGGGCACGTGGATGGACTACGCCGTGCTGGTGCCCGCGGACTTCGACGGCGTCGAGCAGCTCCCCGTCGTGGTGTTCCTGCACGGCGGAGGCGACGGCCCCGACTGCTGGGATCGCGCAGGTCTGGGTGAGCAGGTGCTCGCTGCGATGGCGGATGGGACGATCCCGCGCGCGGTGGTGGTGCTCCCCGAGGGCGACCTGGGCTTCTGGGCCAACTGGTACGACGGGACCCGCAACTACGAAGACTTCGTGCTGCTCGAGCTCTTGCCTGCGGTGCAGCGGCGCTACCACACGCAGGCGTGTCCCGAGGGCTGCCACGTGATGGGCGTGTCGATGGGCGCCGAGGGCGCGACGCGCTTCGTGGTGCATCACCCGGAGCTCTTCGCGTCACTCACGTCGATCTCCGGGCCTGCGCTGGACACCGAGCGTCGCATCGCGTTCGCGAGCGATCGGCTGTTTCAGATCATCATCCCGACGTACCACGTGTTCGGTCCGCCC
>CAYZQM010000212.1:0-2478 GCA_964480175.1 uncultured Sandaracinaceae bacterium
GTGAACTTCGCGACCGACAGCGCCGAGATCCTCCCCGACTCGATCCCGCTGCTCACCGAGATCGCGGACGTCCTGCTCCGCAACCCCGACATCCTCCGCGTGGAGATCCAGGGCCACACCGACAACCGCGGTGGCCGCGAGCACAACCAGGAGCTCTCGCAGCGCCGCGCCGACGCGGTCCGCGACTGGCTCATCGGAGCGGGCGTGTCCGCCAGCCGCCTCGAGTCGCGCGGCTACGGCGACAGCGAGCCCCGCGTCCCCAACCTCACCGCCGCGAACCGCGCCCGCAACCGCCGGGTGCAGTTCATGATCACCGAGCGCGCCGCGTCCGAGTGATCCGAGCGGTCGCCCGAGCGACCGACACCGCTGAGAGAGCCCGCGCCCGAGAGGACGCGGGCTCTCCGCGTCTGGGGGCGCTGCACGGCTCGCGATCACGGCAGCGTGTGCGGATGAACGGCCGGGGGCTGGGCAGCGCCGTGCGCGGACGACAGGTGGGCCTCGGCCGCCGGCTCGCGCCTGCGCGGCTAGCGGAACGGGCTGTCGCGACCGACCTGCCCAGCCAGCCGCACGAGCACCTTCAACGCGAGCTCGAGGTCCGCGAGCGCGGGCACCCGCGCGAGCACGACGCGCACCTGGGTCGGAGCGCTGGGCGCGCTCTCGATGAGCTGGGCCGCGCGACGCCGCTCCTCGAGCGTGGCGAGCGTCGCGATCGCCTCGTCGAGCCCGAGCGCCCGCGGACCACGCTGCGCGACGAGCACGAGACCGAGCTCGCTCGCCCCGCCAGCGGCGACCTGCCAGCGCGGCAGGATCTCGACCGTGGCTTCGTCCCGCGTCGCGCGCAGATAGATCGACGGAGTGCGCGTCGGCTCGACCGCGATCGCGCCGCCGACGTCGCCGCGCAGCCGCTCGAGCACGTCGTACCCGAAGAGCGCGAGCTCCCCGGTCAGCGCGATGAGCTGCTCGGCGACCTCCAGCTTGTCGTCGCCTGGGATCAGCTCCGGGAGGTGCACCAGGATCTCGCTCCCGTTCCCGTGAAAGAGCGGCGCAGGAAGAAAGCCCGTGTGCACCCGCGAGAGCACCGGCAGGACCAGCGCGCGCGCGTCGCGGTGATCGCCGACGACGTCGTAGCCCCGCGAGAAGCGCGCGCCGAGCGGGTAGCCGGTGCCGGGCCTGCGGGCATGCGCGCTCACGTCGCGCGCGCTCGCGGTGAACGTCGGACCTGCACCGATGGCGTAGTCGGCGCGCGCGTAGAGCCCCCGCTCGAAGTGCGGATGGCTCTGCGGCACCCCGAAGCCCACCACGACGTCGAGCCCTCGGTGCATCACGGTGAGCTCTTCGCCTTCGAGACGCGCCCTCGGAATGCGGATCGCGAGCTCGGCGAGCACGGGCGCCTCGCGCGCCTCGCGCCGGCGCGAGAGGTACGCGGCCAGTCCGGCGACGGCGCCCGCGATCGCGATCGGCAACAGCGGGCCCGGCATCAGCGCGACCCCGGCCCGATCACGCGCCCTCGATCGCGTCGAGCAGCGCGCCGAGCAGATCCGCTCCGAACCGGACGTAGCCGTCGTGCGTCAGGTGCACCCGATCGCCGCGGACGAGCGGCGGCGCGGCGGCCTCGAAGCGCTCGACGGCGCCCTCGCCTCCCTGCCAAGCGAGCGCGTCGTAGAACGCGCAGCCCCGCGCGAGGGCGACGTCGCGGTGCATCACCGCGATCGGATGGAGGCCATTGGGCACGAAGGGGCGTCCCTCGGGATCGTGCTGCCGCCGATCGAGCGGCCCGATCACCAGGCAGCCCGCGCCGGGCATCGCCGCCCGCAGGCGATCGATCACCCGCTCGAAGCGATCGGCCTGCAGCGCGATGGGGGCGCCCTCGGTCGCTTCGTTGTTGCCCAGCCACACCACGAAGAGGTGCGGCGCCCGCGACGCCAAGAAGTCGCGCTGGGTGATCTCGTCGTTCTGCAACAGGAAGGCAGCGGTCGCCGCGTTCAGGCCGAGCTGATCCACCACGACCCCAGGCGCGTCGCGCTCGATCGTCATCCCGTAGAGGCGAACGGGCGCGGCCTCGAGCGTCTCGAGGCGGATGTCGTGCGCGCCGTCCGGCACCTCGAAGCGCGCGATCGCCGCTTCGAGACGATCGCCCTCGGTGCTCACCGCGCTGCGCTCGCCGTCGATCACCACGTCGAGCGATCCACCCGCCGGCTGTCGGGCGTAGTAGAGCGCGATCGAGCTCGCGTGATCCGTGTGCAGCTCGGCCCACGCCGGCTCGAACGCGTCGAACGCCATGCCGTTGGGCCCGAACGCGCTCGGCTCGCCGAACTTGTGCGACGCCTCCACCACCGCCCAGCCCTCGCCCTCGCGCACCTCGACGCCCCACTGCCAGTAGTCGTCGAAGGGCGGGACCGCGCTCACGAAGCCGTGACCCGCATCGCCGAAGTGGCGCTGCAATCGGTCGCGCACGTACCCGCTCACGAGATCGCTCGC
>CAYZQM010000212.1:2488-5894 GCA_964480175.1 uncultured Sandaracinaceae bacterium
CATGACGATGCGGGCACGCGGTCGCTCGGCGCCGGTGATCGCCACCGCGACGTCGCTCGCGACGATCGAGTCGAGCGCCGCACGAAGCGGCGCGAAGTTCTCGGCGCTCCCCTCGATCGCGATCGGATGGGTCAACCCGTCGGTGGCGCGCGGCAGCTCACCGCGCATCACGACGAGGCGCTCTTCGAGGGTGGGAGCCGGCGCTGCCTCGATCGGCGGCTCCGCGCGCTCGCAGCCCACGAGCGCGAGCGCGAGCGCAGGGGCCAGGCCGACGAGGCGAGAAAGCACGGGCCGAGGCCTAGCACGCGCTGGCGCTCGGACCGCCGACCACGCCGATCGCGCCGCGCGCTCGCGACGCGGCACGAGCCTCGCGCGCTACGAGAGCTCGGCTGCCCGCGACTTGGCCTTCTTCGCCTTGCGCGCGGCGGGCACGGGCGAGCGCGCGAGCTCGTCGCGCAGCGCGGCGCCCGTGTGGCTCGTCGGATGCGCTGCCACCGTGCGGGGGGATCCCTCCACCACCACCTTGCCGCCACGCTCGCCGCCCTCGGGTCCGAGATCGATCACCCAGTCGGCGCCGAGGATCACGTCGAGCTGGTGCTCGACGACCACCACGGTGTCGCCGCGATCGACGAGCTTGCGCAGGGTGCGAAGGAGCCGGGTCACGTCGTCGCGGTGCAGGCCGGTCGTCGGCTCGTCGAGCACGTAGAGGGTCTTGCCCGCGGCGCTCGTGCCGAGCTCGGCGACGAGCTTGATCCGCTGGGCCTCACCGCCGGACAGCGTGTGCGAGGGCTGACCGAGCTCGAGGTAGCCCAAGCCCAGATCCACCAAGAGCTCGAGCGGATGCGCGACCTTCGGGATCGCCTTCAGCGCCTTCGCGGCTTGGCCGATCTCCATGCGAAGCAGCTCGCCGACCGAGCAGCCGTGCAGCTTCGGCACCAGGGTCTCGCGGGTGAAGCGCATCCCTTTGCAGGTCTCGCAGGGGATGTAGACGTCGGGCAGGAACGCCATCTCGACCGTCAGCGCGCCGTTTCCATCGCACGTGGGGCAGCGCCCTGCGTGCGCCACGTTGAACGAGAAGCGGCTCGGTCCCCAGCCTCGTGCGCGCGCCTCCGGGGTCTGCGCGAAGAGCTTTCGCAGCTCGTCCCAGATGCCGACGTACGTCGCGGGGATCGATCGCGGGGTCCGACCGATCGGGCTCTGATCCACCATCACCGCGCGCTGCAGGGCCTCGGTGCCCTTCAGCTGCCGGAAGCCCATGGGGGCCTGGTCGTTGACCAAGCCGAGCTTGCTGCGCACCGCAGGCAACAGCACCCGACGCACCAGCGTGCTCTTGCCCGAGCCCGACACGCCCGTGACCGCGACCAGCTTGCCGAGCGGGATGTCGACGTCCGCGTGATCGAGGTTGTGGCCCGTCGCGCCGCGCAGCATCAGACGCGGCGCGCTCGCGGCGACGACGCTCTCACACACCTCCGCCGGCCTCGTGATCGCGCGCCCCGTGATCGACTCCCCACCTTCGCTGAGCACCGCGGGGCTGCCGCTCGCGAGGATGCGCCCTCCCCGCTTGCCGCCCTCGGGCCCGACGTCGATCACGTGGTCGGCGGCGCGGATCGCGTCCTCGTCGTGCTCGACCACGAGCACCGTGTTGCCCCGATCGCGCAGCTGCACCAGCGCCCGGATCAGGCGATCGGTGTCGCGCGCGTGCAGGCCGATGGTCGGCTCGTCGAGCACGTAGAGCAGGCCGGTGAGGCCCGCGCCGAGCTGCGCGGCGAGCCGAACCCGCTGGGTCTCGCCGCCCGACAGCGTGTCCGCCGCCCGACCGAGCCCGAGGTATCCGAGGCCGACCTCCTCGAGGAAAGCGAGTCGGCGCTCGCACTCGGCCAAGGGGACCTTGCCGATGTCGGCCTCGCGGCCGCTCAGCGCGAACCCCCTTAGCTCGCGGCGCGCCGCCTCGACGCTGCGATCGAGCACGTCCGAGATCGGATGTCCGTCGACCGTCACCCACCGCGCCAGGGGCGACAGGCGCGTGCCCTCGCACTCGACGCACGCGAGCGTCTCCTCGCGGAGGGTCTTGCCCTTGCCGACGACGTGCACCTCGAAGCCCTTGCCTTCGCAGCCGTCGCATCGCCCTTGCGGGGTGTTGAAGGAGAAGAAGCGCGGATCCAGCTCGGGGAATCCGCGGCCGCACGAGGGACACGCGCGCACGGTCGAGTAGAGCGACGCGCTCTCGCCCACGGCGATCACCACCGAGCCGTCCGCGAGCTCCGCGGCGCGGCGGATGTGCTGCTCGAGCCCCGCCCTGTCGTTCTTCACTCGCGCGCACACGAGCTCGATGTCGTGCTCCACGAAGCGCGAGAGCGACATGCCCGAAGCGAGCGCGGTGAACGCGCCGTCGATGCGCGCCTCGGCGAAGCCCTTCTTGCGCCAGTCCTCGAGCTGCTCGCGGTAGTGCCCCTTCTTGCCGCGGATGACCGGAGCGAGCACCGCGACCTCGGTGCGCGCGCCGTGCTTGCCGATCACGTCGTCCGCCAGCTGGGCCGGGGCCCGTGCGCTGATCGCGATCGGCCGCTCGTGCGTGCTGCAGTCCGGGCAGTGCAGCTGCCCCGCCTTGGCCCACAAGAGGCGCAGGTAGTGCGCCACCTCGGTGACGGTCGCGACCGTCGAGTTCGCGCCGCCGCGGGTGATCCGCTGCTCGAGCGCGACCGTCGGTGGCACGCCGGTGACCCGGTCCACGTCGGCACGCGGGAGCTGCGGCAGGTACTGCCGGGCGTACGGCGAGAGCGTCTCGAGGAAGCGCCGCTGTCCTTCGGCGAAGATCACGTCGAACGCGAGCGTGCTCTTGCCGCTGCCCGACGGACCGCTGACGACCACGAGCTTCTCGCGCGGCACCTCGACGGTCAGATCCTTGAGGTTGTGCTCGCGCGCCCCCTCGACGCGGATGACGGCCGCGCTCGACGCGCTCGACGCCACCTTCGCGCGTGCCTTCGACGCGTCGTCCTTCACCACGCCGAGCGCGCGCGCCAAGTACGCGGCGGTGCGCGACCCCGGATGCCGGGCGACGTCCTCCGGGCGCCCTTGCACCACCAGCTCGCCGCCGAGGTCGCCCGCGCCCGGGCCGATGTCGATGACCCAGTCCGCGTGCGCGGCCACCCGCATGTCGTGCTCGACGACGATCACCGTGTCGCCCCGATCGACCAGGCGATCGATGGCGCGGAGCAGCGGCGTGACGTCCTCCGCGTGCAGGCCCGCAGTGGGCTCGTCGAGCACCACGAGGCCCCCGGGCGGCGCGTCCGTGAGCGCGAGCGCGAGCTTCAAGCGCTGGGCTTCACCACCCGACAGCGTTGGTACGGGCTGGCCCAGCTTCACATACTCCAGGCCCACGTCCACGATGGGTTGCAGCGCGCGGATC
>CAYZQM010000212.1:5904-12173 GCA_964480175.1 uncultured Sandaracinaceae bacterium
GCGAGCTTCAAGCGCTGGGCTTCACCGCCCGACAGCGTGTTGAGCGCTTGCCCGAGCCGCAGGTACCCGAGCCCCACCTCGACGAGCGGCGCCACGCGCTTGGCGATCGCCTTGTCGGCGGCGAAATGCGCGAGCGCGCCGCTCGCCGTGAGCTCGAGGGCCTCGCTCGCGTCCAGGCCGTTCACCTTCACGTCGAGCACCGCGCCGACGAAGCGCTTGCCGCCGCAGTCGGGGCACGAGAACGTGACGTCCGCGAGGAACTGCATCTCGATGGTCTCGGCGCCATCGCCCTTGCACGTCTCGCAGCGCCCGCCCGCGACGTTGAACGAGAAGTACGAGTCGGCGTAGCCCCGCTCCTTGGCGAGCGGCTCCTTCGCGTAGCGCTTGCGCACCGCGTCCCAGACGCCGAGGTAGGTCGCTGCGTTGCCGCGCGACGTGCGACCGATGGGCGACTGATCGACGTGCGAGACGGTGTGCAGCGCGTCGATCCCGTCGAGCGCCTCGAACGGCAGCGCGGTCTCGCTGCCGCTCATGCCGCTGGTGCGCCGCTCGATCGCGGGCACGAGCGTCTCCAGCACGAGCGAGCTCTTGCCCGACCCCGACGGCCCCGTGACGCAGGTGAGCGCGCCGAGCGGAAAGCGCGCGTCCACTCCCTTCAGGTTGTGGCCAGTCGCGCCGCGCAGCTCGATGCAGCTGCCGATCGTGCGGCGGGCGCGACGGCCTTCGGTGCGCTCGCGAAGCGATCGCCCCGTCGCGGTGTCGGCGGCGGCGAGCGCCTTCGGCGTGCCGTCGAAGACCACCTGACCGCCATGCTCGCCGGCGCCCGGGCCGAGCTCGATCACCCGATCGGCGGCCTCGATGATCTCGGGGTCGTGCTCGACGACCATCGCGACGTTGTCCCCGTCGGCCAGGCGCCTCACCACCTCGACCAAGCGCGGCACGTCGCTCGGGTGCAGTCCCACGGTGGGCTCATCGAGCACGAAGAGCGTCCCGGTCAGCGACGACGAGAGCGCGGACGTGAGCGCCACCCGCTGCGACTCGCCGCCCGAGAGCGTGCGCGACGTGCGGTCGAGCGAGACGTAGGGCAGGCCCACGTCCACCAGGGTCTTCAGGCGCGCGACCAGCTCGCGGAGCACCAACACCGAGGGAGGATCGCCCTGGATCGCCGGCAGCGCGCCGAGCTGCTCGGCGAACGCGAGCGCTTGGCCCGCGGGCATCGAGAAGAGTTCCGCGATGCTGCGTCCCGCGATCTTGAAGCGCAGGGCCTCCGGCTTGAGCCGCGCGCCGTGGCACGCAGGACACTCCTCGTAGCTGCGGAAGCGCGACAGCAAGACGCGCACGTGCATCTTGTACGCCTTGGTCTCGAGGTAGCCGAACCACGCGCGCAGGCCCCACCAGCGCTTGCCCCCGAAGCGCGCGCGCGGCTCCTGCCCGTCCCCTTCCTTGAGCCACGTGAGCTGCTCGGGCGTGAGCCGTCCGATCGGGACGTCGGTGGGCACGCCCGCCTCGCCCGCGAACTTGCTCAGCTCGCGCCGCTCCCACTCGGTCGACTTGCCGCTCCAGCACGCGATCGCGCCGCCCCGGATCGAGCGGCGGTGATCGGGCAGCACCTTGTTCCAGTCGATCCCGATCACCCGACCGAAGCCGCGGCAGCTCTCGCACGCGCCGATCGCGTTGTTGAACGAGAAGAGCCCTGGCGTGGGATCGCGGTAGTCCACGTCGCAGCGGGCGCAGTGCAGGCCGCGCGAGAAGCGCAGCGGCGCGCCCTGCTCGCGGCGCGCGTACGCGATCCCGTCCGAGCGGGCCATCGCGGCCTCGAAGGCCTCCACCAACCGGCCGCGATCTTCTTCGCGCGCGACCGCGCGATCCGTGACCACCTCGAGCGTCGCGGCGCGGCTCGCCTCGGCGGCGGCTTCCTCCGCGATCCGCTTCTTGGCGGCCTTCTTCGCCACCTTCTTCTTCGCCACCTTCTTCTTGGTCGTCGTGATCGCGGGCGCGGCCGTATCGCCGAGGACCTCGCTCGGCTTCACCTCGTCCAGATCGCGCACCGCGTCCTCGACGATCACCCGGCGGTAGCCCGCGCCGATCAGCGCGTCGCGCACGGACAAGAGCTCGTCGACCCCGCTCACGAGCGTGGGATACGTGACGACGATCCGCTGGCCCGCGGCCTCGGCCAGCACCTTGCGCGCCGCGTCTTCCGCGCTCTCGCGCAGCACCGGCTGATCGCAGCGCTCGCAGTGCAGCGTGGAAGCGCGGGCCCAGAGGCTCTTCGCGTAGTCCGCGATCTCCGTCATCGTCCCGACGGTCGAGCGGCTGGTGCGCACCGGCGCCTGGCGATCGACCGCGACGCCTGCCGGCACCGGATCGAGCGAGTCCACCGGCGGCCGCGCGAGGCGCTCGAGGAACTGGCGCGCGTACGCGCTGAAGCTCTCGACGTAGCGGCGCTGTCCTTCGGCGTAGAGCGTGCCGAACGCGAGCGAGGACTTGCCTGCGCCGGAGGGACCGGCGACGGCGACGAGCTCGCCGGGTCGCAGGTCGAGATCGAGGCCCTTCAGGTTGTGGGTGCGGGCGCCGCGAAGCTGGGTGATGCGCATCGGGGCGCTGAGGCTGGGGCTCCACTGATTGTTTGTCCAGCCCGAGGGCGGCCCCTTCGGCCCTCGCCCGCCCGCTATCATCCGCGCCATGTCGGATCCCAAAGACCCCGAGACCCCGCCGACCCGCGACATCGGGGGCGTGGCGCTGGTGAACGACGTCGCGGGCGTCGCGCCGAGCGTGGCCAAGGACAGCGATCCCAGCTTCGATCGGCTCTCCGAGGAGCCGGAGTCCGAAGAGGTCCACGTCGGTGAAGAGGAGCCCGAGTTCGACCCCAGCGTGCCGCGCTACTCGGAAGGTGGGCTCCTGGGCTCGGGAGGGATGGGCGCGGTGCACCTCTCGCGCGATCGCCGCATCGGTCGGCAGGTCGCGATCAAGTCGCTGCACGGCCACTTGAGCAGCCGCGACTCGCGCCTGCGCTTCTTGCGCGAGGCCCGGGTGCAGGGGCAGCTCGAGCACCCCGCGATCCCGCCCGTGTACGACCTCGGCAAGGACGCCGAGGGCGTGTGGTTCACCATGAAGCGCCTGCGAGGACAGACGCTCTCGCGCATCCTGCACTACCAGGCGAAGGGTGAGGGTGACATGGACACCCGGTTTCCCCTCCGTCGCTTGCTCTCCGCCTTCATCACCGTGTGCGACGCGCTGCACTACGCCCACACGCGCGGGGTGGTGCACCGCGATCTCAAGCCCGCGAACATCATGCTCGGCGACTTCGGCGAGGTGTGGGTCGTCGACTGGGGGCTCGCCGGCCTGCTCGAGGACGCGCCGCCCAGCGAAGATCGGCGCTCGCGCGTGCAGGCCGATCACTCGCGTCAGGTGATCGGCGGCAACATCACCCGGCCGGGGAACGTCGTCGGCACGATCCACTACATGGCGCCCGAGCAGGTGCGCGGTGAGCGCGTCGACGGGCGCGCCGACGTCTACGCGCTCGGGGTGATGCTCTACGAGATCCTGACCAAGCAGCGCTTCCGCGAGCAGGCCGACTACATCCGGGTGCTCGCCTCGATCGCCGATGGGCGCGTCGCCAAGCCCTCGACCGTGAAGCCGGACGCCGATCTCGAGCTCGACGCGATCTGCGTCAAGGCCACGGCCGTCGAGAAGCACGACCGCTACGCGACGGCCCGTGAGCTTCGCGAAGCGATCGAGCGCTACCTGGCCGGGGTCCACGACGAGGAGGTCCGCCACCAAGCGGCCGCCAAGATCGTCAAGGGCGCGCGGGAGCGGCTCTCGCATTTCGAGCTCGACGGCAAGAAAGACGGCTCGCTCGCGGGCGCGCGGGCCGAGGCGATGCACGAGGTGCTGCGGGCGCTGTCGGTGGATCCGGCGAGCGAGGAGACCAAGCGCTTCCTCGTCGAGCTGGTGCAGCGGGTGGACGGCGAGCCGCCGCCCGAGGCCCTGAGCGAGGTCGCGAGCAGCCGGGACGAGATGCGCCACGAGGGCACCGTCACCGCCGTGTGGGGCTTTCTGTCGTGGCTCCTGGTGGTGCCGCTCGTGGTGCTGGCAGGGGTGCGCGACTGGACGTGGTTCAGCGTCGCGTTGGTCTCGACGTTGGGTGCGCTCGGGTGGGCGCTCTTCCGCCGCTCGGCCGGCGGCACCCGCGCGATCGACGGCGCGATCATCGCGCTCTTCGTCGTGGGCATCCTCACCAGCGTCGCGAGCTACCTCGGGCCCTTCGTGGTGGTGCCGACGTGCGCGGTGAGCGCGTCGATGTTCTTCGCGATGCACGCGCACAAGCGCGAGCGAACGTTCTTCCTCGCCATCCTCGTGGTCGGCTCGCTCGTGCCCTTCGCGCTCGAGGCGGCGGGCGCCTTCGGGCCTCGCATCACGTTCGGCGAGGAGGGTCTGCTCGTCCCTCCGCGCCTGACCCACTTCCCGCCCGTGCTCACGTGGGTCGGCCTCGCCTGGGTCTCGGCGTCGTTCACCGCGTTCGCGGCGTTGCTCGTGGGGCGCCTGCGGGATCGACTGGACAGCGCGGAAGAGAAGCTCCGCATCCAGGCGTGGCACCTCCGCAAGCTCTTCCCCGAAGCGGGCCGCGAGTAGAAAGACCCGTCAGGGCGCGCCGCAGGCGAGCCACTCGGCGAGCATCCGGCGCTCGTCGTCCGAAGGGCGCGGGTCGTCGGGGCGCGGCGGCATGAGGCGCGCTTCGCGACCGGGCCCGATGGCCGCCATGAAGTCGATGCGACGCGCGAGCGGCCGGACCAGCTCGACGGTGTCGAAGTTCACGTCCTCGGGCGCGCCGTTGCGCGCGGTGGAACCGACGTTCTCCTCGGAGTGGCACACGATGCAGTACGAGCCGAAGAAGCTCTCCCCGAAGGTCTCGTACGTGAGGGTGCTGTCGTCGGGACAGAAGGTCTGGCTCGCGAATGCGTCCTCGGGGATCACGCCTCCATCCATGCCAGGCGGAGTGCTCGGGCCGCAGCCAGCGGAGAGGGCAGCGAGGAGGGCAGCGAAGAGGGACGAGGAGCGGACGGGCATGCGCGGCACGGTACCACCTTCGCGGGATCCGCCAGCGGCGTTACCGCGGGCGTCTTTCGTTGACAGGGGGCGATCGGGCTGGCGATCATCCCCTGCCCCGCTTTCACGCGACGCCGCCGAATGTCCGCCCTCACATCGCTCCTCGCGAGAGACCAAGTCGTCGCCGTTCGAAAGATCGAGGAGGCGCTCCAGAAGCAAGTCATCAGCGGCGGGGACATCGGCGCGGTGCTGCTCGAGCTCGACGCGATCCCGGAGAACATGCTCGCGGCGTTCAGCGCCGCGCTCTACGGGCGCTTGCCGGCCACGCGCGACGAGGTGATGCGCGCGCCGCGCGACGTGGTGCGCGTCGTGCCGCGCGAGGTGGCGGAGAAGCACCGTCTGGTCCCGGTCGCGCTCGACGCGATGGCGAGCGGCGCGGCGGGCCCGACGCTGATCGTCGCGCTCGCGATGCCGCTCTCCCAAGAGGTGGAGCAGCAGCTCTCGTTCTTGCTCGGTCACACGCTCGTGAGCCGGGTGATCTGCGAGGTGCGGGTCGCCGCGGCGCTCTCGCACCACTACGGGATCGAGCCCGCGCCGCGCATGCGCCGCCTGATCGAGAAGCTGCGCGAGCGTGACGCCGGCCCCGTGCCGTACGTCGCGCCGCCCGAGACCGGCAAGCTGCAGGGCAACCAGCTCGCCGGGCTCAGCAAGAAGAGCTCGGCCGCGAGCTTCCTCGACGACGACGAGCCCGACGATCCTCCGCCGCCCGCGTCGGTTCCGCCCAAGGGACGGCCATCGGGGGTACCCCCGGGCCGGACGACCGATCCGCTCGGCGTCAGCCGGGACGCGCAGGATCGAACGGTCGTCGATCCGCCGCGCAGCGAGGCGCCTGCGAGGGTGCCGACCCGCCCGCCGCCGAGGCCCATCTCCGTCGCGCCCGCAGCGCTTCCCCCGATCTCGATGATCCAGTCGTCGCGGCGCGCGTGGGTCCCGCCCGAGCCCTCGCGCCCGAGCATCGAGCCGCTCGCCGCGCTGCGGAAGCACCGCGGCCCCCTCAGCGCGAGCCAGGCCGTCCAGCTCCTCGAGGGCGCGACGAAGCGCGACGAGATCCTCGAGGTGCTGCTCTCGTTCGCCGGGCAGTTCTTCGACTACGTCGCGACGTTCACCGTGCAGGACGACACCGCCGAGGGCCGCGTCGCGACGGGCGCGGGGACGAGCGGCGA
>CAYZQM010000213.1:0-4072 GCA_964480175.1 uncultured Sandaracinaceae bacterium
GACCACGACCACGATCACGACGGTCGCCGTGCACATCCGGCGTCCGCTGGCTCTGCCGCTGTCTCTGCTGCCGCTTCTGTCTCTGTCTCTGCTGCCGCTTCTGTCTCTGTCTCTGTCTCTGCTGCCGCTTCTGTCTCTGTCTCTGTCTCTGTCTCTGTCTCTGTCTCTGTCTCTGTCGCTGTCTCTGTCTCTGTCGCTGTCGCTGTCGCTGTCTCTGCTGCCGCTTCTGTCTCTGTCTCTCCCCTCTCATCGTCCCGAGCGTTCGGTGGGATCTCCCGCCACGTGACCTCGCCATCGATCTCGTCGCGGATGGTCCACTCCGGACGCTCGCGCATCTCCGGCATCGGATCGCGCGTGCGGCCTCGGCGCCTCCACTCGAAGTGCAGATGGGCGCGCACCGTGAGGCCCGTCGCGCCCAGCTCGCCGACCAACGCTCCGCGTCGCACCTGCTCGCCGGCCGCGACGTAGAGCGCGCGGCAGTGCGCGTAGAGCGCCACCGTGCCGTCGCCCAACAGCAAGAAGAGCACATTGCCCAAGCCCCGGATCCCGTTGCTCGCGTAGACCACGAGGCCGTCGTCGACCGCGCGCAGGTGCGCGCCCTCGGCCTGCACCAGATCGATCCCCTCGTGTCGTCCACGGGAGCTGCCGTGCACCCGTCCGGCGCCGTAACCCCGGCTGTAGAGCCCCGTCGCTACCGGCCACAGAAGACCCTCGTGTCGCGCGCCCGCCTCGGCGATCCACTCGGGTGGCGGCGTCCCGATGTACGCGAGGTCCGCCGCGGCACGCGTCCCCAGCCCGAGCCGCTCCGCGCGCTCGCGCGCCTCGGCCGAGGGGGCCACCACGCGGCGCGGGCCATCGCACGCCGCGTACGGCACCTCGGGCCGCCGCTCGCAGCGCGGGTCCGGATCGTCCTCGAACGCGTCCGGGACGATCGCGCCGCGCGCCAGCTGACTCGGCGGCTCGGGCGTCTCCGCTGGAGCCATCGCGACGTCGCTCGCCTCGGGCTGGGCCTGCGCGAGCCCGACGATGAACAGGAGCCAGATCAACGGCCCATCCGGATCAAGCGGTCACCGCGCTCCTGCGCGAAGAGCCACGTGACGACGTCGTAGATCAAGAGGCCCGCGCCCTGCGCGCTCATCGCCGCACCGTAGCCGATCAGCCCCTCGCGCCCGTCGTAGGCCCAGTCGCCCGGGCCCGCCGCGTCGCCGAGCAGCGCGAGGAGGATCCCAGTGACGACGTAGAAGACGTCGAGCCCCGCGTTCACCGCGATGAGCGTCGCCGTGCTCCACTGATCACGCGCCGCGTCCTCGCGGGCGGCGACGAGATCCGCGCCGCGCGCGCTCCGGTCGGCCTCGATGTCGCGCGCCACGTCGCCGCTCAGGTCCATCAAGAAGAGCGAGAAGAGCGCGTTGATCGCCCCCCAGCCGATCGTTCCCAAGCCCGCCGCGAGCAAGCGCTCGTCGCCTTGCTCCGCGCCGATGCCGCTCAGCACGGCGCCCGCTGCGATCGAGCTGCCGCCGTAGCCCACGAGCACCCAGCCCTCGGCGATGCGCGCCTCGCGATCGCGCAGCCGCAGCTCGGCGAGCTCGGCAGCGAGCTCGGCGTCGTCGTCCTGCGCTCGCGTCTGCAGCGGCGAGAGCGAGATCACGAGCACGACGAGAAGCGGGCGCAACACGCGCGCGAGGGTAGGTGAGCCGAGCCGCGTCGGGACAGATTCCGCCGCGACCGACGGATGCAGCGACGGATCGAGCGATCCGTCGGGACGCTCGACGGATGGGGTCGCGCTTTCGAACGGGCGACGAGGCGCGGACTGCCGCACCCTCAGGCTCGTCCCCACGTCCCTCCCGGTGGGGTCGCTCTCCTTCCTGTTCGTTCCCAGATGCGCGCCCGCCCGGTCCCCTCGATCGGGCGGGCGCCGCGTCGCCCGATGTTCGGGGACATCGGCCGCCGGAACGAAGCTCGCTCCCGGCGCGCCGCGCGGAGCGATACGATACGCCTTCCCTCTCGCCTCCGAGGCCCATGCAGCAGCAGAAATCGCTCGATCTCCGACCCTTGACGAGCCCGGATCTGGACGCCGTCGTCGCCCTGCAGCTCCGCTGCTTTCCCGGCATGAAGCCGTGGTCGCGCGCCCAGTTCGAGAGCCAGCTCCAGCACTTCCCGGAAGGACAGATCGGGATCTGGATCGACGGCAAGCTCGTCGCGAGCTCCGCGTCGCTGGTCCTCGACTACGCCGACTACACCGACTGGAGCAACTGGCACGAGCTGAGCGATCACGGCTCGATCAAGAACCACGACCCCGAGGGCGACACGCTCTACGGGATCGAGCTGATGGTCGATCCCGACTACCGAGGCCGCAAGCTGGCGCGCCGTCTCTACGACGCGCGCAAGGAGCTGTGCCGGCGGATGGATCTCGCGCGCATGATGATCGGCGGTCGCATCCCCGGCTACGCCAAGCACAAGGAGCGCCTCACCGCCGCGCAGTACGTCGAGCAGGTCAACGCGCGCACCCTCTTCGACGAGGTGCTCACCGCGCAGCTCGCCAACGGCTTCTCGCTGCGCGAGCTCGTGCCCGACTACCTGCCGAGCGACGAAGACTCGGCGGGCTGGGCGACCTGCCTCGAGTGGGTGAACCTCGATCACCTCCCCGCGCGCGCCCAGCCGCATCGCACCCGCCGCGCCGTCGCGCCCGTGCGGGTCTCGACGGTGCAGTACCAGATGCGGCGCATCACCTCGTTCGAGGACTTCGCGCGCCAGTGCGAGTTCTTCGTCGACGTCGCGTCCGACAGCAAGAGCGACTTCGTGGTCTTCCCGGAGCTCTTCACGCTGCAGCTGCTCTCGCTCTTGCCCGACGGCTCGCCCGGCAAGGCGGCGCGCTCGCTCGCGTCGTTCACCCCGCAGTACATCGAGCTGCTCAAGGATCTCGCCGTCCGCTACGACGTGAACATCGTGGGCGGCTCCCAGTTCGTGCTGGAGGACGATCGCCTGACCAACGTCGCGTTCTTCTTCCACCGCGACGGACGCATCGAGCGCCAAGCGAAGATCCACGCGACGCCGAACGAGCGAAAGTGGTGGGGCGTGCAGCAAGGCGACGCGCTCAACGTCTTCGAGACCGATCGAGGCAAGGTCGCGATCCTGATCTGCTACGACGTCGAGTTCCCCGAGCTGGCCCGCATGGCCACGGACCTCGGCGCGCGGATCCTCTTCGTGCCTTTCAACACCAGCGACTCGCGGGGCCATCTGCGGGTGCGCCTCTGCGCCCAGGCGCGGGCGATCGAGAACCAGGTCTTCGTCGTGACCTCGGGCTGCGTCGGCAACCTCCCGCAGGTGGAGAACGCAGACACCCACTACGCGGCCTCCGGCATCTTCACCCCGGTCGACGTCTCGTTCGCGCGCGACGGCGTCGCCGCCGAGGCGCTGCCCGCGATCGAGACCGTCGTCACCCAGGACCTCGACACCGAGCTGCTGCGGCGCGCCCGGCGCGGCGGCACGGTGCAGACCTGGAACGATCGGCGGATGGACCTCTACACCCTGTCGTACCTCGCGCAGGACGGCGCCCGCCACGTCGCGGGCGAGCGTCCCATGCCGCTGGTGAGCGACGCCGAGCGAGAGACCGATGCGAAGGTCACCGGCTGAGCTTCGCGGAGCGAGCGGTTGAACGCGCTCAGGCACGGCGCGACGTCGCGGGACGACGGCGAGGTGTCCGAGTCGCTCGACACGTCACCCGGCGAAGTGCGAACGTCCCTCGCGCTCAGCCCGCCCATGCCCTGGCTCAACTACCACCACCTCTACTATTTCTACCGGGTGGCGCGCGCCGGCTCGCTCGCTGCGGCCGCGCGCGAGCTGCACGTCACGCACTCGACGCTGAGCGTGCAGGTCCGCGAGCTCGGCGAGGCGCTCGGTGGTCCGCTCTTCGAGAAGCAGGGCCGCCGCTTGGTGCTCACCGCGCGCGGCGAAGAGGTGCTCACGTACGCCGAAGAGATCTTCCAGCTCGGCGCCGAGCTGATGGACAGCACCACCGGCCCGCGCACGCGCGCGCGCCGCGAGGTGCGGGTCGGCGTGGTGCCCGGCCTGC
>CAYZQM010000213.1:4082-12162 GCA_964480175.1 uncultured Sandaracinaceae bacterium
CATCGAGTTTCTTGCGAAACTCACCGAGCGTTCGCCTGCCGCGCTCGCTCGCGTACCGCTTGATCGAGCCCGCGCTCGCGACGATGGACGGCCCGCTGCACCTGCGCACCGACGGCTACCGCCACCTGCTCGAGGAGCTCGCGCTCGGCAAGCTGCACGTGGTGCTCGCCGACGCGCCGCCCGCCACCGGGAGCTCGCGCGGGAAGATCTACGCGCATCCCCTCGGCCGATCGGGGCTCGCGTTCTACGGCGCGCCGCACCTCGCGCGCGCGGTGCGTCCCGGCTTTCCGCGCTCGCTGAGCAGCACGCCGATGGTGCTCCCCACGCCGGGCACCGCGCTGCGGCGCTTGCTCGAGCGCTGGCTGAGCGCGCACCAAGTGCGGCCCAAGGTGATGGCCGAGGTCGACGACGCCGCGCTCATGCGCACCCTCGGCGCCCGCGGTCACGGGATCTTCCCGGTTCGCCTAGCGCTCCGCGCCGAGGCCGAGGACGCGCTCGGAGCCGAGCTGATAGGCGAGCTCGAGGGGGCCGAAGAGACCTACTTCGCGGTGTCGATCGAACGTCGGGTGCGGCACCCCTTCGTGGCCGCGCTCGTCGACACCGCGCGCGACGCGCTCGATCGCGACTGACGTCGATCGGGCCCTCGAGCGATCGCTGACGAAAGCAGGCTGAGCCGACGGGTCGGGGACATCCGTCGGTTCAGCCCACAGGTCGCGTCGGAGTTTCGACATGCCCGAACGCGGCGCGATCCCGTACGTACACAGACGCCGCAGCGGCGCCCCGGGAAGGGACGCGCCGTCGGTTGACAACCCCGCCGATGCCCGTTGGTCGCGAGCGCTCCGAAGCGCCGACCGAGTGACGCATGGCCCCACCCCGAGCCGAACAGCGCCGCCCCGAACAGGAGACCTCATGACCCACACCACCTTCCGCCCCTTCGAGCGTCGCGACATCGACCGCATCCCTCAGCTCGCCGCCCTGCCGGAGCGCGAGCGCCAAGCGATGAAGGTGGTCTCGGCGGTCATGCCGTTCCGCACCAACGCCTACGTCGCCGACGAGCTGATCGACTGGGGCAAGGTGCCCGCCGATCCGATGTTCCGGCTCACGTTCCCCCACCGCGACATGCTCGAGCCGGCCGACTTCGCCCGCATCGAGCGCTTGATGAACGACGGCGCGCCCGACGACGTGATCAAGAAGGCGGCGCGCGAGATCCAGCTCCAGCTCAACCCGCACCCCGCCGGTCAGGCGACGCTGAACGTCCCCACGCTCGACGGCCGGCCCATGCGGGGCATGCAGCACAAGTATCGCGAGACGGTGCTGTTCTTTCCGACGCAAGGGCAGACCTGCCACGCGTACTGCACCTACTGCTTCCGCTGGCCTCAGTTCGTCGGGCTCGACGACATGAAGTTCGCCTCCCGCGAGTCGGCGGATCTCGTCGCCTACCTGAAGGCGCACCCCGAGGTCACCAGCGTGCTCATCACCGGGGGCGATCCGATGATCATGCGGACCCAGGTGCTCGCGCGGTACATCGAGCCGCTGCTCGAGGCGGACCTCCCGTCGCTCGTCTCGATCCGGATCGGCACCAAGGCGCCCGCCTACTGGCCGCAGCGCTTCGTCACCGACAAGGACGCCGACGACCTGATGGCGCTCTTCGAGAAGGTGACCGCGAGCGGCAAGACCCTCGCGCTCATGGCGCACTTCACCCACCCGGCCGAGCTCTCGACGAAGATCGCCGAGCAGGCGATCGCGCGCATCCGCGCGACCGGCGCGATCGTGCGCTGCCAGTCGCCCATCGTGCGCCACGTGAACGACGACGCGGAGAGCTGGGCTACGCTCTGGTCCCGCGAGGTCCGCTTGGGCGCCATCCCGTACTACATGTTCGTCGAGCGCGACACGGGGCCGCGCGGCTACTTCGAGGTGCCGCTGCTCCACGCGTACAAGGTGTACCGCGACGCGATCAGCCAGGTCTCCGGCTTGGCGCGCACCGTCCGCGGTCCCTCGATGAGCGCGACGCCGGGCAAGGTCGCGGTCGACGGCGTCGCCGACATCCACGGCGAGGAGGTCTTCGTGCTGCGCTTCCTGCAAGCGCGCGATCCCGCGTGGGTCGGTCGCCCCTTCTTCGCCAAGCTGGATCCGAAGGCGACGTGGCTCACCGATCTGAAGCCCGCGCTCGGCGCCGACGAGTTCTTCTACCAGCCGCGCCTGCGTGAGCTGAGCGCCGCGGCGCAGCGTCGCCTCGTGGTGTTGCCGGACGCCGCGAGCACGGAGGCCGCTTGATGGAAGGTGCGCTGCTCGGTCCGGGCGCACTGGACCCCCGCATCATCGGCCTCGGCAAGAGCGCGACCCTCGCGATCCAAGCGCGCAGCGCGTCGCTCCGCGAAGCGGGTCGCAAGGTCTATCGCCTGGGCCTCGGGCAGTCCCCGTTCCCGGTGCCTTCGACCGTCGTCGATGCGCTGCGCGCGAACGCGGCCGAGAAGGACTACCTGCCCGTCGAGGGCCTGCGCGCGCTGCGCGAGGCGATCGCCGAGTACCACCGGCGAAGGAACGACGGCATCACCACGACGGATGACGTGATCGTCGGACCGGGCAGCAAGGAGCTGATGTTCTTGCTCCAGCTGGTGCTCGACACCGAGATCGTGATCCCCACGCCCGCGTGGGTGAGCTACGCGCCCCAAGCGCGCCTCACCGGTCGGCACATCTCGCCGATGCACACGCGCCGCGAGGACGGCTACTTGGTCTTGCCGGAGCAGCTCGACGAGCACTGTCGCAAGGGCGGCACGCGCGCGCGGGTCTTCTTGCTCAACGGCCCGAGCAACCCGACCGGCGCGGTCTACTCGCTCGAGCAGCTGCAGGCGCTCGCCACCGTCGCGCGGCGCCACGGCATGGTGGTGCTCTCCGACGAGATCTACGGCGAGCTGCAGTACGACGGACGCCACGTCTCGATGGCCCGGGTCTTCCCCGAGGGGACCATCGTGAGCTCCGGTCTCTCGAAGTGGTGCGGCGCTGGCGGCTGGCGCCTCGGCACGTTCTCGTTCCCCCCGGACCTGCGCTGGCTCCGCGACGCGATGGCGGCCGCCGCCAGCGAGACCTTCACCAGCACCAGCGCGCCGATCCAGTACGCGGCCATCCGCGCGTTCCAAGGCGGCGCGCCGCTCGAGCGCTACCTCGTGGGCAGCCGCGCGGTGCTCAAGGCGCTCGTGCCCTGGGCGGCCGAGCACCTCCGCGCTGCGGGGGCCGACGTGATCACCCCGACCGCGAGCTTCTATCTGTGGGTGGACTTGTCACCCCTGCGCGCGCAGCTGAAGGCGCGCGGGCTCGAGACGAGCATCCAGATCGCCGAGGCCCTTCTCGAGACGACGGGCGTCGCGACGCTCCCGGGCGCGTGCTTCATGCGCTCGCCCGAAGAGCTGACGCTGCGCCTCGCGCTCGTGGACTTCGACGGCGCGCGGGCGCTCTCTGCCGCGATGTCGGGCGACGGACTGCCCGACCCCGAGATCCTGCGATCGAGCTGCCACCCGACGACGGAAGCGATCGAGCGCATGGCCGACTTCATCCGCGGCTGAGGAGATCCCGAGCCCGCGCCGTCAGGGCCCCGTCACTCCGCGGTGGTCGCCTCTTCCGGCGGCAGGATTGGCTCGCGGGCTTCGTCCTCGCGGATCGAGTAGCGAACCAGCGCGCGGAGGATCTCGTTGCGCTCGAGGTTGCCCACCAAGCGGCGCACGTCCTCGTAGATCGACGGATCCATCAAGAGCCCGCCGATGGTGCCGCGTCCCGCGCGGACCTCGCCGATCACCACCCGCAGATCCTCGCTCATCGCGGTGAGGTTCTGGATGAGGCCGCCCGCGTCGTCGCCGTAGAGCAGCTCGTGCATGTTGCCGTCGCCGGTGCGTACGTCGCGGAGGATGGTCGCGGCCTCCCCGGCGGTGTCCGCCAGGTTCGTGACGAGGCGCCGTCCGTCGCTGCCGTAGATGAGCTCGTGCGCGGTGCCGTCGCCGCTGCGAATCTCGCTGGTGATCGCCCGGACGTCGCGACCCACGCCCGCGAGCGAGCTGCTCGCCGAGCGCACCGACGCGAGCGTGCTGGTCACCGAGTCCGCCATCTCCGGATCGGTCAAGAGGCGCCGCACGGTGCCGTCCTCCTCGCGCGCCATCCGGGTCAGCTCGGCGAGGTTGTGGACGATGTCGCGGATGTCCTGGCGGAGCTGCTCTTCGCCGAGCACCTCGGTGAACTCGCGCACGTTCGCGATCGCGGGGCGCGCCTCGTCGACCAGCTCACCCGCCGAGGCCAGCGCGCCGAAGAGGCCGCCCCCTTCGGTCGACTCGATCGTCGCGTTCTCGGGCAGCGAGTCCCCCGTGCCCGGGGTGATCTCCACCAGCTTGTCGCCCAGGAGACCCTTGCTGCCGATGGACGCGCGCGACGTCGCGGTGATGAAGCGCGTGTGATCGCTGAGCACCGAGAGGGTGACGTCGCAGCGACCGTCGTCCTGGAACGCGATCTCGCCGACCGTGCCGACGTCCACGCCGGCCATCCGGATCGGCGAGCCGGGGCGCAGGCCATCCACGTTGGCGAAGACCGCGTGGTAGGTCGTCTGCGACGCGAACATCGCGCTGCGGTTTCCCAGCGTGAAGATGAGGCCCGTCCCCACGATGAGCGCGAGGGTCACGAACACTCCGACTCGCAGCTCGAGCGAACGACCCGTAGGCACGAGGCGAGGCGTAGGCGATGCGCAGCGACCGGTCAACCACGACCGCGCGCCAGCAGCTCGACGAGATCGGGCGGCAGAGGCGCGCTGAACGTGATGCGCGCCCCCGTGCGCGGATGATCGACCGACAGCTCGGCGGCGTGCAGCGCGTGCCGGTGGTGGCCCAGCCGCTCGGCGAGCGCCTCGGTCATGGCGCCCGCGTCGATCAGCTCCCGGAACACGTCGTGCCCCTCGGGGCCGTAGAGCTTGTCGCCCAGGATGGGGTGCCCCACCGCCGCGAGGTGCACCCGCAGCTGGTGCTGCCGTCCCGTCTCGGGCCAGAGGCGCACCAGCGTGCGATCGCTCGCGCGCTCGATCACCTCGTAGCGGGTGCGCGCCGGCTGTCCGTCGCTGCGCACTTCGACCATCAAGTGCTCGACGCCGTCGAGATCGCTCGGTCGATCCACTTGCTTGCGCCGCCCCAGCGGCAGATCGATCACGCCCTCACCCTCGCGCATCACCCCGCGTACGATCGCGAGGTAGACCTTGGCGACCGTGCGCGCCTCGAACTGCTTCTTGAGCGCGGTGTCGTCGGCGCCCGCGGTCCCGCAGAGCACCACGCCGCTCGTCTCCTTGTCGAGGCGGTGCGACAGGTGCGGCGCCCGCTCGCCGTAGCGCTCGCGCAGGAGCGCGGTCAGCGTGTTCTTGTGGAACGTCGCGGACGGATGCACCGGCAGCCCCGCGGGCTTGTCGAGCGCGAGCATCGCCTCGTCTTCGTAGAGCACGGTGAAGGTGCGCGGCGCGTCGGGCTCGACGAAGCGCTCGCGCACCAAGAGCACGATCTCCCCCGCGTGCAGACGCTCGAACGATCGGCGGCGCCGACCTTCCGGATCCGTCGCGCTGTGCTCGATGATCTGTTGGGCACGCTCCCGGGTCAGGCGCGGGATGCGCCAGTGAAGGAAGCGATCGAGGCGCTGTCCTTCGAGCTCGTTGGGGACCACGAAGCGCAAGACGACCGAGCCCGGATCGAAGCCCGGCGGCACCGGATGCTGGCCACCCATCAGTCGCTTCGGCCGGTGTTGATGAGACGGCGGAAGCCATCGGCGATCGCGACGGTGAGCGTCTCGATGCGATGCCGCGAGATCGATCCGGGCCGGAGATCATCGACGCAGAGCAAGCCCACCACCTTGCCCTCGAGCGCGACCGGCCACACCGCGACGTCGCCTCCGCGCGAGCCCACCGCCGCGCGGAACAGGCCGTCGGCGATCCCCGCGCCGTAGGGACCGACGATGGGCGCGCCCGAGTCGATGACGCGCTTGAACATCGAGTCGCTGCCCGAGGGGATCCAGAGGTTGCGCACCGAGTCGCGCGACACGCCGACGCCCGCGCCGTCCCAGCCCTTGAGCACGCCCTTGCGGAGCGCGAGGAAGACGCTCGAGCGACCGACGCTCACCGCGCCCTCGCACGCGAGCCGCACGATCGCGTCGCGATCGCGCGCGCTCTTCATGGACGAGAGCGTCGCGGTGATGTCGCCCGCGGCCGCCTTGCTGCTCGGCAGCGCGGTGCGCGGCGCGCTGAGCTTGGTGTCGGCCTTCGGCGCGGGCGCGGGCAGATCCCACGAGTCTCTGCTCTTTGCCCCGAGGCTCTTGCCCGCGAGCATGCGCTGCACGTCTTCGATCGAGGCATCGACCGTCGCCGCGCCCTCGAGCTCCGCCTTGGCGCGCGCCGCCTCGGCCGCATCCGCGCGACCGACGTACTTCTCCCGCGGCTCGCCCGCGCCCGACGGATACTCGGACGTCGTCGACTTCCCCGCTTTGCCTTCGCGGAACGCAGCGGCGCTCGCGCTGCGGCTCACGGGCGCGCCGAACGCGCCGGCGGCGATCTTGCCGACCTTGTTGTCCACCGGCGTGTTGCTCGCGGGCGGCGTAGACGCCGCGGGTGGCGGCGCCGCCGACGGCGTGGGCGCGGGAGGCGGCTTCGACATCACCGGTTTGTGCCGGACCAGAGGCAGCGGCACTTCGTCGTCGGCGATCGGCTCGAACGACGCCTTCACGGCAGGCGCGCTCACCGCGACGCTGGGCGCGACGACGGCGCTCTCCGCGGACGCGGGCTTGCTGCGGCGCCGCGTCAGGTGAAGCACCGGCGGCTCGGAGTCGTGTCGCTCGACGGTCGCGGCCTTGATCGCGGCCGTGCGCGGGTGGCGCTGCGAGAGCTCGCGCTCGAGCTCTCCGAAGCGAGCGACCGTAGGCAGCACGGTGCCGCCGATGAGGCGCGCGGTCTCGCGCACGAGATGCCGATCGCTGGGCACCGCCATCGCGACGAGCACCCCCGATCGGGTCTCGAGCAGCGGCAGCACCATGAAGTCCCACAGCATCTCCGCCGGCACCCGCGACACCAGGTCCGCGTCGGCGGCGCGCAGCTGATCGACGGGCGCGAGCGGCCCGAACCCCTCGCTCAGGAAGAAGCCGACGAGCGCCTCCTCGATGAGCCCCGCCGCGAGCAGCCGACGCACGAGCGCCGCCCCATGAGGCACCGCGCCGTGCTGCGCGAGCTGCCCCCGGGTGAGCAGGCCCACGTCCACCAGTCGGTCGCCGAGCTCGAGCGCCATCGGAGCTTCCCCATATCGGGCAGGGGGCCATCGGGTCAACACCGGAGCGCCTAGGCGCCCCCCGATCCAGCCCCGGTCTCCATCCCGCGCCCGAGCCCGCGCCCGAGCCCGCGCCCGGGCTCCCCCTGCGAAAGAGAAGCGAGAGAAGCCAAGCCCGAACCGAAGCTGATGCCGCAGCTGCCGCCGAAGCTGATGCTGGCCCCGTCTCCGCAGCCGCGGCTGTCTCTGTCGCTGCAGCTGTGTCTGTCGCTGCAGCTGCAGCTGCGGCTGTCTCTGTCGCTGCAGCTGCGGCTGTCTCTGTCTCTGCAGCTGCGGCTGTCTCTGTCTCTGCAGCTGAAGCCGAGGCGGATCCGAAACCAGAGGCAGAGCCAGGAGCAGCGGGACCTGCAGAGCCGCGACGTAGGGGCGGCCCTCGTGGCCGCCCTCGTGGCGCCGCGCGCAGAACCAGAACCAGCGACAGAACCAGAACCAGACCCAGCGGCAGCGGCAGCGGCAGAACCAGAACCAGCGCCAGAACCAGCTCCAGCGGCAGCGCCAGCCCCCACCCCTTCCAGCCAGAAGCCCTCCCGTACCGCTCGGCTGCGTCTTTTCCCACCAACCCCCGCCCGCAGACCCCCGGAAGCGACTTCTCGCCGCAAGTCACCGGTCTAGGCGTCCGGAAGCAAGCCCCCGAACCCGCCCCACCTCCGCAGCGCCACGCGCGCGACTTCCGTCTCCTCGTCGCCTGTCTACGTCCCCGGCCTCCACCTCGCCGATCGCGCTCGCCTCCGTGGCCCTACGCGATCCGCTTTCAT
>CAYZQM010000214.1:0-11529 GCA_964480175.1 uncultured Sandaracinaceae bacterium
CGTCGGCACCGTGATCACGGCGGCGGACATCCGCGGCTCCGCCGACTACGCGGGCGGGCTCATCGGCTTCGCGCTCGTCGGTGATCAGACCCACTACACCGAGCCGCAGTGGAACCCGATCTGCACGGCGTGCAGCACGCCCGGGCCATGGATCATGGCGGTCATCTATCCATCCACGGTCACGCCGAACGCGTTCTACGTGGCGTTCGAGGACGGCAGCGTGTCGGGCAGCTCGTTCAACAACGACGGCGACTACAACGACTACGTCTACTTCTTCGAGGGCCTCGCGTGCGCAGGCGGCGGCGTCGCGTGCGACACGGGCCTGCCCGGGATCTGCAGCGCGGGCCTGACGGAGTGCGAGGCCGGCGGGCTCACGTGTCGTCCGAACAACGTCGCGGGCACCGAGGCGTGCAACGGCCTCGACGACGACTGCGACGGAGTGCCCGACGACGGCGAGCTCTGCGCTGCCGACGAGGTCTGCGATGGCGGCGCGTGCGTGCGCCGCTGCAAAGAAGAGTTCGGCTGCCGCGTCGGCCTCGAGTGCAACGACGACGGCTACTGCGTGGAGGAGGGCTGCGGCAGCGTGTCGTGCGAGGCGGGCGAGGCGTGCCGCGGCGGGGAGTGCGTCGGCCCGTGCGACTCGATCTTCTGCCCCGGCGATCAGGTCTGCCGGGTCGGCCGCTGCGTCGATCCGTGTGACGGGATCACGTGCGAGGACGATCGGGTGTGCGACGGCGGCGTCTGCGTGCCTCGCTGCGACTGTCTCCCCTGCAGCGCAGGCCTCGCGTGCGGTGGGGCAGGCACGTGCGTCGAGGCGGCGTGTGTCGACGTCGACTGCAGCGCGATGCCGGGAACGATCTGCGTCGAGGGCGCGTGCGTGGACGCGTGCGTCGGCGCGCTCTGCCCGAGCGGTCAGCACTGCGAGGTCGGCACGTGCGTCGACGATCCCGTCGTCGAGGTCGACGCGGGTGGAAGCGACGCGGGCAGCGCGATCGCGGACGTGGGCGGCGGCGAGATGGATGGTGGCACCGGAGGCGGATCCGATGCGGGTCGTGGGCCGCCCACGAGCGCGGGCTGTGGCTGCCGGGCCAGCGGTCGCTCGAACGCGGGCTTCGCCGTCCTCGCCCTCACGCTGCTCGCCCTGTGGCGACGCCGCCGCTGAGCGGCGATCGCCATGGAGACCCTCGGCGACTGGCTCGCGCATCGACCGTTCACGCTCGGTCTCTCGTCGGGCTTCTTCGGCTTCTTCGCGCACACGGGCGTGCTGTCGGCGCTGCACCACGCCGGGCTGCGTCCGGTCGCCGCGGCGGGCTCGAGCGCGGGCGCGCTGGTCGCGGGCTCGCACGCGGCGGGGCTGACGCCCGACGAGCTGGCGGAACGTCTGAGGAAGCTTCGCACCGAGGAGTTCTGGGACCCCGCGCCCGCGCTCGGGATCATGGAGCTCGGCTTCATCCGGGTCGGGCGCTTCAGCAAGGTGATGGGCGAGCTGATCGGCAGCCCGACGTTCGCGTCGCTGTCGATGCCGCTCGCGATCTCCACGTTCGACGTGCGCGCGCGGCGCACCCACGTGATCGTGAGCGGGCCGCTCGTGCCGGCGATCGTCGCGTCGTGCTCGGTGCCCTTCCTGTTCCAGCCGGTGCGCCACGACGGGCGCCTCTTGAGCGACGGCGGCGTGCGTGACCGCGCCGGCATCGCGGGCGTGAGCCCAGGCACCCGCGTGCTGCACCATCACCTCGCCTCGCGCTCACCCTGGCGACGCTCGGGCGATCCGCAGCTCTCGCCGCCCCGACGCGCGGATCTGGTGTCGCTCGTGCTCGAAGGCCTACCGCGCAGCGGTCCGCATCGGCTCGAGGCGGGGGTGCTCGCGATGGATCAGGCGCGCGAGCGGGCGCAGCGAGCGCTCGATCAGCGCGTCCCGTTCGGGCTCGCGGGCGACGGGACGATCACGGGGTAGCGACGAGCACGGAGGGGTCGACGTACTCCGCGATCGGCATCGAGCGCGGCGGCACGGCGAGGATCGGGCCCTCGTACGTCTCGAGGAGCGCGCGGCTCATGACGTCGCCGAAGCGGGTGTACCCGCGGAGCGTGTAGTGGACCCGATCGGGCTGTGCCCACGCCGGATCGCTCGCGGCCCAGTCGATCATGTGCATCGAGCCGCCGCCGTAGCGGACCATGTCGATGAAGCCGCAGCCGAGCTCGGCGGCCACGCGGCGCTGGACCTCGATCACCATGTCGGTGCGGGGACGCGGCTCGATCGTTCCGTCGCGGTTCACGATGGGCCGGTCGGAGGGCCCGATCAGCAAGCACGACGCCGTCGGCACCGCGCCTTGCACCCGCGCCATCACTTCGCGCAGGTCGCGCTCGTAGGTCTCGATCGGCTGATCGTCGTCGCCGCTCTCGTTCGTGCCGTACGCGAGGGCGACCAGATCCGGCGCGCGGCGGCGCAGGTGCTCGGTGTGCAGCGCCTCGTCCCAGAGCAAGTGACCCGCGGCGCGGTAGCCGTTGATCCCGAGGGTGTCGATGATCACCCCGGGCGTCTCGCGCTCGACGGCGACGCCGTAGACGGTGACCGGTCCGTCGCCGCGGGCGCGGATCTCGAAGACGTGCGGCGCGTCGTCCGTGGTCACGAGGGTGTACGCGCTGCCGGCCTCACCGTCCGTGCGCACCCGCTGCACGCGCTCGCCGTCGAGGATCAGATCGACCGTGCCCCCGCCGGGCTCGCGCCGGTAGAAGAGCTCGAAGCGGCTCGCCGAGTGGCTGCCCGTGTCGATGCGGCCGTACGCGCCGGCGCGCTCGGTGCGCACCGCGATCCCCGCGAGCCCATACGCGCCCGCCTCACGGTCGCCGTAGTGCGCTCGCAGCGTCTCCCAGCGGCGGCTGTTCGACGTGACCGTGATGTCCATGTGGTGGTAGCGGCGCCACGGCTCGACGGGGAGGATGAAGCCGTGGCCCGCGTCCCCGAAGCTCGTCTGGAGCGCGCGCCGAACGATCCCGGTCCAGGTGTCGGACGCGACGTGCGATGCGCCGTACACCAGGACGCGCGCTTGTCCCTCGCCCGCAGCCGCCCGCGCCAGCGCGGCGTGGAACGCACGCAGGGCCGTGCCGTTGGGATCTTCGACGGGGATCTCGATCCCCAAGATCGGACGCCCCGCGCTGTCGACCGGGATGCCCGCGGGCACCTCGGGCTCGGTCGGTCGGGACGGTCCCGCAGGGGCGGCGCGCTCGGCACCGGACTCGGCGTGGTAGGCGACGGGCTCGCGGCGCTCCTCTCGCTCGTCCAGCTGCGCGGCCGCCGGCTCGATCGAGGGCCCCTGCGCGTAGATGAGCACGCCGGCCAAGCCGGCCACGACCGTCAGGGCAGTGGCGCGCGCGCGCATTCCGTTGAAGATGGGGAAAACACGCGCTTGCGTCAAATTGTGCGGCCGGGGCACGGGCCCAAGACGCGCGGCGAAGGTCGCCGCATTCACCGCTTGCGCAGGCGGAGCAGAAAGCCGGGGAGCTTGCCGGGCTCGGGCGGACCGCAGACCAGCTCGCGCTGCGCGTCGATCTCGAAGTACGCCTCTGCTGCCTGGGCGAGCTCTTCGACGCTGGCGTCTGCGCGAGACCGTGGCTTGCCGTACGGCGGCGTCCACTCGGGCGTGTGCACCGTATCGACGGCGAAGAGGAGCACCCCTCCGGGCCGCAGCGATCGAGCGATGCGAGCGAGCAGCCGCCGCGTCGCCGACGCGCGTCCCGCGGCGAACACGAACACGTTGACCATCAGCACCCGGTCCCACTGCGCTCGCCCGAGCCGGATGCGAGCGGGCGCCCAGCGCACGGACACCGAGGTCGTGTCGCGGCGGTTTCGCTCGGCGACGAGGTGCACGCAGGCCTCGAGCGAGCGATCGATCGCGCGGACGTGGCCCTGCGCGCCGACCTGCTCCGCGAGCTGGAACGTGAAGTAGCCCGCGCCCGCGCCGACGTCCGCGATGCGATGGCCGGCCCGCGCGTCCAGGTGCTCGAGGATCGCGCGGGTGATCGGGAGCTGGTCGCGCTCCGGATCGTTCGAGCGACCCCACTGAAAGCGCCAGCGTGGGCGCGCGACGATGAGGGCGTCGAGCCGCTCGAGCGCGCGTCGGACGCGCCTCACGCGCTGCGGAAGCTCGCCATGTAGCCGGGATCTTCGATCCCCTGCGCGATGGTCGTGGGCACGAGCGGCAGGGCGCAGTCGAGCATGACGGCGAGCTCGCTGGTGTCCTTCGTCCCGATGCTCGCCTCGTAGCTGCCCGGGTGCGGGCCGTGCGGAAGACCGGCGGGATGGAAGCTCACCGAGCCAGGGCCCACGCCCTTTCGCGAGGTGAAGTTGCCCTTCACGTAGAAGAGGAACTCGTCGACATCCACGCTCGAGTGCGGGTAGGGGCAGGGGATCGCGTCGGGCGCGGTGTCGGTCAGGCGAGGGACGAACGAGCAGATGAGGCTGCCCCGCGAGGCGAACGTGCCGTGCCACGTCGGCGGAAGGTGCACCGACGAGGTGCGCGGCTGGAAGTCGGAGATGGCGAACGCCCACGGATAGACGGTGCCGTCCCAGCCCACCACGTCCAGCGGGCTGTGCGGCACGCGGAAGCCGTGGAACGCGGCGCCGCGCTTGATCACGATCTCGCGCAGGCTCTCGTCGATCGCGCCCGCGAACACGGGCTTCTTGAAGTCGCGGTGGCAGTAGGGCGCGTCCATGCGGAGCTGGCCCACGGGGTTGCGCCACTGCTTGGGCACGTGCATCCCCCCGGCGAGCTCCATCGTCAGCCAGTGCTGCGAGACGCCGGTGTCGGGGATGAAGCGGTGCAAGAGACCGCGGGGCACGTAGACGTAGTCGTGCTGGGTGAACGCGACGTCGCCGAGCATCGTGCGCAGAAGACCGCTGCCCTCGTGGATGAAGAGCAGGGTGTCGGCGTCGCCATCGACGAAGTAGACCGGGTCCTCGCGATCCGGAAACGCCACGCCCAGCGTGACGTCCGCGTTGAAGAGCAGCGGCTGGCGGCAGTCGATCGGTGCGCCGCCCTTGCTGAGCTGCGGCGTGACGTAGTGCCGCTTGGCGAGCGCGACGGGCGCCGCGACGGGCAGCGACCAGCCTCGACCGACGCGCTCGGCGTCGAGCGGGGAGGGCGCGTGCTCGTGCGGGCGACGCTCGTGGTACGCGATCGTGTACGGGCCCTCGAAGCCGTCCTGGGTGATGCACTCCTCGAAGCGCAGCGCGCCCTCGGGCGAGCGGAGCTGGACGTGGTGCTTGCGGGGGAGATCGCCGAAGGCGAGACGCTCGATCACGCGCGACGTTCCTGCTTCTGCTCGCGCTCGATGCTCTCGAAGAGCGCGCGGAAGTTGCCTCCCCCGAAGCCCTTGTCGCCCTTGCGCTGGATGATCTCGTAGAAGAAGGGCCCGGCCTTCTGGTCCTTGTAGAGGCCCGCCGAGTCCTTGAGGAAGATCTGCAGCATGTAGCTGTGCTCCTCGCCGCCATCGACGAGGATCTGGAGCTTCTCGAGCGTCGCGATGTCCTCGTCGATCTTCTTCACCCCGATCTGCTCGAGGCGCGACGGGAGCATCTGGTAGTAGCTCGGCGGGGTCGGCATGAAGTCGACGCCGCGCGCGCGCATCTTCTCCACGCTGGTGAGGATGTCGGGGACCGTGAGCGCCGCGTGCTGGATGCCGTCGCCGCCTTGGTCCTCGTAGAAGATGTTGATCTGCGAGCTCTTGAAGAACGGACGCAGCGGCTCGTTGTTGGCGAACTTCACCCCCGAGTGGGGATCCCACATGACGGCCGAGCGCAGGCCCGAGCCGTGGCTCGCCGCGACCTTGTGCTCCTTGTGCACGTCGTCGGTGTGGAACTCGATGCCCCAGAAGCGCTCGAAGCCCATCACGTGCTCCATCCAGAGCAGGGCGGGCGCCATCGTCTCGAAGTTGGTGGTGACGTGGTCGATGCGCTCGAAGCCGAAGCCGTTCTTGCCACCGGTCGGCTGCGCGAGGCGCTCGACCCCTGGATAGAGCCCTCGGTACGCCTTGCGCTCGACGAAGCGGAACGTCGCGCCACCGAACGGCGTGGTGATCGAGAACGTGCGGAAGGTGCCGTGGTCGTCCTTCAGGGTCTGCACCTCGGAGATCGGCGTGCCTCCGCGGCCATCGAGCAGCGCGAACGTACGGTCGATGTCCTCGACCTCGAACACCAGCGAGCCGACGCCGTCCGGGTGGCGCTTGAGCCACCGCTGCGCGCGGCCGCCGTCCCCCTTGGGCTCGCTCACGACGATGCGGACGTCGTTCGCCTCGAAGACCGCCGAGTGCTGCTTGCCGCTCGCGTCGAAGGTGGGCGTGGAGGCCCCGACCTCCGCGAGGTCGACCATCTCGATGTAGAAGCGGCGGCTTCGGGACAGATCATGCACGTAGTAGTGCATCGCCTCGAGGCGGGTGATTCCGAGGGACTCGATCTTCGACATGACGGGGAACTCCAGAGAACGTGAGGGTCGGCCAGTGGATCAGACAGCGTCGGGCTGCTTGCTGGGATGCGCCGCGGCGAACGCGGGGACCTCGGCGCACGCCCGGTCGATGGCAGCGAGGAGCGGGAAGCGCTTCTCGACGTCGATGTCGAAGCGGCGCGCGGAGAAGACCTGCGGGACCAAGCAGAGATCCGCGAAGGTCGGCATGTCGCCGACGGAGAAGCGACCCGCCGTGTCTTTCACCCGCGCCTCGTACGCAGCGAGCCCCGACTCGTTGTGAAAGCGCGCGTTCTCGAGGCCCAAGCCCGCCTGGATCGCGTCGAGGCGCTTCATGGTCGTCAGGTTCTGGTGCGGCTGGATGCCTGCGTTCACCAGCTCGGAGAGCTCGCGCACCCGGGCGCGCAAGAACGCGTCGCGAGGCAAGAGCGCGGGCTCGGGGTGCAGCGTCTCGAGCAGCTCCAGGATCGCCATCGACTGCGACACCAGGCGCGTGGTGCCTTCGATCGGGAGCTCGAGCGTGGGGAGCTGCGCCATCGGGTTGCGGCTCTGGTAGTCGGGCTGGAGCTGCTCGCCCTTCACGAGGTGCACCGCGACGTACTCGTAGGGGACGGCCTTGTAGTTCAAGGCCATGCGCACCCGGTAGCTCGCGGAGCTGCGGAAGTAGTTGTAGAGGCGGTACGTCATCGCTGAACGGCCTTGGGGAAGCGGGGCGTGGCGGCGGAGAAGGGGACGACCTTCTGGCGCAGGGTGCCGAAGAGGTTGTGACCGTGGGCGTCGATCATCTCGATCTCGACGACGTCGTCGTACTTCATGAACGGGGTCTTGGGCGCGCCGCTGTCGAGGGTCTCGCGGGTGCGTCGCTCGGCCAGACACGAGACCCCGCGCGCGGCGTCCTCGTTCGAGACCGTGCCGCTGCCGAGGATGGTGCCCGCGGAGAACGAGCGGGTCTTGGCGATGTGCTGCACCAGATCGAAGAACGAGAAGTGCATCTCGGGGCCTGCGTTGGGATCGCCCGCCAGCTCGCCGTTGAGGCGGGTCACGAGCGGCAGATGCACCCGTCCGTCCTTCCACGCGTCGCCCAGCTCGTCGGGGGTGACGGCGAAGGGCGCGAACGCGGTCGCGGGCTTGCCCTGGAAGAAGCCGAAGCCTTTGGCGAGCTCGTCGGGGATCAAGTTCCGCAGCGTGACGTCGTTCGCGAGCATCAAGAGCTTCACGTGCGCCCCAGCGTCGCTCGCCTTGGTGCCCTCGACGACGTCGTCGAGCACGACACAGACCTCCGACTCGAAGTCGGCGCCCCACGCGAGATCGGCGACCTGGATGTCGTCGAAGGGGCCGAGCAGCACGCTCGATCCGCCCTGATAGACCAAGGGATCGGTGAAGAGCGTCTTGGGCGGCTCGGCGCCGCGCGCTTTGCGCACCAAGAGCACGTGGTTGAGGTACGCGGAGCCGTCCACCCACTCCGCCGCGCGGGGCAGGGGCGCATCCAAGAGGCGCGGGTCGAGCATGAACGCGGTGAGCTCGCCGTTCTCGAGCAGCTTGCTGATCTCGCGCAGCTTGGGCTCGGCGCTCGTCCAGTTCTCCAGCGCGGTCTTCAGGTTGGGCGCGACGCCCGCGGCGTCGATGTACCGTGAGCCGTCGCGCGACACGACGATCAGCCTTCCATCTCGACCATCACGCAGGCTCGCGAGCTTCAACGGTGACCTCCTAGAGGCGCGGAGTGTTGCAGACCTCATCGGGCACCGGGGGATCACCGATGACAAAAGTCACGCGCGCTCGGGGCTGCGGCGGATGTCGCGTCACCCGTCCGAGCGAAAGCGCACGCGATCACTTTTTTGACGCGGAGCGCCCGGCCTGTGTATCCGCGTCTTCGGAGGGACCGGAGATTGAACATGCGCAACGACTTCTTCATCGCGCTCGGCGCGAGCGTCCTCGGTTTGTCGGCTGGTTGCTCCAGCGCTCACGTCGCTGGCGATCCCGCGGCGGGCATCTACGATCTCTCGGCGCGCGGCGAGGTGGACCGCTGCAGCCCAGCCCGCGCGACCGGCGCGATGGGCAGCGCGTACGTCGTCACGGCGGGCGACGTGCTCGGCGTGGCCGTGCCCGATCCGACGCGCGGCTCGATGCTGCACGTGTCGCTCTCGCGCCCCGCGGGCTACCACGACGTCTCCAGCGTGAACCTGCGCGGCTGCACCGGCGCGAGCCTCGAGCGCACGTTCACCGTGCTCGAGACCACGGGCGAGTCGGTCTCGGTGGCCTACCGCGAGCGCTGGACCGGCATGGAGACCTGCGGCGAGGCGATGCGCGCGCTGATGCCGGCCGCGCCAAACGCCGACTGCGACGCCGACATGATCTTCGACTACGCGCTCACCGAAGCGTGCGGCGCGAGCTGCGAGGTCGGCCTGCTCGCGAGCGGTCCCACCTGCCTCTGCGACTGAGGTCTCCGGCCTGGTGAGCTAACCCCAGAGCTCAGCTCGGTCGATCCGACCGAGCGAACGGCGGGGTTCCCGACCCCGGAAAAAGAGGAACACCAACGGCTCAACACAGTTGAGCCGTGGGGTTAGATGCGGCTCTTGCGCTGCTCGAGCTCTTCGAGTGCCCGCTCTTCGTCTGCGCCCACTTCCGGATCGGTGCCGCGTCCGACGTCTTCGGCGACGCGGACCTTCTGGCGCGCCGCGACGATCGACTGAAAGACGTAGTGCAGGCTGCCGTCGTCGGTGTCGACCTCGACGGTCACGTCGGTGCCGTCGGTGATCCGCGTGAGCACGGCGTCGGCTTCCGCGACGGGCACGCCGAGCACGTCCGCGACCATCTTCGCGGTCACGTCGCCGCCGAGCTTCTGCGCGGCGCCTCGGACCCTCGCCTCGGCGTTCTCGGCCGCGAACGCGCGCGCGCGATCGTCCGCGCTCGACGCGCGGCGCAAGAGGGAGACGCCGGCGAGCGCGCCCGCGATCGCGGAGGCTGCGGCGAGGCCGATGCCCAGCGCGCCGAGACCCAAGAACGCCGTCGCCAACGCGGCGCCGAGCACGCCCGCGCCGATCGTCAGCACGCCCACGCTCCGCAGGCCGCGACCGCGCACCGAGCTCGACGCCGGCACGATCGAGCCCCGGGATCGACCCTCGCCGAGCACCGTCGTGAGCGGCTTGCGCTCGCGCGGCTTGCTGCACGCGCTGCACACGTAGCCGTCGCCCACCGCGCGCACCGCGGCGATGGCGTGGCAGTGGGGGCAGCGGTTGTCCTCGCCGAACACCCGCCCGCAGCCGGGGCAGCGCTGCGCGCCCGCGGGCAGCGCAGTCCCGCAGGTGGGGCAGGCTTCGCTCAACGCACCACGACGCCGGTGGCGTCGATCGAGAGCGTGCTCGCGGTCGCCACGGCGCCCTCACCCTCGAGGTGGGCGCGCGCCTCGGGGCTCAGGGTGCGCAGCGCCACGCGACCCTCGATCTCGGCGGGGCGACCCGCGGCGTCGCGCGGAAGGAAGAACGCGTGTCCGGCCATCGGCACCCGCACCGGCTCGACGCCGTCCGCTTGCAGCTCCATCCAGCAGCCCATCGCCTGACACACCCGCGCGATCGTGCCCTCGGTGTGCACCACCTGGCCGTCGTAGGTCTCGGGCGACGCGCTGATCTCGGCCAGCGCGATCGTCGGGGTGTCCGAGAGCGCGGCGCCATAGAGGCGCGCGCCGTCCGCGAGGACCTCGGTGGGCGCGGGGCCCGTCGCCGCCTCGAGCGCGGGCTCCTCGTGCGGGGCCTCCGCGGTCGTCGCCTCCGGGCTGGCGCTCGGCGTGAGGGTGGGGCTCTCGCTGGTGCCGCACGCGCTGAGGAGGATGCCCGAGAGGGCCAGTAGGCAGAGGATCCGAGAACGCATCATTCGACTCCCAGGAGCTTGGACATCGAGGCCTCGTCGGCCGGGGTGAAGGGGTAGCGCTCGAAGTCCTGCGAGCGCACCCACTCGAACGCGTGCACCGCATGGCACTCGAGCGCGGGCGCGCCCGCGCCGAGCAGCCGGCACTCGTAGAGGTGGAGATCGACCGTGTAGTGCTCGTACGGGTGGCTCACGTACGAGATCAGCTGACCGACGCTGACCTCGGCGCCGAGCCGCTCGCGCATCTCCCGAGCGAGCGCGCCCTCGTCGCTCTCGCTCGTCTCGACCTTGCCGCCGGGGAACTCCCAGAGGAGCGGGAGCACGGCGTTGGGCCTCCGCTGCGTGATGAGGTAGCGACCGTTCTCTTCGACGACGGCCGCGACGACGCGGATGGTGCGTGCCGGTTGGTGGGACATGGCGGGGAGGTCTGCGGCCGGGGACCGGCGCGCGAAGCGGCGAGCTATAGCACCGACCATGCGGATCCTGTACCTGGGTCTCCCCCTCGGCGCGGAGGTGCTCCGGGCCGCTGGCTTTCCGCCGAGCGTCGTGTGCGTCGGCCACCTGGACGCGAACGGTCTCCGGCGGGTGCGCCGCAGGCTCCCGCGCGCGCTCCTCCTCGGGACCCCGACGCTCGAGGACGCGGCGATCGTCGAGCTCCTCGCGAGCGCGCGCTGCGAACTCCTGCTGTCGTGGTTCTGGCCCAAGAAGATCCCAGCATCCGTGCTCGCGCTCGCCCCCGCGTTCGGGGTGCACCCCTCGCTCTTGCCTCGCTGGCGCGGTCCCGATCCGTATTTCTGGGCGATCCGCTCGGGCGACGCGGAGACGGGTGTGACGCTGCATCGCTTGGACGCCGAGTACGACACCGGTCGCATCGTCGCGCAGCGGTCCGTCGCGATCGAGCACGACGAGACCGGCTGGTCGCTCGCTCGCAAGCTCGATCGACCCTCGCTATCGCTCTTGGCCGAGTGTGCGCGACGCTTCGCCGCGGGCGATCGGATGGAGGGCGCGGCGCAGGACGACGCGCTCGCCACCGAGGCGCCGCAAGCCGAGGAGGAGGATCTCGCGCTCGACTTCTCGCGGCCGGCGGTAGAGCTCGAGCGGTGGGTCCGCGCCGCGCTCCCCGAGCGGTTCCGGATCCTCGTCGACCTGGCCGCGGGCCTCGGCCTTCGTCAGGGCGAATGCTTCGGACTCGCGGTGAGCGATGTCGACTTCC
>CAYZQM010000214.1:11539-12004 GCA_964480175.1 uncultured Sandaracinaceae bacterium
GAGCGGTGGGTCCGCGCCGCGCTCCCCGAGCCAGTCGCGCGCGCGGAGCTCGGCGCGTCGCTGGTGACCTTCCTCGACGTCGCCGTCGACGACGCGACGCCGCCGGGGGGGCTCGAGGTGGGGGAGGCGTGGATCGAGCGGGGGGTCGTCAGGATCCGCTGCGGCAGCGGCGCGTTGCGCGTGGATGAGGTGCGCGACGAAGACGACGACGGGATCGAGAAGTCGGGTGAGGCGCTCGCCGCGTTGCTCCGCTGATCCGCTCCGGTGCGGGGTCAGCGTTGCGCGGTGTGAGCGGAGGCATGCCAAGCGGGCGCCCGCGAGGGCACACTCGCGGCCCTCGGAGGTCTCGCATGCGCATTCTCGTCGCCGACAAGCTCGCTTCGTTCGTCCCTGGCCGCCTTCAGGATCTCGGTGCTCGCCTCGAGGTCGAAGCCAAGCTCGAGGGCGATGCGCTCGCCGCCAAGA
>CAYZQM010000215.1:0-6204 GCA_964480175.1 uncultured Sandaracinaceae bacterium
GATCACAGCTCGATCCCCTTGGGAAGCAGCGCCAGATGTGACTAATCAACAGACGATCACGTTCACGACCACGTTCGTGCACGACGACTTGTGGGCTGATCTTCGGCGGGGTTCCCCCTGAGGAGCGCAGCGACGATTTCAGCTGTCGCGAAGCGCGGTGAGGGCGTGCTGGAAGTCGTCGGGGGGCTCGGTGGTGAAGCGCAGTGCTCGGCCGTCGATCGGGTGGGTGAAGCCCAGCACCTGCGCGTGCAGCGCGGGGCGACCGAGCGCGGCGGCGGCCGAGCGCGCGGGCTCGCTCTGCGGCGCGCTGCCGTAGACCGGATCGCCCAAGAGCGGGTGCCCTGCCTCGGTGAGGTGCACTCGGATCTGGTGGGTGCGACCGGTGGCGAGCGTGCAGCGCACCAGCGTCGCGCCGCGAAGCGGTTCGAGCGGCGCGACGTGGGTGCTCGCGCGCTTGCCCGACTTGACCTTGGTGGTGAAGCGCTTGCGATCGTGCGGATGCCGACCGTGCAGCGTCTCGTACGTCGTCGCGCTGGGCAGTACCCCGGCGACGATCGCCAGGTAGCTGCGCTCGATGTCGTGCGCCGCGAAGAGCTTCGTCAGGTGATCGCGCGCGCGCACGCTCTTGGCGACGACCATCACGCCGCTCGTGCCGCGATCGAGCCGGTGCACGATCCCCGGCCGGAGCATCGCGTGGTGCTTGCGCTCCTCGTCGTCCTCGTCGATCGGCGGCGGCAGCTTCGCGAGCTCGGCGAACGCGGTGCCGAAGCGGTGCAAGAGCCCGTTCACCAGCGTGCCGCTCGGGCTCCCGGGCGCGGGGTGCACCACCAGCCCCGCCGGCTTGTCGAGCACGAGCAGCGACTCGTCCTCGAAGAGCACCACCAGATCCATCGGCTCCGGCTGCGCGCTCGAAGGCAGCGGCGGAGGAGGAGAGACCGAGAGCTCCGCGCCCGTCTTGAGGCGCTCGGCCGCGCGCACCACGCGCTCGCCGATCCGCACCCGCTGCTCGTCGAGCCAGCGGCGCGCGTTGCTGCGCGAGAGCGTCTCGCCCTCGGCGGCCTCCCAGAGCTTCGGCAGGGCGACGTCGGCGCGCTCTCCCTCGAGCGAGTCCGGCACGATCAGTCGATGCGGCGCCCGCATGTGCTCACCCGACGAAGCGCTCAGCGCCCACTGTCCGACGCGCGGGCGTGCTCACCACATCTTGGAGGCGACGTGACCCTTGGTGCGGACCAGGATGTCGATGATCGCCCGGTCGTAGAAGCCCTTGGCGTACAGATCGGGGGCCACCCGGCTCTTGAAGAGCGCGCGGCCCTCCTCGATCTCGTCCGCGATCGCGTCGAAGAGGTTGTCGTCTTGGATGCCCTTGACGATCTTCTCCTCGTTGTAGAGCGAGAGATCGCTCGCGATGGCGCGGGCCAGTCGTCGCGCAGCTTCCTCGGTTTCGATGAGCGCCATCGTGTGCCTCCGAACTGGGCTAACTACCAGCGCAGAGGCGGAACTGTCAACGAATGCGTCCGGGCGAAGGGGGTGCGCACCGCTCTTTCCGCGCGCCGCCCCTCGGGAGTAGCATCGCCAAACGTGACCCTCCGGTCCTCCTTCGCTTGGTGCCTGCTGTTCGGCTTCCTCCTCTCACTCGCTCCCTCGGGAGCCGAGGCCCAGGAGGAGCTGCGCTCGCTCGACGTCCAGCTCTACGCGCCGCCGGTGAACGTCGGATCGACGTTCACCATCGATCGACCCGAGGTGCCGCGTCACCTCACGTTCGTGTTCGGCTTGGCCCTGAACTGGGCCAACGAGCCCTTCGTCCGCTACCGAGGTGGAGCGCGCGAGCCCGTCGTCGAGTGGATGGGGCAGGGCGACCTGTTGATCGGGATGGGTCTCTTCGAGTGGGTCGAGCTCGGCGTCGCGCTGCCCGTGGTCCTCAACCGACCGACGACCACGATGGACTTGCTCTCGCCCACGCTCGCGTTCGGCGATGTGTCGGTGGGCCTCGGCGACGTTCGGCTCTCGGCCAAGATGCCGATCCTGCGCGGCGACTTCGCGCTCTCCGCGCGCCTGGCGGTGAGCCTGCCGACGAGCCTCGGCGAGAACTTCCACGGCTCGGACTACTGGACGCTCTATCCCTCGTTCGTCGCGTCCGGGGACGTCGGGCCGCTGCGCATCGCGGGCGAGCTCGGCTACCGATTGAGGCAGCGCCGGGCGATCGGCGACTTCGAGCAGGACGACGAGATCCACGCGAGCGTGGGCGCGTCGGTCGATCTGATCGAGGAGCTCGCGATCATCGCCGAGCTGCAGAGCCGCATCGGCATCGGCGGCCGGACCCCGTTCGGGGGCAGCGCGCTCGGCAGCGGCGAGACGCCGATGGAGACCGACATCGGCCTGCGCGTTCGACCCGGCGAGGGTCTGACCATCGAGGCGGCCGGTGGGTTCGGCGTCGTCGCGGGGTACGGCGCGCCGCTGCCTCGGGTGCTGGCGACCCTGCGCTACGCGACGGAGCGCGAGCCTTGTCCGTGGGGACCCGAGGACAACGACGGCTACGAGGACGGCGACTTCTGCCGCGACATCGACAACGACGGCGACACGCTCGAGGACGAGGTCGACGCGTGCCCCAACGACGCCGAGGACTTCGACGGCTTCGCGGACGACGACGGATGCCCGGACGCAGACAACGACGCCGACGGCGTGCCGGACGAGACGGATCTCTGCCCCAACGAGTCCGAGGACGACGACGAGTTCGCCTCCGAGGATGGTTGTCCCGAGCCCGACAACGACGAGGACGGGATCGCGGACGGCGCGGACAGCTGTCCGATGGATCCGGAAGATCGCGATGGCTTCGAGGACGAGGACGGCTGCCCCGAGCCGGGTCCCAACGCCGCGCCGATCACCGTCTCCGACACCCGCATCCTGATCCCCGAGACGATCTACTTCGAGTTCGACACGGACGTGCTCCGCTCGGTGTCGCTGCCGCTCCTCGATCAGCTCGCCGAGGTGATCGGCGCGCTCGACCCGCGCTTGCGGGTGCGCGTCGATGGCCACACCGACGACACCGGCAACTCGGACTACAACGTCGATCTCTCCTACCGTCGCGCCCGCGCGGTGGTCGAGTACCTCGTCGCCCGCGGCGTGCCGCGCGCCCGCCTCGAGTACCACGGCTACGGCGCCAGCCAGCCCCAAGCGCCGAACGACGATCCGGCGAGCCGCGCGCTCAACCGCCGCGTCGAGTTCACCATCCTTCACCCGGGGGCCGCCGCGACCCCGCCCCCCACCGGCCGCCGCTCCCGCTGATCAAAAGGGGACGGTCCTCAGTAGTTGAGTTTCGCTTTCGCGAGTGATTTCAGCGAACGAGGGCCAAAAAGGGGACGGACCTCAGTTGTTTGGGTCTCGCTCCGCCATCGCATTCGCGCGTGCTCCGGCGCAGAGGAGCGTGGCCCGAGAGGTAAAGGCATTTGCACACACTGCGTGCCACGGTGGCCGCGCATGACCTCGCTCTCGCGACACCCTCTCCTCGCGCTCGTCTTCGCTGGCTGCGGTCCCGCGCTGCGAGAAGCGCCGCCGCCTCCGCCGCTCGCGATGTGCGAGGCCGACGTGCGCGCCGTCGCCGAGGCGCCTCCGCCCGAGGCGATGTGCGTGTCCACGGCGCGCAGCGACGAGGCCGAGCGCGCGGCGCGGCTCCATCAGCTCGAGCGCTACCTCGAGGCGATCGACACTGCAGAGATGGCGCTGCGCGCCCCCGACCTCGATCCGGTGTGGGCCTCGTGGCTGCGCTTTCTGATCGCGCGCTCCGCGTGGCACCAAGGGGACCGGGCCCGCGCCGAGCAGATCCTGCGCGAGATGGTCGCCTCGCCCTACGAGCCGCTGCGCTGGTCGGCGGCGCGCTGGCTCTGTCAGCTACCCGACAGCGTGCCGACGCAGGACGCGACCGAGTCGTGCGCGGCGATCCTCCGCTTCCCCCCGCGCCCGCGCTGACGGAGCTAGGGAACGGTCCTCAGCAGTCGCGGACTGGCTGGCCGTCGTTCCCCCGTGCGCGCTGTTGCGCCTCGGTCGCTCTCTCAGAGCGTGTCGAGGTGCGCGAGCAGCGCGGCGCGATCGTCCTCCGCCAGGTCGAGCCCGAACGCGTGCCCCTCGATCGCGCCTGGGCTCGGGCCCCCTGCGTAGTCTCGCGCGAGCCGCTCGCGCGAGAGGAGCGCCTCGAGCGACGGCACCACCCCGTGGTGGAGGTAGGGCGCCGCGTTGCGCACGTCGATCAGCGGTGCGGGCCGGTAGCGTCCGGTGCCACGCGCGCGCCCGGTGGCGAGCTCGGGGTGGGTGCCGATCTCGTCGATCGGCACGAGCTCTCCGCTGTGCACGGCGTCGCCGTGGCAGCGCCCGCACTCGTGCGCGAAGACCGTCGCGCCCGCGCTCGCCAGCGTCGAGCGCTCACCCGCGCGCGATGGAGGCGCGAGCGAGTAGAGATAGATCACCAACGCGAAGACCAACGATCGCGGCGGACGGGTCGCCAGGTGATTGGCTTGGATGAACTGCGTCTCTTGGCGGATTGCGAGCGCGAGCGGGCTGGTGTGGGTGAGGGTCCCGCCTTGGGTGAAGTAGCGAAGGCGCCTCAGACCCCACAGATCCGGGATCGCCATCGGCACCTCGCTGAGGTGCTCGAGCACGTCGGCGCGTCCGGGGCCCCACGACGTGTAGCGCTCGGTGGTGCGCGCATCGACGGCGCCGCGCCGCGCCAGCGCGCCCAGGCGGATGCGACCGAAGTCCAATCGCCGGCGCGCACGGCCCGCGATGATCGCGTCCCCTTCGCGCGCCGCGTGGCAGAGCGCGCAAGTGATCCCCACCTCGGCGCGTCCTTCGACGCTGCGGAAGACGACGACGCCCGGTAGCGTGCCGGCCGCGTCCGCCTCGATGCCGAGCGCCTCGCGCTGCTCGGGCACGGCGAGCGCGAGCGCGAGCGCTGGCTCCGCGCGCAGCGGCAGGTCGAAGAACACGCGCTCACCCAGCGCACGCCACGTCTCCCACGACGACGTGCTGCTCGGCAGCGTCGGCAGCCTCTCCGCGTCGCTCGGCAGCGCGACCGCTTCGCCGCGCTCGATCCGCGTGAGCTGGTCGCGGTCGAGCGGCGCCGTGAGCGGGTTCCACTCGGGCAGATCGTCCCAGCCTCCATCGGGCAGTGCGTACGAGAGCAGTCGCGTGCGCGCGTACCCGTTGTCGTGGCTGGTGAGGGATGCCTCGAGCGCGGCGTGCCGATCCCTCGCGCTGCCTTCGATGTACCGCGGCGCGTGCGCGAGGATCCACGCGTCGGAACCCTCGTCCAAGCCCGCGAGCGGATCGGTCGGCGCTGCGCTGCTCGCGGTTTCGTCGCTCGTCGGAGTCGTAGAACGGTCCTCGCCGCACCCCGCTGAGATCAGCAGGAGCGCGGCGAGGAGGAAGCGGGACGGGCGGTGCAGCGGACGGATCAGGTGACGATCTCGGCCTCGCGCGTCGCGGGCGCGAACTCGAGCGTGCGCTCGATGCCGTCGATGCGGACGCGCATCTCGATGCGGAACTCCATGCCGTGCGTGCTCCACGGATCGCCGCCGCCGATGGTGCTCCAGTTCGGCGCCGACGTGGGATACCGGATGTCGAGGATCTGGCCGGCCTCGATCGTCGCGTCCCAAGGGAGGTACACGTCGTCGCCGTAGATCTCCGGATCTTGCGCGGCGAGCGTGTCGACCACCCGGCCGCTCTCGAGATCGACGAGGCGGATCTCGATCACCTCGAACGGCACGGCGCCGTCGCCTTCACCCGCCTCGAGCTGGAGGTAGACGGTGCTCTGGCGGCAGAAGCCGCAGTCGGCGAATCCTTCGGCGCAGTCGCCAGCGATGAGCCCGGGATCTTCGGCGCGCTCGGCGCAATCGTCGGCGAGCGTCGCGGACGAGATCGTCGCGGCGACCTCGACGCTGGGCTCGGGGTGGCTGGAGACGCAAGCGCCCAAGCCGGCGTACGCGCCGAGCAGACCGAGGGTGAGAGAGAAACGTGCGAAGCGGGTCATGCGGGATCTCCTGAAGGGGTGATGGTCGCTGTGCAGCCGCTGTGCCATCCACACTGGCACAGGCAGGCACTGCCTGCGTGTCGTGTGGCGGCAGACATCATGTTTGCAGGCGTGGGCTCGATCTCAGCCACGTCCGACATCGGCTCGGTGCCTTGTTTCCTATGGCTTGATGGTCCGACAATCGA
>CAYZQM010000215.1:6214-11855 GCA_964480175.1 uncultured Sandaracinaceae bacterium
CTTTTTTCGATAAATGTCGTGCAAAATCAATGAAAAAGGGAAACTCAATTACTGAGGACCGTCCCCTTTGTGTCGGAGCGCGCTTCGGGATAGGCCTCTGCGCTTGCCCGCGTACCCGTTTCCCTTCGATCAGCTGCCCCGCATGAGCCGGCATGAGGCTCGGGCCGCCTCGTTGCTCGCTCGGGGTGTGCCAGGGCTCTCGCTGGAGCGTGCGCTCGATGCGCTGACGCAGCCGCTCGGAGAGCGCCCGCGGGTGCGCCCGCTGCCGATCGAGACCTGGCCCGAGGGCTCGGCGCTGCAGCGCGAGGTCGCGTCGATCGCGGCGGTGGTCATCGCCGACGGTGTGCAGGCGCGCTCGCAGCGCATGGTGCTCGAGCTGGACGAGCAGCTCGCGGGCTTCTCGATCGATCGCGCGCTCGGCGCGAGCTCCCCCGAGCCGCGCCTTTCGCCCGGTCCGATCACCGATGGCGAGCGCGGCACGCTCGCGTACCTCGGCGCGAGCGCGCTCCGTCACGCGGACGCGTTCCGGGTGGTCGCCGTGATCACCACGCTCGCGTCGTTCGAGCACGCGCTCGGCGAAGAGGCGCGCGGCGTCCTCCTCGCGATGCCCGCGCACGTCGAGCTCGCTGGCGTGCAGGGCTGGGCGCGGCTCTGGGTTACGCCGTCGCGTGTGCGCGAAGCCGCCGCGCACGCGCTCGATCCACGAATCCCCCTCGAGCTCTCGCTCGTCGGGGGGCAGGCCACGCTGCCGACCGCCGACGTGGCCGCGCTCTCGCTCGGTGACGTCGTGGTCCCCGAGCGATGGACCGCGCGCCCCAGCGCGCTGCCGGGATCGGCGCTCGATCTCGGATGCTGGCTCGGCGAAGCGCACCTCGTCAGCGTGCACGGGGGCCCTTCGCTCGCCGTGGCGCTCGGGCCCTCGATCACCTTCGTCGGCACCGAGCGCGCGCCGAGCGTCGCGTCCCCCCACCTCCCCGCTGGCGAGCCCGCGAGCGCAGAACGACGGAGTCAGGACATGAGCACGAACGACAACCCGGTGCCCGCGGCGGAGATCCCCGTCGAGCTGAGCGTGGAGCTCGGACGCCTCGCGATGAGCGCGGGCGAGCTCTCGTCCCTCGTGCCGGGCGCGGTGCTCGTCAGCGGGATCCCCGCGGGTCAGCCGGTGACGCTGCGCGCGGGCGCGAAGGTGATCGCGCGCGGTGAGCTCGTCGTCGTCGACGGAGAGCTCGGCGTCCGCATCCAGTCGATGGGCGCGTAGCTTCCGTACGCGAGCAGCTCGATCGTCCCGTCGCTGCGTGAGCCGCGATCGTGCGCGCGCCCTCCGATCGACGCGCTCGAGTCGTTCAGCGGACCGCGAGCTTCTCTGCGCGCTCGCGCGTGAACTCGAAGAGCTGCTCGGCGCGCTTCTCCGGGAGGTTGCGGCCGACGATCAGCGTGCCGACCCACAGCGAGAGCAGGTTGAGCGCGCGAAGCTCCGCGTCCGGGCCGTCGAGCCGCTCTGCGATCTGCTGACTGATCTTCTCGACGCGTCCCGTGAAGCGCCGCCGCACGTTGGCAGGGCTCCGCGCCACCTCGGCGCCGAGCGACGGAATCGCGCAGCCCTCCGCGGGACGGTTCCGGTGGCTCGTCGCGAGGTAGCGCTTGGTCGCGGCCTGCACGTACGCCTTGCCGCGCAGCGCATCGAGCCCGCGAAAGAGGAGGTTCTCCTCCGCTTCGTCGAACGCATGGTCCAGCGCCTCGGCGAAGAGCACGCTCTTGTCGCGGAAGTGCGCATAGAAGCCGCCGTGCGTGAGCCCGGCCTCGCTCATGACCTTGTCGATCCCCGTCGCGAGCTGCCCGTCGCGGCGAAAGAGCCTCGACGCGGCCTTCACGATCCTCAGGTGGCTCTGCTCTTTGCGCCCGGGCTCCCCGCGAGCAGGGTCTTCGATGGCGTCGGTCGACTGGGTGGAAGGACGACGCGTGTGGCCTTGTGCTGACTTCGCCATGGCGCGGGCACCATGCCCGAAAGGGCCGCGACCTCGCTACCCCGGAGTGTGCGTTGACGATCGCACATCGCGCGGTGACGCTATCATCGCGGCCCGTGACGCCGACGCGCGCCACCCGACGCCACGAGAGAAACGAGGACGAGTGCCCAAGGTCACGAGCCGGCTCCGGCAGATGCTCATCAAGCCCATGCGGCTGCCGCACCTGACGCCGTACGTCGCCAAGGACGGCGACCCGCCGGTCTTCGGGTTCAACGCCGAGCGCGACGATATCGTCCGCGAGGTGGTGCAGCGCCTCCAGGCGAAGCTGAAGACCGATCCGAGGCCGCTCGAGTATCCGCTCAACGAGGTCGCGCTCGACGAGGTGCGGCGCCTCGAGTCCCAGCGCGACGACGAGGCGAAGCTCTACCTCGGCAAGTGGCGCAGCTTGGTCAAGCGCGTCGGCAAGATGAACGACGCGGAGAAGCTGGAGGTGCTGCGCGAGACCAGCGAGCGCATGGCGCGCGACGTCGCCGGCAACTTCGACCCTCGGGTGTACTCGTTCGCGACCCGCGCCGTGCCCCATGCGCTCAGCGGGATCCTCAAGCCGAGCTCGGTGCTCGAAGACGCGGCGCACCTCGGTCGCGGTCCGGTCGCGGTCGACGATCTGTTGCGCACCGAGGGCGAGCTGCCGCTGCTCCGTGATCTCGCCACCAAGGGCACGCTCGTGTTCGTGCCCACGCATTCCAGCAACCTCGACTCGGTCGCGCTGGGCTACGCGCTGATGCGCGAGAGCTTGCCGCCCGTGGTGTACGGCGCTGGCAAGAACCTCTTCTCGAACCCGATCGTCAGCTTCTTCATGCACAACCTCGGGGCGTACCGCGTGGACCGCCGGATCCGCGCGCAGCTCTACAAGGAGGTGCTCAAGACGTACGCCTGCGTGATGGTCGAGCGGGGCTACCACTCGCTCTTCTTTCCGGGCGGCACCCGATCGCGATCGGGCATGGTCGAGCGGCGCCTCAAGCTCGGCTTGGCGGGCAGCGCGGTCGAGGCGTTCTCGCGCAACGCCGTGCGCGGCACGCCGCGCCCGGTCTTCTTCGTGCCGACCACCATCAACTACTCGCTGGTGCTCGAGGGCGAGACGCTCGTCGAGGACTGGCTGAAGGAGGCGGGCAGGGCGCGCTACATCATCGAGGACGACGAGTTCTCCCAGCTCGATCGGTGGGTCGCGTTCTTCCGCAAGCTCGCTCAGATCGAGGCGCCTTGCGTCATCCGCTTCGGCCACCCGGTCGATCCCTTCGGCAACCCGGTGCGCCGCGACGGGAGCTCGCTCGGGCCGCACGGACGCGCGATCGACGCGACGGGCTACGTGACCACCGACGGCCAGACCACGCTCGATGCACGACGCGACGCCGCCTACACCCGCGAGCTCGGCAACCTGCTCGCAGACCGATACGAGACCGAGACCGTGCTCATGAGCACGCAGGTCGTGGCGCACGTGCTCTTCCGGACGCTCGTGGACAAGACCCCGGGCATCGATCTCTTCGGACGCCTGCGCCTGCGCGGCGACGTGTCGGTCACCCGCGAGGAACTGCGCGCCGATCTCGGGGCGACGCTCGATCGGCTGCGCGCGCTGGAGCGTGCGGGCGGGGTGCGTCTGTCGACGATGACGCGCACCGCGGCGCCCGACGAGCTCTTCACCCGGGTGATGGCGGCGTTCTCGGGCTACCACCAGCGCACCATCCTGAGCGAGACGAACGGCGTCGTCACGATCGAGGACCCGACGATGCTCCTCTACTACCAGAACCGCCTCGTGGGCTATGCCGAGCGCATCGCGAGCGACGCGCAGCTCCCCGCGGCTCGCGAGATCAGCCGCTTCGCGCTCGGCATCGGAGGTGCGTCGTGAGCGATCAGACCCAGCGCACCCGCAGCCTCGGCGTCGTCGGTGGCGGTGGCTTCGGCCAAGCGCTCGCTGCCGCGGCGCTCCGCACCGGACACGACGTGAAGCTCTGGAGCCGACGGGCGCTGCCGCCCGCGGAGCGATTGCTCGTCACCCACGATCTCGCCGAGGTGGCGAGCGCCGACCTCATCTTCGTCGCGGTCCCATCGAGCCACGTGGTCGAGACCGCCGAGGCGCTCGGTGCGCACCTCGAGGGGCGGCACCTGGTGGTGCACGTGAGTCGAGGTCTGGTGGGCGACCGCCTCGATACCGTCTCGAAGGTGCTTCGTACCCAAACCGCGGCGCGCCGGGTCGGATGTCTCGCGGGACCGCTCGGCGCTGCGACGCTGCGCGAGGGGCTGCCCGGGGGCGGGGTGATCGGCACCGCGTTCCCCGAGGTGGCGCTCGCGGTGCGCGAGGTGGTCGCCGGACCGACGCTGCGGATCTACGAGACCGAGGACGTGCTCGGCGTCGAGCTCAGCTCGGCGCTGGTGGGGCTCTTGGCGCTCTCGCTCGGCTTCGCGCAGGAGCTCGGCTTCGGGCCGGGCACGCTCTCGGTGCTGATGACCCGCGGGCTCGCGGAGGTGAGCCGCTTCGGCGTCGCGCTCGGCGCCGATCATCGGACCTTCGGCGGCATGGCGGGCGTCGGCGACATGATGGCCGCGGCCTTTGGCGACGCGCGCCCGGAGGTCATGCTCGGGCGCAGCTTGGCGCGGGGCCTCAGCCCCGAGGACGCCGCGAGGGAAGCGGGCGCGTACGTCGAGGGCGTCCAGATCGCCCGCCGCGTCGCGAGCCGCGCCAAGCAGCTCGGCATCGAGACCCCGATCGCCGACGCGATCGCGCAAGTGGTCGAAGGCGGGCTCACGCCGCGAGGCGCGCTCGAGCTGCTCATGCAGCGGAAGGTGCGGCGCGAGTGAGCCCATCGAAAGAACAGGAGCAAGCACCGAAGCGATCCAGCGCCACGTCGGCGGCAAGGACGGGCGCGCCGACGGGGCGCCGCACCGGTCGCAAGCGCAACAAAGGTCGCGGGCCTGCGACCCTCGCCGACCTGGTGACGCGCTTCATGGCGACCGCGCCCGCCGACGCGGTCGTGATGCGCCTCGGCGCGGCGTGGGAGCGTGCGCTGCCGCCGCGCGTGGTGCGTGCGTCGAGCCCGGTGAAGCTCGCGCGAGGTGTGCTCTACGTGCACACGACCACGTCGACGTGGGCGCAAGAGATCCTCCTCATGCAGAACGACTTGCTCGCGCGCATGCGATTCGCGCTGCCCGATCTCACGTTCACGTCGATGCGCGCCCGCACCGGGCCGTTCCCCAAGCGCGCGCCCGTGCGCGTGAAGCCGCCGCCGGTATTCGTCCCGCTCGCGGAGGAAGAACTCCCCCGCAGCGTGAAGCACGAGCTCGATCACATCGACGACCCCGCGCTGCGCGCTGCGATCAGCGGCGCCGCGCGGATGAGCCTGTCCCGCACCCGCCGCAGCTGATCCTCGGCCGACCTCGCGCGGTGGCGACCGTGCTCGCGTCGCCCTGCCGAGCGCTACGCGTGAGGGAGTGCGCGCGTTGCAAGCCACGAGTGCATGGCACGCTCCGCTCGATGCGCGCGCTCGTGGTCTGCACGTCGCTGGTAGTCGTGCTCCTGCTCTCGGTGAGCGTGGGACCGCCGCGGGCCACCGCGCTGTGCGCGGTGAGTGGGCCCTTCTTCGAGCTCCTCCACGACGAGATCACGCCCGGAGGCTCGCTGGTAC
>CAYZQM010000216.1:0-11852 GCA_964480175.1 uncultured Sandaracinaceae bacterium
GAGCGCCCACTCGGATCTGCTGCTCGTCGAGGGCGCGGGCGGCCTCTTCGTCCCCGACGACGCCGAGCACGATCACCGCGCCATGATCACTGCGCTCGAGCTCCCCTGGCTGCTGGTCGCGCCCAACCGCCTCGGGGTCCTCTCGGACGTCATCGCTACGACGCTCGCCGCTCGCGCCTCCGGCCTCGCCCCGCTGGCGATCGTGCTCACGCCCGCCGGCGCGGATCCGAGCGTGGAGCACAACGCTCGCATTCTCGGAGACCGGCTCGCGCTCCGCGTCCACGCCCTCGACGAGAGCCACGACGACGACGACGCGCTCGCCGCATGCGCGCTCGCCGCTGACCTGGACCACTACGTCGGCCTCGGCCGCGAGACGCTCCCGTAGATCCGCGTATATCACTGTTTTTACTGCACTATTCTCCGACGGTCCCGCGCGGCTCCATCTCTCCACAGCGCGTTGGGGAAGAACTGGGGACGCGTGGTGGTGTCGCTGCGGAGCGTGATAGGTTCCGAGCACCGCATGAGCGACACCTCCTCCCGGAGCCCTGCCTCCGCCACCGCTGCCTCCCAGCCCGTACAGACCGAGGTCGAGGTCGCCGACAGCGCGCTCCTGCTCGCGCTGAGCGGCGCCGGAAGCAGCAACCTCCGCAGCCTCGAGCGCACCTTCGGCGTGAGCGCGGGCGTCCGCGGCAACTTGCTCCTTCTGCGCGGCCCGAAGGACGCGGTCGCCGAAGCCGAGCGCGCGGTGCACGAGATCCTCTCGGTGCTCTCGAGCGGCAAGCTCAAGGAAGCCGACGTCGAGCGCACGCTCGCGACGCTCAAGCGGCATCCCGAAGCCGACCTCGAGTCGCTCGTCGGCGACGTCGTCCTGCAGACGCCGCGGCGCTCGATCATCGCCAAGACGGTGATGCAGCAGCGCTACGTCCAGGCGATGCGCGCGCACGACATCGTGTTCGGCACCGGCCCTGCCGGCACCGGCAAGACGTACCTCGCGATGGCGATGGCCGTTCGCGCGCTGATGGAGAAGCGGGTCAAGCGCATCATCCTCACGCGTCCCGCGGTCGAGGCCGGCGAGCGGCTCGGCTTCCTCCCCGGCGATCTCGCAGAGAAGGTGAATCCCTACCTGCGCCCGCTCTACGATGCGCTGCACGACATGATGGACGTCGAGAAAGCCGAGGCGCTGATCGAGCGCAAGGTCGTGGAGGTCGCGCCGCTCGCCTTCATGCGCGGCCGCACCCTGAACGACAGCTGGGTGATCCTCGACGAGGCGCAGAACAGCACCGTCGAGCAGATGCGGATGTTCCTCACCCGCCTCGGCTTCGGCAGCAAAGCGGTCATCACGGGCGACGTCACCCAGACCGACTTGCCGGGCAACACCAAGAGCGGCCTCATCGACGCAGTGCGCCTGCTCGAGGGCGTCGAGGGGATCTCCGCGATTCAGTTCACCGACGCCGACGTCGTGCGGCACCCGCTGGTCGCGCGGATCGTCCGCGCGTACGAGGCCCGCGACGCAGCCCGCGAGCAAGCGCGCGACGAGCGACGCGCGCGCCGTGATCGCGCCTCCACCAGCACCGAAGTCGACGGCGAGCCAGAGCGAGACGACGAGGGCTGACGGTGAGCAGCGGGACGCAGGACGGTCGCGACACGGAGCTGGGTGACCTCTCTCCTGCGGTCATCACCCGCGCCATCGAGATCGAGCCGCGGCTCGGCGAAGACCTGCGCATCGAGCTCCACGGCCTGGTCACCGAGGTGCAGCGGGGCGAGGCCCTCGTCGTGGTCGCACCCATCGCCGCCCTCGCGCGCGCGTCTCTCGATCCTTACCTGCCCCGCCTCGCCCAAGGGCACTGCGGGGTCGTGCTGGTGGGCCACGTCCCCGAGGGGACCCTCGATCGCCTCCCGAAGTCCGCGATCGTCGCGATCGTCCCCGATCTGGTGTCGGCCGACGGCGTCTTCCTCGCGCTGAGCAGCGCGCTCGAGCGGGTGGAGCTCCGGGTCGCCGCCGAGCGACGCGGTCGCTGGCTCAACCGCTATCGCTACGAGCTCGGCGAGCTCATCGAGATCTCGCGCGCCATCTCGCAAGAGCGCGATCTCGATCGGCTGCTCGATCTGATCTTGGTCAAGAGCCGCTTCATCACGGGCGCCGACGCCGGGTCGATCTACGTGATCGAGACCACGCCCCCAGCGGTCGAGGGCGGCACGCCCGAGAAGCGCATGCGCTTCAAGCTCTCGCAGAACGAGTCGATCAGCTTCGCGTCGAGCGAGTTCACGATCCCCATGAGCACCCGCTCGATCGCGGGCGCGGCCGCGGTCACGCGCAAGGCGATCAACATCCCGGACGTCTACGAGCTGATCGTGCCGCCCGACGCGGGCGACGAGCCGATCGACACGCTGCGCGACTCCGTGCTGCCCGACGGCGCGTCGCGCGTGAGCTTCGATCCCAGCTTCGATCAGAAGGTGGGCTACCGCACCAAGAGCATGATCGCGGTGCCGATGATCTCGGCGCAGGACGACGTGATCGGGGTCATCCAGCTCATCAACAAGAAGACCGATCCCCGCAGCACGATCACGCCCGAGACCGTCGACGCCAACGTCGTGCCCTTCGACCAGCGCAGCGAGGACCTGCTCGCCACCCTCGCATCGCAAGCGGGCATCGCGCTGGAGAACGCCCTGCTCTACGACGAGATCCGCAAGATCTTCGAGGGCTTCGTGCGCGCCAGCGTGCAGGCGATCGAGCAGCGCGATCCCACCACCTCCGGTCACAGCCTCCGCGTGTCGCTGCTCTCGGTCGGCCTCGCCGAGGCCGTCGACCGCATCCCCGACGGCCCGTACGCCAACGTCCGCTTCAACAAGCGCGATCTCCTCGAGCTCGAGTACGCCTCGCTGCTGCACGACTTCGGCAAGATCGGGGTGCGCGAAGAGGTCTTGGTGAAGGCCAAGAAGCTCTATCCGCACCAGCTCGACGCGGTGAAGCGGCGCTTCGAGTTCGCCGAGCTGATGGCGGAGCGCGACGCGCTCGGACGCAAGCTCCGCGCGCTCTCCGAGGGCGCCGGCCCCGAAGCGCTCGCCCGCATCGAGTCCGAGCTCGAGGCGCGACGCGCCCAGCTCCGCGCGCAGCTCGAGACCATCGCCGCCGCCAACGAGCCCACCGTCCTCAAGGAAGGCGACTTCACCAAGATCGCGGAGATCGGCACCGAGCGCTACCGCGATCTCTGCGGGCACGAGCACCCGCTGCTCGAAGCCGACGAGGTCGTGTCGCTCCAGGTCACGCGGGGATCACTGCACGAGAAAGAGATCGAAGAGATTCGATCGCACGTGGTGCACACCAAGGAATTCCTCTCCAGCATCCCTTGGGGAAAGAACTTCGTGAACGTCCCGCTGCTCGCGGGCGCGCACCACGAGCGACTCAACGGCAAGGGCTACCCCGAGGGCCGCACCGCGACGCAGATCCCCGTCGGCAGCAAGATCATGACGATCGCCGACATCTTCGATGCGCTGACCGCGCGCGATCGCCCCTACAAGAAGGCCATGCCCATCGCGCGCGCCCTCGACATCCTGGGATTCGAGGTGAAAGACGGCCACATCGATCCCGATCTGGTGCGCACGTTCACCGAAGCCGAGGTGTGGAAGCGCGTCGAGGGGATCTCCTGATCAACCCGCGCGGGTCACGCTTCCCGCGCGCACGGTCCAGTCCACCCGATCTCCCTCCACCCGAATCAGCTCGGCGCGCGTCGTCGTGAGGAACACCTGGCCTCCGAGCGCGCCGAGGATCTCGAAGAAGCGCGCCGTGCGGGTGCCATCGAGCTCGCTCGAGACGTCGTCGAGCAGGAGCAACGGCACCTTGCCAGTGCGCTGACGAAGCACCTCGAGCTCCGCGATACGGAGCGCGAGCACCAGCACCCGCTGCTGACCTTGCGAGGCGTGCTGCTTGGCGCTGCCGCCCTTCACCCCGAGCTCGACGTCGTCGCCGTGGGGACCTTCGGCGGTGAATCCGCGCGCCAGATCCTTGTCGAGGCTCCGCGCGAGCGCCTCGCCGAGATCCCCCGCGACCCGAGGCCGGTAGCGAATGGTGACCGGGACGTCGTGGCCCGCGATCGTACCGAAGGCCTCGGACGCGGGTCCGATCAGCTCGCTCGATACGGAGGCGCGCTGGGCGACGATGCGCTCGCCGAGCGTGGCGAGGATCGGATCGAACGCCGTCACCGCCCGCCGATCGACCTCCTCCTGCTTGAGCAGTCGATTGCGACTCCGCAGCGCCTTCAGGTAGTCGCGCAGCGTGAGCCCATACCCTGGATCCATCTCGGCCAAGATTCGATCGAGCAGCGTGCGACGTCCCTCGGGCGATCCCTGCGCGAGCGACAGGTCTCCGGGATGAAAGAGGACACTCGGGAGGATCCCGAGCCAGCTCAGCGTCGAGCGAGGTCGCTTGCCATCCACGCTGGGCGCGCGCGCCTGTCCGCGCTGCAATCGAACCTCCATTCGATGCGGCAGCGGCTCGGTGTTGGTCACGAGCGAGAGCTCCGCGCGATCCGCGCCCGAGCGAATCAGGTCCTCGGTCCCCGCGCCCCGAAAGCTGTCGAGCGCCGAGACGTAGCGGATCGCCTCGAGCACGTTGCTCTTGCCCTGCCCGTTCTCCCCCGACAGCACGTTGAAGCGACGAGAGGGCGAGAGCTCGAGCGGCTCGAGGTTGCGAAACCCCCGAACCCCGAGCGAGACCACCCGCAGCGCGAGCGCTTCGCTCAAATCCGCATCGGCATCACGACGCCGACGAACGCGTTGGGATCGCTCGAGGGACGAACGACGCCGGGATCGAGCTCGCCCGCCAGCTCCAGCGCGACCTGATCGTCGCCGAGCGCGTTGACCGCATCGAGCAGGTACTTCGCGTTGAATCCGATGGTCACGTCGCTGCCCGCGTAGTCGACGTCGAGCTCTTCGCTGCCCTCGCCGAGATCGGGATTCTCGCTGACGATGCGGAGGCTCCCCGCGCTGACCTGGAAGCGAACGCCACCCGACTTGTCACTCGAGACCAGGCTCATGCGCCGCAGCGCCTCGACCAGGCCTGCGCGAGAGACCACCACGCGCTTGTCTTGGTTCTGCGGGATCACCTTGGCGTAGGGCGGGAACTGCTCCTCTGCGAGCTTGACCGAGAGCATGAGTCCCTCGCGCGCGAAGAACGCGCTGCCGCCGTGGACCGCGACACCGATCTGCAGCGGCTCGTCCTTGCTCGCGCCCTTCCCCTCGGCCTTGATGTCGTCGAGCATGCGGCGGAGCTCACCGACGCCCTTCTGCGGAACCAACATCGCGAATCGCACCATCGAGGCGCCTTCGCGCAGGCGGGCCTCGGCCTTGGAGAGCCGGTGTCCGTCGGTGGTGACCATGCGGACGACCTTGCCCTCGCCCTCGAAGAGCGCACCCGAGAGGTGAGGACGGGTGTCGTCGGTCGACATCGAGAACGCGGTCTTGCCGATCAGGTCGGACAGCACGTCGACGTCGAGCTGCGCGAGCTCGGTGCCCGAAGCCAGCGCGGGCAGCGGCGGGAAGTCGTCTCCCGGCATCCCGGGGATTCGATAGCGCACCTTGCCCGAGCGGATCTCTGCCCCGTGGTTCGGTCCCACGGTGAAGGTCACGTCGCCCTCGGGCAGGTTCTTGGCGATGTCGAAGAACATCCGCGCCGAGACGGCGACCGAGCCGCCTCGCTTGACCTCACAAGGCACGCTCGCCGACACCCCGAGATAGAGATCCGTCCCCGCGAATCGGAGCGTGGCGGTGTCCGCCGTCTGGACCAACACGTTCGACAAGATCGGCATCGCGCTCTTCTTGTCGGCCACCGCGTGCGTGCGAACCAACCCGCGAAGGAGGTTCTTCTTGCTGATCACGAGCTCCATGGGAGGGCACCTTCTGGATCTAGAGCGGGCGACGTGCGAGCCGGCCGATCACCCGCCCGATGGCGGTGCCGCGCGGCACCAATGAAGAAAGAGAAGAAAGAGAATTTCTCTGTTCGCCTTCATAACAGGTCCTGTGGCAAGCGGGTAGAAGTTGGCAAACCGAAGGATTCATTGATCTTTGACCACCCCCAACGCCTCGCCGACGCTGGGGTGTGGGTGGGGATCGCCGCGGTCTCGGACCTCCCGCTCCCGAGGTCGTGCTCCGCGTGGGGACTCGCCGAGCGGGTGACCCCAAGAGGATCCCCCACCGTCCCCAGGCGCTCCCCAGTGTGATTCCGCACGGCGCAGGCCGGCCGTCGGCGGTCCGAGACGACGCTGCGGCTCGCCTTCGGATCGTCAGACGGGCGTCTTTCCGTCTGCGGTGCCGAGCGCTCGATAGAGCTCCGGCCGTCGATCGCGGAAGAAGCCCCAGCTCGCGCGGTACTCGTGGATGCTCGCGCGATCGAAGCTCGCCATCGCGAGCCCTTCTTCGTCGCGGCCCAGCTCGGCGAGCTTGTCCCCTCGCATGTCGCAGCAGAACGAGCTCCCGTAGAAGCTCTGCCAGTCCTCTTGCCCGATGCGGTTGGCGGCGACGACGGGCGTGGCGTTGCTGACCGCGTGGCCGATCATCGCGCGCTGCCAGGGATCCTTGGTGTCGACGCCGTTCGGCTCGGCGCCGATCGCGGTCGGATACAGCAAGATCTCGGCGCCTGAGAGCACCATCGCGCGCGCGCACTCCGGATACCACTGGTCCCAGCAGATCCCCACGCCGACCTTGCCAACCCGGGTGTCGAAGACGACGAACCCGGTGTCGCCCGGGCGGAAGTAGTACTTCTCTTCGTAGCCGGGCCCGTCGGGGATGTGGCTCTTGCGGTAGAGGCCGAGCACCTCGCCCGTCGCGTCGATCATCGCCACGCTGTTGTAGTAGGCGTTGTTTGCGCGCTCGAAGAACGAGATCGGGATCACCACCTCGAGCTCCTTCGCGAGCCGGGCGAATCGCGCGATCGTCTCGTTGCCTTCGAAGGGTCGCGCCCACGAGAAGTACGTCTCGCTCTCGGTGCGGCAGAAGTACGGACCCTCGAAGAGCTCCGAGGGAAGGATGAGCTTCGCGCCGCGCTCGGCCGCCGCGCGGACGTGACCCTCGACGCGCGCGACGTTGTCCTCGCGGGAGCCGTTCAGCGGGCATTGGATGGCGGCGACGGAGATGGTGGCGGGCAGCGTGCTCATGCGGCGGCAGCGTGGTTCAAGCTGCGGCGGCCGCAAGCGCGCTCGACGTCAGGGCAGGATTCGCGCTCGCTCGATGTAGTCGAGCTCGGCGAACTCGGCGCGGAGGTACGTGTTGCCTTCGCGCACGATGCGGGCCTGCATCGGCCCCCGGCCTCGGGGCGGTCCGTCGCCGTAGCCGCTGTAGAGGCGGCCGACGGTGGTCATGTCGCGGACCCGTCCGAACGGCGCGAAGCCCATGTCGTCGAGGTTGGTGTTGTCGACCGTGTTGATGAAGAACTGGGTCGAGCGGGAGTTGGGCATGCTGGTCGCGGCGAAGCTCACCATGCCAGTCGTGTTGCTCTGGGTGCGCGGATCGTCGGGGATGCTCGCCGTGTTCCACACGCCCGCGAGCGCGGGGATCCCGGGCAGACCGGCCTGCGCCATGAAGCCATCGACCACGCGAAAGAACGCGACGTCCGTGAGGAGCCCCGAGCGCACCATGTTGTAGAAGCGGTCGGCGCCGTTGGGTGCCCAGGCGCGGGTCACGTCGATGATGATCGGGCCCTCGGACGTGACGAGCTCCACCGCGTAGGTGTCCGGCGCGCGCTCGGTGAAGTTCGCGGGATCGGCGAGCCGGGGGTCCACGCCTTCGGGCAGCGGGACGGCCGCGCGCTCGGGCGCCGCGCGCTCGGGCGTCGCGCGCTCGGCTGGCGGACCGCTCGGAGCGCGCTCGCCTTCGCGTTCGCCTTCGGGACCCTCGCGGTGAGGGCGGAAGCTCGGCTCGGCCGGGCTCCCGCACGCGACGAGAGCACCGATGAGGGACAGGAGGAGAAAGCGCGACATGGCGCGAGTGATAACGCAGCGATCGTGCTGCGACCACGCCGGTGGGCGGCGACCACGTTCGCGGCCACACTGGGGTTGTCATGAACACCCTCCGGTCCTTGGCGGTGTCCGCGGATCATCCGGCGGGCGCGATCATCCACCGCGGTGAGCCGGGCGCCGTGCTCCGCCCCGTCGAGCTGCGCGACGCCGAGCCGCTCGCGCAGGCGATCGGCGAGAGCGGCGTCGAGCTGCGCCAGTACATGCTGTGGGCCCACCAGCCGCAGACGCCGCTGGAGCAGCTCGAGCGCATCAAGCTTTCGTACGCCGAGTACTTGGTGGGCCGCAGCCTGCAGATGGTCCTCGTGTCGCCGAGCGGCTCGATCCTCGCGATCGGCGGTCTCGAGCGCCGGGTGCCGCTCAACCAGCGGGGCTGGGAGATCGGGTACTGGACGCCGACCCCCCTCGCCGGGCGCGGCTACGCGACGCTCATCACGAAGCTCCTCACGCTCTACGTGTTCGATCTGCTCGGCGGCGATCGGGTGCAGCTCTTGATCGACGAGAGCAACGTCAAGAGCCTGCGCGTCGCAGAGAAGTGTGGGTTTCTCGAGGAGGGTCGGCTCGCCAACGCCACGACCGATCCGCCCGCGGAGGCCGTGGCGCGCGGCTACCGTCGGGCGGCGCGCTGCGCGCTCTTGGCGCTGACGCCGACCAGCTACGCCGCGCTCCCGTGGGTGGCGCCGCTGCGTCGCCAGCTCGAGGTCAAGAACCTGCTCGGGTACAGCATCACCGGCTTCTGGTCCTGACGCCGAGTACTTGTGGCCGGTCCAGAGACGCTGGTACTACCGCCCTCGCTCGGCATCGGGGTGCCGACCGAGCGCCTACCCGAAGGACACCGACCATGAAAGACGTCGCACACGCCCTCGCGCCCCTCGGTGCGTCCATGATCTTCGCCCTCCTCGTCGCCTGCGGCGGCGGGAGCACCGACGCGTCGAGCGCGGAGCGTCGCACCGACGAGCAGGCCACCGAGGATCACATCACCGCGGGCGACGAGTCGACCAACAGCGGGGGACATGGCGAAGACCCCAACGCGTCGCACGACCCCGAGGGCGCGGACGGAGTCCACGACGAGGCCGTCGATCAGCCGCACCCCGACGAAGCGGCGGCGAGCACGCCCGAGTGAGCGCGCTCGTGATCGGGTGAATCGAGGCGCGCGCTCGAGGCCTCGAACGCGCTTCACTCGACCCGACGGAGAGGGCGGGATTTGAACCCGCGATAGGCTTTTGACCTATGCTCGCTTAGCAAGCGAGTACCTTCGGCCACTCGGTCACCTCTCCAAGCGAGGCATGCTCCGGAGAGCCGCGTTCGCCCCCTCGGGGCGAGCCGAGGGACGGCGTTCTTAGCGGGCGACCCCGGCGGAGTCAATTCCGCGTATCGTTCGCCGCGTGATCCGCCTGCTCTCGCTGCTCGCGCTGCTCTCGCTGCTCGCGCCCCCGTCCGCCCACGCCTGCTCGTGCATGGCGAGCTCGCTCGAGGAGGCCGTCGCGCAGTCGACCGCGATCTTCGAGGGTCGCGTCGAGGGGATCACCCCGGAAGGCGACGCGCTCCTCGTCACGCTCGCGGTGACCCAGGCCTGGGGCGGGGTCGAGCACGAGCAGGTGGTGGTGCGCACCCGCGCCGACTCGGCGGCGTGCGGGTTCTCGTTCGAAGCGGGCGAGCGCTACCTCGTGTTCGCCTCGGGAGAGCCCAACGCGCTCACCGTCTCGCTCTGCTCGCACACGGCGCGGCTCGAGGACGCTGGCGCGGATCGCGCTGCGCTCGGCGCGGGGGTGATCCCGGTCGATGTGACCGACGAGCCCGTCGAACCGGTGCGCGCGAGCAGCGAGCCGCCCGCCCGCGGAGGCTGCGCGAGCTGCGCCGCGGGCGCGCGCGAAGGCTCCCCCGTCGCGCTGCTCGCGCTCGCCCTGCTGACGCTGATCTCGCGTCGCCTTCAGCAAGACCGGACTTGACTAGAAAATCGCCTTTGCTAGAAGCGCGAGCGGAGAGCTGGCCGAGTGGTCGAAGGCGCTTGATTCGAAATCAAGTGTGCCCTTACGGGTACCAAGGGTTCGAATCCCTTGCTCTCCGCTGAACGTCTCGAACCGTGAGGTTCCCTGACCCGGAACCGAGTGGGACCCCGACCTTCCATCGGGGTCTCGTCCTTCGTCTCGCCGCATCGCGGCGAGGCGGATGACGGCCGGGCCGTTGGAGAGGTGACCGAGTGGCCGAAGGTGCACGACTGGAAATCGTGTGTACCGCAAGGTACCGAGGGTTCGAATCCCTCCCTCTCCGTTGGGGCCCGCGCAAGAATGACTGCGACGCAGGTGATCGGGGGATCACCGAAGGACGCGGGCGTGATCGCCTCGGATCTCCAGTACCTCGGTGGGACCGCCGTAGTGCGCGGCCAGGCCGACGGCGATCCGGTGGACGCGATCCCCGCAGCCCGAGGTGATGCCGCTCGGCTGCACCGTGTGACCCACGACCATGCGGCGCGCGCCGAGGGCCTCGAGCGCGCGGACGAGCTCGGCGCAGACGGCGTCGCTCTCCTCGAGCGCGTAGCCGCGATGCCACACCGGGCTGTCCTCTCCGCTCAGGGATCGCGCGAGCGGTCCCGCTCCGCTCAAGAACGCGCGCATGTCTTCGTTGATCCGATCGAGCCCCAGGCGCGCGGCCGACGGCGTGATGCCGCCGTGCACGAAAACGGTGTCGCCGACCCGGATCGCGGTGGCGTGCGCGGCGAGGCGCCGCGCGATCGGTCCGCCCGGCGCGAACGCGGCCGTCCTTCCGCGCACGCCGCGCGAGCCCGCGCCGGCGCGCGCGTACTCCGCGAAGTCCTGAAAGCCTCCCTCGGTGACGTACCGAAAGTCGCCCTGCGCGTTCATCAGCTCGTGGTTGCCGTTGAGCACGAGGACGCGTCCGCCCGCGGCCTCGGCTTCGACCGCGAGCGCATCGAGGCGATCGAGGATCGCCTCTTCGTCGTCCCCGCGATCGAGGATGTCGCCCGTCTGGACCACGACGAGCGCGCCGCCGCTCCAGTGATCGCTGGCGTCGATCGCGCCCGCGAGGCGGAGCGCGCGCTCCAGTGCGCCGAGGTCACCGTGCAGATCGCCGATCGCCACCAGGCGCTCGGGCGCCGGTAGCGTCGAGGGCGGCAGCGCCGCGATCGGCTCCGCCTCCGTGCTCGGCGAGGCCTCGCTCGATCGGCGGGGCGCGCGCGGGGCACGCGGCGGCTCGGTCGAGCCGGAGCAGCCCGCGACCACGAGCGTCGCGACGAACAATGCGAGCGAGCGCATGGCCGAGGAATACGACGACGTCGATCCCCGCGCAGCCGAACCCCCCGCAGGGTCACTCGCCGAGCGCGGGGTAGCGGGTGCGGGTGAACGTCGGCGCGGCCTCTCGCAAGCGCGCCCCGACAGTTCCCTGCACCGCCGGATCCCAGCGCGCCCAGCGCTCGACGAAGGCGCGCGCTCGGGAGAGATCGCCCGCGCGCTGGATCGCGAGGACCTCGGTGAGCATGGCCTCCACCGCCGCGCGGTAGCGCGTCGCATCGATCCGAAAGTGCTCGCTCGTGGGATCGAAGCGCAGCACGCCGTTCTCGATCAGCCAGTTCTGCTGCATGAGCTGCATGGTCTGGTACGGCTCGGTCGAAGACGGCTCGCTCGCGACCATCACCCGCAGGATCCCCGCGGCGTACATCGCTCGCGCCCGCTCGTCGCTCAGCACGCCGAGCGCGCGCAGGTGCGGGATGGAGAAGAGCGAGACGAGATCGGCCTTCAGCTCCTCGAACGTGTTGTGCAGCTCGCCGAGCGCCGCGGTCACGGTGCGTCCGTCCTCGGTCGTCTTGGGACCGAGGTAGTGCCCGACCTC
>CAYZQM010000217.1:0-2868 GCA_964480175.1 uncultured Sandaracinaceae bacterium
GTTCGCGCCCCGTGTGGCGCGGCAGCGTGCCGTTCTCGCTCACGACCGGCGGCTCGACCGATCTCGGGATGTCCACCACCGAGATGGAAGTGCAGCGCGACATGCTCGACTGGACCCGCGTGTCGTGCACCTCGCTGACGGCGACCTACAACGGCGCGACGAGCGCGCGCCCCGGCCGCTACGAGGGCATGTCGGTGATCGGCTGGACCGAGAGCGGCTGGCCCCACGACTCGAGCGCGATCGGCGTGACCGGCCCCTCGTGGAGCGGGAGCCGGATCGTCGAAGCCGACATGGAGATGAACGGCGTCAACTACACGTGGATCACCGGCTCCGGTCGGGGGAACAACGTGAACGCGTACTCGATCATCCTGCACGAGGGCGGGCACTACTACGGCCTCGGCCACACCAACGTGCCGGGCTCGAGCATGCTGCCGAGCTACGGCGGCGGCATCGTCGGCCTGGGCAGCGACGACGAGAACGGCATCTGCGCGCTCTATCCGGGCAGCGGCAGCGACTGCACCACGACCGGCTGCCCTGCGGGCCAGATGTGCGTGAGCGGCGCGTGCCAGACGGTGGCCGGTGACGGCAACACCTGCTCGCCTTGCCGCACCGGCGCGGACTGCACGCGCGGCGTGTGCCTCGGCTACCCCGACGGCGGCGGCTACTGCGGGACGACCTGCGGGAGCAGCGCGGACTGCGGCAGCGGGGAGATGTGCTTGAGCGTGACGGGCACGTCGCCCCAGTGCGTGCGGTTCTCCGGCGGCACTCCGAGCTGCGCGTCCGCGCCGGCCGGCTGCACCAGCGACGCAGGCTGCAGTGCGTCGCAGATGTGCAACGTCGCGACGGGTCAGTGCGTGCCCCGCACCACCACGGGCACCACGCCGCTCGGCGGCCCGTGCGAGGCGAGCACCGACTGCGCGTCGGGCCTGTGCTTCGCGGGCGTGTGCACCCAGGCGTGCGACGGCTTGAACCCCGACTCGTGCCCCGGTGGGTTCTACTGCAACGGTCAGGCGACCGGCAGCTGCGGCGATGGCATCTGCCAGGCGGGCGGCGCGGGCGCGGGCGCGCTGGGCGACGCGTGCGGCAGCAACACCGACTGCGCGTCGATCTTCTGCGCGAGCGGTCGCTGCAGCGAGCCCTGCATCCCGGGCGGCGCGGTGACGTGCGCTGCGGGCTACGCGTGCCAGGTCGGCCCGACGCCGGGCTGTGGCGCGTGCCAGGCCTCGCTCGGCGCCGTCGGTGATCCCTGCGAGCTCAACAGCGACTGCGCGTCGAGCCTGTGCGCGATGGACCCGGCCACGGGCACGTCGTTCTGCACCGCGGTGTGCAACATCGACGATCCGTCGTCGTGCGATCCCGGCTTCGAGTGCAGCATGGAGGGCAGCCTCCCGCTCTGCGTGCCTGGCGCGGGCGGTCTGGGCTCGGCGTGCGGCTCGAACGAAGAGTGCGTGAGCGGTATCTGCGCGAGCGAGGGCGGCAGCTCGTACTGCACCCGCCTCTGCGACGACTCGAACACGTGCCCCGGCGGCTTCAGCTGCGTCTCGGCTGGCGGAGACACCCGAGTCTGTCGTCCCCGCAACGTCGGCGGCTGCGGCTGCAGCGCGGTGGGCGCGGGCGATCGCGTGAGCGCGCTGTCGGGCTTCGGCCTCTTGGGCCTCGCCCTGATGCTGGTGCACCGCGCGCGGCGCCGCTGATCGCGCGGCGCTCCCCGGCGCAACGTCATGAGTGAGATCGAGTCGATCATCGCGCTGCTGTGGGCGGTCGCGGCGACGACGACCCTGACCACGCTCGGGCTCGCCCTGGGCGCGGGCGCTTGGGCGCATGCACGCCCCTCCATCGCGAGCGCGTGGACTGCGCTGGTGGGGGCGCTGCCGGCCCTGGTCCTGGGCGTCCTCTTCGTCGCGGTCCGGCTCTCGATCGGTGAGGAGGAGAACGACCGCTTCCTGTTCCCGCTCACCGCGAGCGCCGCGCTGATCGAGCTGCTCGCGGGGACCGTGGCGCTCGTGACCTCCCACCGCGCCGCCCGCCACATCGGCGTGCGCCCTCCGCTGCTCCACCCAGCGGGCATCGCGCTCACGCTCACGACGTTCGCAGCGACGGCCGCGTTCCTCTGGACGACCTGGGACTGATCGTCACCAGCGCGACAGATCGATCGTGAGCGGAGCAGGCGAGGTGGCTGCGCCATCGACGACGGCGATCGCGGTGCAGGAGACGCGGCCGCCGGTGCCGCGAGAGCACACCAGGCCATCGAGGACGATCGGAGCTGCGAGCGGCACATCGACGAGTCGCGTCTCGTGGGTGTGGTTCGCGCCGTCGTACACCTCGGTCACGCAGCGCCCGAGCCCCGCGTGATCCCAGCACAGGAGGCGGATGCCTGCGCTGAGCGCGGCGCCCCTCCACGCTGCGACGAAGTGCCAGCCATCGGGACCGGGCTCCAGCTCGAGGCCGGTTCCCTCGAGCCAGAAGGCGGCCGCGGCGGAGACTGCCACTCGGCCATCGCGTAGACGCACCAGAGGCCGCTCGGCACGGTCGTCGAACGCCATCACGCGCTCGATGCCGACATCGAACACCGCGATGCGTTCTTCGTTCTCCACGTCCCACAATCCCCCGCGTCGATCGCCTGCGAAGGCTCCGTCGACCGCCTTCACGTCCCGAACGTCGAGCGGCTCACTCGCGAAGCGATCGGGGGAAGCATCGCGGAATTGGTGGAGCGCTCCGGTCGCCGCGTGGATGCCGCACACGCTCCACCCGCACGCCACGAGCCGAGCCCAAGGGCCATCGTCATACGTCTGGACCCGAACGTCGGGGACCTCGACGAAGCAGCGGCGCGCCTCTTCGCGGGTCCACGACGATGTGGCGGCGAAGCAG
>CAYZQM010000217.1:2878-11824 GCA_964480175.1 uncultured Sandaracinaceae bacterium
CGCCCGCCGGACTCGCGGAAGGCGAGCGCGGTCGGTCCGCGAATCGACCGGGGGACCTCGTGCAGCAGACAGTGAGCGGCGCCCCCGCCGTCGAGCCAACACACGTCGCCGACCGCGTCGATCCATCGATCGTGGTCCTGCGAGAGGAGCCGCCCTGCCGCGGGCGCCGCGAACGACTCGATGGCGACCGGCCGCCGAGCATACGAGGGCGCTGGGACGGCCAGATCGATCGCGAGCGTGCCGCCTCGCACGGTGAGAGGAGCGTGCGACGTGGCCCGACTCGCCGCGAAGCCGTCCCAGTGACGTTCCCAGCGCGGAGCGATCGCGGATGCGTGAACGGCACGCGCGGGGACGCTTCTCATGGGACAGGTGCTCGGCAGCTCGATCGACTCACCGTCGCCGGGACGGAGCGCGCACGCGAGCTGATCGGCGTCGTCGGCGCCGACCGCGTAGAGACCCGCGAGCCCATACACACGACCGGCGGAGGTCGCGTCCGCCGCCAACGCGACCGCGCGAAACAGCTGCTCGGCGTCCGGCCGAATCACGATCCGTTGCCACGCCTCCCGCTCGGCCGCGACGAGCCGGACATCCAGCACGGCTGCGTGCGCGAGCATCGCAGCGTCCTCGAAGAGCGGCTGTTCCATGAGCGGGACGGCGAGCGGCATACGCGGACACGGTGGCAGCGTCCGGTACACGTCGACGTCCTCCAAGGTTCGGATCGTTCGGTCGAGCTCGTCGAGCTCTGCGTCGCTCGATGCGTGGGCGAAGACGTGGGTCCCGCTGCCGTCTCGCCAGACGAACGTCTCCTCGTGCGCGACGCCGTCTGCGTCTTGCCACCGGCTCCACAGCACGGGGCGCCGCAGCAGGACGTTCATCTCGAAGGTCGCTCCCTCGCCTCGAAACGAGCTCGGGTATCCGCCCCGGTAGACGCCGAAACCCCAGTCTCGGGCAGCGTCGTGCGCGCGGTACACGACGAAGTCCGGACCCTCGGTGAGCGACAGCTCGAGGCCTGCCGGCGCTTCGAACGACAAGCCGGGCCCCAGCGTGCGCGGGCTCGTGCCGGCGAGGTGCGCCCCGGGGGCAGCGCATGCGCTCAGCGCGAGCAGACACGTCCACGTCCCAGCGCGCATGGTAGGGAGCGTAGCGATCGCGCGGCCGCGCGCACGTCGCGTCCGTCCACGACACCACCCGACCATGGTGCATCTCGCGGCTTGGCCCTATAGCTCGCGCCCGCTTTGTCCTCGCGTCCCGATCCCGCTGCTCCGACGGTCCACACCGTCGGCGCCAAGCTCCACCGCTACCGAGGGCCGCTCGCGCTCGGCGCGGTGTACCTCGTGCTCACGCAGGTCGCCGAGAAGGCGGTGCCGTGGCTCTTTCGGCACGGCATCGATGACCTCACCGCCGAGGACTTCACCTCGGCGCGCAACGTCGCGATCGCCATCGTGGTCCTCGCGGGCGTCGCGTGGACGGTGCGATCGCTGTCTCGCATCCAGGTCTTCAACGTCGGTCGCGACGTCGAGTACGACCTGCGCAACGAGCTGATCGCCAAGCTCCACGAGCTGGGCCCCGCGTACGTCGCCAAGACCAGCACCGGCGACTTCATGAGCCGGGCCACCAACGACCTCGCGCAGGTGCGGCTCCTGGTCGGGTTCGGCGCGCTCAACGTCGTGAACTCGCTGCTCGCGTTCGTGTCGTCGCTGGGCTTGATGCTCGCCATCTCGCCGACGCTGACCCTCTGGTCGCTCATCCCGTATCCGCTGATCGCGCTGTCCGCGATGGGCTTCTCGGGCGCGATGTTCCGCCGCAGCGTCGCGAGCCAGGAGACGATCGGCGCGCTCTCGGAGCGGGTCCAAGAGAGCGTGGCGGGCACCCGGATGATCCGCTCGCTCGGCCTCGAGCGCAGGGAGAAGGAGCGCTTCGAGACGGTGAACGGAGCCGCCGTCGAAGCGACCATGTCGCTCGTGCTCTTGCGCGCGGCGATGTGGCCGGTGCTGATGGGCTTCTCGACGCTCGGCACGCTGCTCGTCTTGTGGCAGGGCGGTCAGCTGGTGCTCGAAGGCGCGCTCAGCGTCGGCGAGCTCGCGGCGTTCCAGGCCTACCTCGCGCAGCTCGTGTGGCCGACGCTCGCGTTCGGCTACCTGGTCGCGATCGTGCAGCGCGGGCGTGCCAGCTTCGGTCGGGTGCGCGCGGTGCTCGAGGCCGCGCCGGTGATCGCGGAGGCGCCCGACGCGATCGAGGCGCCCCGATCGAGCGCGATGGAAGTGAAGGGACTGAGCTACGACATCGGGGATCGCGCGATCCTGAAGGACGTCGGCTTCACGGTCCCCGAGGACGGCTTCGTCGCCATCGTCGGCACCACCGGCTCGGGCAAGAGCGTGCTCGCGAGCCTGCTCGCGCGCCTCTTGCCCACGCCAGAAGGTGCGGTGTTCTTGGGCGGCGAGGACATCACCCGACTGAAGCTCGCGTCGCTGCGGCGGACCGTGGGCTACGCGCCGCAGGACCCGTTCCTCTTCTCCACCACGATCGAGGCGAACCTCCGGCTGGCTGCGGGACGCGACGCGAGCCGCGCGACCCTCGAGGCGGCGCTCGACGAGGCCGCGGTCGACGAGGACGTGCGTCGCATGCCCGACGGCATCGAGACGGTGGTGGGAGAGCGCGGTGTGCAGCTCTCGGGTGGGCAGCAGCAGCGCGTCGCGCTCGCGCGCGCGCTCTTGCTGTCGCCGCGGGTGCTCGTGCTCGACGATCCCCTCTCCGCCGTGGACGCCAAGACCGAGCACGAGATCCTCGAGGCGCTCGAGCGAGCGCGGAAGGGCCGCACGCTGATCCTGGTGACCCACCGCATCGCGGCCGCGGCGCGCGCCGACCAGGTGGTCGTGCTCGACGCGGGCGAGGTCGTCGCGTGCGGGACCCACGCTGAGCTGCTCGCCAAGGAAGGGCTCTACGCGCGCCTCGCAGCGCGCCAGGCGCTCGAGAACCGGCTCGCCGCGCTCGCGGAGGACGACGCGCCGACGTCGATTCCTCCATCGCGTCCCTCGGACCCTCACGCCACGCAGGAGGGCGCGTGAGCACGGCCGGCGGCGCGATCGCGGGCGCAGGCATCCGTCCGCCGCCCGAGCGAGGGCCCGAGATCCCCGCGACCGATCTCCGCCTGCTGATGCGCCTGGTGCCCTACTCGGCGGGCCAGCGGGGGCTCTTCTTGCTGGCGCTGCTCTTGGTCCCCGTCAGCACCGTCGCCTCGCTGGCGCAGCCGGCGCTGGTGCGTGAGGCCTTGGTCGCCGCGACCGCGCTCAACAGTGGCACTTTGCTGATGCAGGTGGTCGCCGGCTTCGCCGTGGCGATCGCGGTCGACTTCGCGGCGCGCATCGCGCAAACGTGGGCGCTGCAGCTCGGCGGACAGCGGACCATCGCCGCGCTTCGGCGCGCGACCTACGAGCGGGTCCTGCGGCTGCCGCTCTCGTACCTCGATCGCACGCCCGTCGGTCGCGTCACCACGCGGGTGACGAACGACTCGGACTCGCTCGGCGAGCTCTTCGCTTCGGGCGCGATCCTCGCCGTCGCCGACATCGTGATGTTGGTCGGCATCGTCGTCGCGATGTTCTTGATGGACCCGGTGATGGCTGCGGTCGCGCTCGCGGTGATGCCGGTGCTGGTCTTCGCCGTCGCCAAGATCCGCAACGGCGCGCGGGACTCGTTCCGCGCGATCCGCGCCGCCATCGCGCAGCTCAACGCATACGTCGCGGAGCAAGTGAACGGGATCGTGATCGTGCAGGCGCTCTCGCGCGAGCGGGCCTGCGAGGTCGAGCACGACGAGCTCAACCTGATCCATCGCGACGCGAACTACCGCGCGATCCGCTACGACGCGCTCCTCTATTCGGTCGTCGAGTCGGTGGCGGCCGTCACCGTCGGCCTGATCCTCTTCGTCGCGGCCCAGCAGTTCTCCAGCGCCTCGGGCGCGGAGCTCGCGATCCGCATCAGCACCCTCGTCGCGTTCTTCGACTACAGCCAGCGCTTCTTCGTGCCCATCCGGGATCTCTCGCAGAAGTGGACGATCGTGCAGAGCTCGCTGGCGGCGGCGGAGCGCGTCTTTCAGCTCCTCGACTACCCCGACGACGACGCCCCCGAGCGCGCGGACGCCGCGGAAGGCGCCGCGCCCTCCGCGAAGGACGCGCTCGTCTTCGACGAGGTGACGTTCGCCTACCGCGCGGGCAACGACGTGCTGCACGAGCTGTCGCTCGCGGTGCGCGAAGGAGAGAAAGTCGCCATCGTCGGCGCGACCGGATCGGGCAAGACGACGCTCACGGCGCTCGCGCTCCGGCTCTACGACGTGCAGAAGGGGGCGGTGACGGTCGGAGGGCGCGACGTCCGCGACTGGAAGCGGCACGCGCTGCGCGACCAGTTCGCGGTCGTCTCGCAGGATGTGTTCCTCTTCGCGGGCTCGGTGCTCGACAACGTGACCGGCTTCGACGACAGCGCGGACCGCGCGCGCGTCGAGTCGGTGCTCGCGGAGGTCGGTCTGCTCGACACGCTCGGCGGGCGAGGCGGTCTCGACGCCAAGCTCGGTGAGCGCGGCGGCAACCTGAGCGCGGGACAGCGCCAGCTCTTGGCGCTCGCCCGGGCGCTCTACCTCGATCGACCGTTCCTCATCCTCGACGAGGCGACGGCGAACGTCGACAGCGAGACCGAGGCCAAGCTCGAGTCCGCGATCGATCGGGTGCTCGTCGGCCGCACGGCCATCGTGATCGCCCACCGCCTCTCCACCATCCGCCGCGCCGATCGGATCGTCGTGCTCCACAAAGGCCGCCTCGCCGAGCAGGGCACCCACGACGAGCTCATGCAGCAAGACGGCCTCTACGCGAAGCTCCACGAGATCCAGTTCGCGCAGCAGTGACCCGAGGAGCGCGTCGCGCGCCCGGTCGGGGCGCCACGCCCGCCCACCAAAAGGGGACGGTCCTCAGTAATTGAGTTTTGCTTTTACGAGCAATATCAACGCCGCCAGGTCCAAAAGGGGACGGACCTCAGTTGTTTGATGCTCCGCAGCCGAGCTCGAAAGTACCCCTATCGCTCGGCGCAACGGCAGCGCCATCGTTCATGAATCGGCCACCGGTGCCCGCCCAAAGCCGTGTACCATCGCGCGCGGGCCACTCCCCACGGGGGGAAGGTCCACCCAACGCCTCGCCCGATGACCGCCGCGCCCGGCGTCTATGGAAAGTACCAGCTCCTCGAGCGCCTCGCGGTCGGAGGCATGGCCGAGGTGTTCAAGGCCAAGGCGCACGGCGTCGAGGGCTTCGAGAAGATCCTTGTCATCAAGCGGATCCTCCCGGACCTCGGCAAGAACCCGCGCTTCGTCGAGATGTTCATCGCCGAAGCGAAGATCGCGGTCACCCTCTCGCACGCCAACATCGTGCAGGTCTTCGATCTGGGCCGCGCGGACGAGAGCTACTTCATCGCGATGGAGTACGTCGCAGGCCGCGACCTCTCCAGCGTGCTCCGTCGGGGCAAGCAGCGCCGCAAGCCCATCGCCCAGGAGCTCGCGGTCTTCGTCGTCAGCGAGGTCGCCAAGGGCCTCGACTACGCGCACCGCCGCCGCGATCAGAACATGCGCCCGCTGGGGATCGTGCACCGCGACGTCTCGCCGCAGAACGTCCTGCTCTCGCTCGAGGGCGAGGTGAAGCTCACCGACTTCGGCATCGCGAAGGCCCGCACCATCGTCGATGACGGCGACCCCGGCGAGCTGCGCGGCAAGTACGCGTACATGCCGCCCGAGCAGGCGCGCGGCGAGCCGGTGGACGCGCGCTCCGATCTCTACGCGCTCGGGGTCGTTCTGTACGAGGCGCTCTCGGGCAAGAACCCGTTCGATCACGAGTCCGCCTACGAGACGCTGCGCCGCGTCCGCGATCCGAACCCGCCGCCGCTGCGCCACGTGAACCCCGAGGTCCCCGAGGAGCTCGCCGCGATCGTCGAGCGCGCGATGCGCCCGAACCCCGCGGAGCGGCATCCGAACGCAGGGCGACTCTACGAAGAGCTGGTGCAGTTCCTCTACTCGTCGGGGCGTCGTGTCGGCGGACACGATCTGTCGCGCTTCTTGCTCGAGCAGCGCGACGGGCAGGGCGAGGGCTCGAGCGATCAGGACGCGCGCCTCATGGCGGTGTTCGACAGCGAGGACGGGAGCCGCGACGACGGCGCCCGCAACCGCACCCCCGTCGAGTCACCGCGCTCGCGTCGCCCCGCCGCGCCGAAGGGGACGCCCGCGCGACCCATCACCGCGGCCGCGCGATCCACGGTGGAGCGCCGCGAGGTGACCCTCTTGGTGCTGCGCGACGTCGACCGCGCGTTCTTCGGCGAGCCCTCGGTCGTGCGGGTCTTGGATCGTCTCGCGGCGTTCCGCGTGCCTGGCGACGGCAGCAGCCCCGACGCCGAGGCGGTGTTCCTCTTCGGCGTGCGCGATCCCGACGGTCGCGACAGCGAGACGGCGGGTCGGTGCGCGCTCCGCCTGGCACGCATGGCCTCCGTGCAGGGCAGGCCTCCGCGCGGCGGCATCTCGGTGGGCCGGCTCGTCGTCGATCTCGCCGGCACACCGATCCTCGACGCGAACTACAGCGAGCTGAAGGCGCGGGGCGTGAGCGCGGTGGACCAGGCGCAGCCCGGCCAGATCATGGCGACCCCGAACGCAGCGCGCGCGCTCAGTTCGAGCTTCACCGTCCTCCCGAGCGCGGGCGGGAGCGATGCGCCGTACCTCGTCGAGAGCGAGTCGCCAGGACAGGCGACGAGCAAGTTCGTCGGGCGCCGCGAAGAGCTCAAGGTGATCGGCGAGCTGCTCGCGCTCGCCAACCGGAGCCGCGGCAAGATCGTCGGCATCACCGGCGACGCGGGTCTCGGCAAGACGCGGCTGATCGGCGAGACCCGACGCCGCCTCCGGCTCGGCGGTCACGACGTCGGCTTCTACGTCGCGACGTGCTCGAGCAAGGATCGCAGCACGCCGTACGCGGCCGCACAGGAGATGCTCCGCGCCATCTTGGGGCTCGACGCGCTCGACGAGGATCACGTGGTCGAGGAGCGGGTGCAGCGCCTGCGTGAGCTCGGCCTGCCGGCGCAGGAGATGAGCGCGGTCGCTTCGCTGCTCGGCGTCGAGGGCGAGGAGCGGACGGACGCGCTCGGGAACCTGGTGCGCCCGGCGATCACCCGCATCGTCTCGCGCCTCGCGGCGGACCGCCTGACGGTCCTGACCTTCGACGCCGCCGAGTCGATGGACGACGAGTCGCAAGCGTTGCTCGACGGCGTCTCCAAGGATCTCAAGAGCAGCCGCGTCGCCGTCGTCATCGTCTTCCGCCCCGGCTTCGCCCACGGGTGGAAGGACCTCCCGAGCTACCACGAGGTCATCCTCGGGCCGATGAGCGACGACGACGTCGCGCGCCTCATCGCGATGTTCCTCGCGGTCGAGGAGGTGCCCGCCGAGCTGTTGCGCGAGGTCACCCAGAAGAGCGGCGGCAACCCGCTCTTCGTCGAGGAGCTCTTGAAGGCGCTCATCGACGCAGGCGCGCTCGAGCTGGGCGACGGTCGCACGATCTACAAGCCCGAGATCGCGGTCGAGGTGCCCAAGACGCTGCGCGGCCTGGCGAGCGCGCGTCTCGCACGGCTCGGCCCCACCGATCGGCACCTCTTGCAGATCGCCGCGGTCGCGGGCGGGCGCATCGCGCCCGAGCTGCTCGGCGCGGTGGGCGACGAGTCGCTCGAGAACGTGCAGGCGTCGCTGCAGATGCTGGAGCGACGCGGGCTGCTGGCGCGTACGGGGAGCGACGATCTCGTCTTCGCGCACGAGCTGGTGGGCGACGTGCTCCGCGATGGGCTCACGCTGGAGTCGCGGCGCGAGATGCACCGCGCCATCGCCGAGGCGCTGGAGTCGCTTCATCCGCAGCGCCAGGACGAGCTCGCGGAGCGCCTCGCCGGCCACTGGCGCGAGGCCGGTGAGCGCAGCAAGGCCATCGACTACTGGATCCGCGCAGGCGAGCGCTACGCCGCCGAGCAAGCGCCCGTCAGCTCCGCGCAGGCCTTCGAGAAGGCGGTGCAGATGCTCGGGCAGGCCGCGGTGCCCGATCGCGATCGGATGCTCGCGCTCTATCTCCGCATCGGCGAGGTGTGCTGGAAGGCGCGCCGCGCCGAGGGCGATCAGCACATGCTCGCGGCCATCGAGCTCTCGGAGGCGCTCGAGCGGCGCGACTACCTCGCGCGCTTCTCGCTCTTGCACGGGCGCTTCTTGGTCGCCGCGCATCGCACCGAAGAGGCGCGGCAGTGGCTCGAGCGAGCGGCCGATCTCGCGCGGGTGCTCGATGACCGCGCGCTCTTCCGCGACGTCTTGCTCGGCACCGCCGAGTCGATCGTGCGCGTGGGTCAGCACCGGACCGCGATCCAGTACCTGCAGCAGGCGTTTCAGCTCTCGCGCGACGACGGCGACGTCGAGATGCAGCTGCGGTGCCTCACGAACCTTATCCTCACCCAGGCGACCGGCGGCGATCCCGGCAGCGCGCTGCTCACGCTCGAGAAGGCGCGCGCGCTCCTCACCCAGCGCCCCGATCGGCTGACCGAGTGCGAGCTGCACAAGATGGAGTCGCTCGTGCACTACTTCGGCCGCAGCTACGAGCGCGCGATCGAGGCCGCGCGCCGAGGGCTCGAGCTGGCCAAGGAGTACGGCTTTCCGTACGAGGCCGCGGTGGACGCGCACAACATGGGCGACTGCTACGTGCGCCTGGGCGACTACAAGGCGGCGTTCGGGTCGCTCCGCTACAGCTACGAGATCTCGCGCGAGAACGGCATCGAGTACCTGCAGGACGCGAACCTCCGGATGCTCGGCTTCATCGACGCGATGCGCTTCGGCTCGGAAGACGGGCGCCTGCACGTGCTGGAGTCGATGCGCAAGGCCGAGCGGCGCGGGCACGTGTGGGACATCGTCCA
>CAYZQM010000218.1:0-11682 GCA_964480175.1 uncultured Sandaracinaceae bacterium
GCACCGATGAACCTCCCCGATCGCATCCGCCTCTACACCCGCCTCTTCGCCAAGCGCTCCGACGTCCACGTGTGGGAGTCCACCGAGAGCGCTGTCTCGGGCGCGCCGGAGCTGCCCCCGTCCGCCGCGTTTCTCTCGGCCGGCGCGCTGCGTTTCGTGTGGGGCTTCGAGCCCGGCGAGCCGGGGCAGCATCCCTCCTCGGACGGCGGCGTCCTGCACCTGCACCCGGGCCACGACCAAGGGCCCGGATGGCGCGACGCGAACGCGTTCTACCTCGACGGTGTCGAGCGCTCGCTCATGTTCGACTTCCTGATCGACGAGGGTGCCAGCCACCTCGTGCTCTCGGAAGGCCAGTCCATCGAAGACGCCGTCCCCGCGTTCTACAACGCCAACGACGACTCGCTGCGACGCTTCGACAGCCTCGAGGACTACCTCACCCTCGGTGCGCGCCGCGCATTCGCTTGGTACTGGCCCAGCGAGGACACGATGGAGACCGACGACGTTCTCGAGCGCTTGCACGGCGGGTCGCTCCAAGCGGGCTCGGACGCGCTACGCGCCGGCCTGATCGCGCAGGGCGCCACTGAGGCCGAGGCCGACGTCCTCATCGATTGGCTGGGCGACGACGCCCGGGTGCTCGTTCCCCGGAGCTGAGCGAGGTCGGATCGGCCGTGCGCTCGCACACGACTTTGCAGGGGCCCGTCGTGGATCAATAGCCGGCTCATGCCCACCGACGCCCTCCGCTTCGACAGCCGTATCCTGTTCCTCACCGAAGACCCCGCGCTCCTGAAGCAGCAGCTCGAGGGCACGCCGCTCGATCGCGCGACCGTCGATCAGATCATCGCGGGCGGCGGGCCCAAGCTCATCGACAACATCTCCACCGACGAGATCACCCCGGGCTGGGTCTGTTACTACTACGACGAGACGCTGGGTCAGTACTCGCTGATCGGCCTGCGGGGCCAGGTGATCGGCAAGGACGCGATCAAGAACGGCGGCTTTCAGGTCATCGTCAGCGGCCAGAGCAAGGGCTGCGGCAGCTCGCGGGAGCAGGCGCCGTACAGCGAGGTCGCCGCGGGCGTCCGCTTGGTGGTCGCGCGCAGCATCGAGAAGATCTACGGGCAGAACTGCCAGAACATCGGCCTCTTCACCACCACCGACTTCGGGGTGTTGAGCACGATCTTGGACGGGCAGGACGTCCCGCTGAGCAAGTTCACCGAGGGCCTCGATCCGATCAGCGCCGACATCGTCCGCGCCGGCGGCCTCTTCGAGTACAACAAGGCGCGGCAGGCGTCGCGCGACGAAGCGATCGGCCGCATCGCGGGTGGCGTGCTCGGCGGTCGAGAAGATCATCGCGGCGCACGCGGTGGTGGACGCCAAGGCCGGCACCCTCGGCGTGCCCGCGGTGAAGCCGGGCGACGCGCTCTTCGTGCGCACCGACGTGCGCTTCAGCCACGAGTACGTCACCCCGATGGCCGAGGCGCTCTTCCGCGGCGCGCTCGGCGACCACGCGAGCGTGAAGAACAAGGCGAGCGTGTACACGTTCCGCGATCACCTCACGTTCCTCGGCTCGGTGATGCCGAAGGACAAGGTGGAGATGGGCCTGCTCAACCACGCGAATGGGCTCGCGGAGACCCAGGAGAAGTTCGCCAAGAAGCAGGGCCTGCGCCTCTACGGCGAGACCGACAAGGGCGGCAGCGAAGCCATCTGCCACAACGCAGTGATCGAGGACATCGCGCTGCCGGGGCAGATCGTGACGGGCACCGACAGCCACACCTGCATGGCCGGCGCGCTCGGGACGTTCGCGTTCGGGGTCGGCTCGACCGACATGGCGAACGCGTGGTTCACCGAGGACGTGCGGGTGAAGGTGCCCGAGACGGTGCGCTTCGTTCTGAACGGCGCGCTCGCGCCGGGCGTCGCCGCGAAGGACCTGATGCTGCACATCCTCTCGCAGCCGTTCTTCCGCACCAGCCGCGGCATCGGCAAGGTGCTCGAGTTCGCGGGCCCGGGCCTGGAGACGCTGAGCTTCGACGAGCAGGCCACGCTCACCAACATGGCGGTCGAGGCGGGCGGCTTCACCGGCATCCTCGAGCCGGGCGAGGTGGTGGTGGAGTACCTGCACACCATGCGCGGCATCGATCGCGACGCGGTCCGCGCGCGGATCGTGAAGAGCGATCCGGACGCCGAGTACCTCGAGACGTTCGAGGTGGATCTGAGCGCGGTGCCCGTGATGGTGGCGACGCCCGGCGATCCTCGGAACGGGATCCCGATGACCGCGCTGAAGGACGACGTCGCGATCCAGATCGCGTACGGCGGCTCGTGCACCGGCGGCAAGAAGGCCGACATGGACATGTACGCGGCCGTGCTGCGCGCCGCGCTCGCCCAGGGCCTCAAGGTGAAGGACGGAGTGAAGTGCTACATCCAGTTCGGATCGCAGCACATCCGCGCGTACGCCGAGCAGCAGGGCTACCTCGAGCTCTTCCAGGAAGCGGGCGTCGAGCTGATCAACCCGAGCTGCGGCGCGTGCATCGCGGCGGGACCGGGCATCTCGAACAACCGGGATCAGGTCACCGTCAGCGCCATCAACCGCAACTTCCCCGGGCGCAGCGGGCCCGGGCAGGTGTACCTGGCGAGCCCGCTCACCGTCGTCGCGAGCGCGATCGCGGGGCACATCGTCGATCCGGCGCGCTACCTCGGCGGGAGCGCCTGATGCGCGCCCGGGGGGCCGTCGCCAAAGCGCTCACCGTCGCCGTCGCGCTGTTCCTCTGCGCGCTGCCCACGCGCGCCGACGAGGACGAGCGTGATCTCCGTCGGGTGATCGAGCGCGAGGGCGCGGTGCGCCCCGAGGATCTACCGAACGATCTTCTCCGCGCGCCCGAGGGCCCAGGCGACGACGAGACGGCGGAGCCCACTCCGCTCACCGTCGAGGAGACCCGCGGCGAAGCGGAGATCGCCGAGCCCGCGCCTGCGGCGGACGAGGGCCCGCTCTTCTTCGAGTACACCCTCGATCAGCAGATCACCAACGGCGTCGGCGCGTACGAGGGCTGGTCGGATCGCACCACCGCGACGGGGCGCTACGAGCTCGACGGCGAGCAGATGTGGGCGCGCTACCGCTGGCGCTACGCGTCGCCCGACGACGCGCGCTCGGGCGACGAGGATCGCCGCGTGCCCTTCTCCGACGCGGAGCGCCGCTACACCACGGCCGCCGTCGATCTCGACGACTACGACGAGCGCGCGGTCCCCGCGGCGGGGCGCGCGATCTGGTGGCGCATCCCGGTCGAGAGCGCGCCGGGCGATCGAGTGCGGATCCTCGACGACGAGTTCACGGTGGTCGGGCGGGTACCCGCGTCGGCGACCACCCACGGGCGAGAGACGATCTTGTTGGAGCGGGTGGGCGCGGTCGGCAGCCGCGACGACGCGTACGGCCGCTACTCGACGCGCATCACCGATCGCTACTGGTTCGACGCGGAGACCGGCTACTTCCTCCGCGAGGTCTTCGAGGAGCACGACGTCGGCGCCCTCGAAGGCGAATACGCCGAGTTCGACGTGCTCGAGACCACCGAGGTGACCGCGGCGAGCTACCTGCCTGGGACGCTCGGCACGTGGTCCGCGACGCCTCCTTCTCCTCCAGCGAGCACGCGCCGCAGCTACGGCTCGAGCGCGTCGAGCAGCGATCGCGCCGACCTCGAGCACGCGATCGCTCGCGAGCGCACGCGACGCCGCACGATGCTGTGGCTCGCGGTGGGATCGATCGTCTCCGGCATCCTCGCCTACCTCGCGTACCGCTGGCACAAGTCGCGACGCAAGCACGACTTCGAGGGGAAGATCGTGCGCGTCACCAAGCCCGAGGAGCTGCCTGCGAACGTCACGGGGAGCTCGGAGCTGTTCACGCCGCTGCTGCCGCATCTGGTCCGCCAGACGCTGCAGGCTGGCTTGCCCGTCTATGTCGCGAGCACCAGCGAGCAGGGCGCGGGGATCGCGCTCGGCGCGCCCGCCGGCGAGGCGGCCACGATCTTCGCGCGCGATACCGCGGCGTGCGAGGCGCTGCGGCAGGCGATCGACAGCGCGCACTTCTTCTCCGAGGTGCGGCACGAGCACTCGTTCGCGGCGCGTGCGGCGGCGAGCCAGCACACCGTCGCGCTCACGGGGAGCCACGCCTACAACGTCCTCGAGACCCACGAGGTGCTGGTGCTGCGGCCGGTGCCGAGCGACACGTCGTACGATCGCCAGCTCGTTCGCCGCGCCAAGGCGGCCGACCTGCCGGCGGTGACCGCGCTGATGGACGCGGTGTACGGCGGATCGAGCAAGGCGTGGCTCGAGGCGGCGCACGCGACCGGCGACGTGATCCTCGTCGCCACCGAGGGAGACGCGGTCGTGGGCTGCGCGATGGTCGCGGTGGTCGGCAGCGCCGCGCGCTTCCACGGCCTGTCGGTCGCCAAGTCGCACCGCGGCAAGGGCATCGGCAAGGAGCTCAACCGAGCGCGCGCCCGCATCGCGAGCGATCTGGGCGCCGAGTACGCGGTCGTCGAGATCGCCGCGTGGAACGTCGCGTCGCTCGAGATCGCGCGCGCGGTCGGCTTCACCAAGGCGGGCGCGATGTACGTGCAGACCACGAACGAGACCAAGTCCGACCGCAAGTTCCGGCGCGCATGATCGACGCGCGCCCGATCGAGGTCGCGACGCGCCCCGCGCCCCTCGTCGAGGGCGAGGCGAGCCTCGCGCTGCACGCGGTGCGGGCCGAGCCGATCGCGACCGCGCGCGAGCGGGTGCCGACGCCGTGGGACGGCTTCGCCCTGCTCGGCAGCGAGCGCGCGCGCGCCGCGGCCAGCGGCAGCGTGCGCGCCGTCCCCGACGGCAACCGCGCGGCGACGCTGCGGAGCGACGACGTCGAGCCTCGAGGCGTCGAGCTCTTCGGACGGCGCTGGGCGCTCGCGTTCAAGGGCGTCGGCGCGGGCGCGCCGCTCTACGGCGACGATCCGCTGCACGGCGCCGTGCGGCCCATCGTGCGCGAGAGCTGGATGGGCGAGTCGCCGTTCGGAGGCCAAGGCGAGCCGAACGCGCGCGCGGCGCTCGCGCGCACCGACGAGGCCGTGGAAGGGGTGCTCTTCGGGATGCCGATCTGTCCGGTGCTCGAGGTCGTCGGGATCTCCGAAGCGATGATCGAGCCGGGCCATCACTACCGGCGCTTCTCGGGCACGGTCGTCCAAGAGCACCGCTTGGTGCCGAGCAACGTGCGTCTCTTCCACGGCACCGGCAGCGGCCTGGGACGCGCGCCGCAGCACTTCTTGCGCGCGCTCGAGCTCGGTTCGCGTGAGCGCCTCTACGCGTTCGTCGAGCAGCTGCTCGGCACCGGGCTGGGCGCGCTCACGCTCTACGCCGCGTCGCTGCGCGAGGGGCCGCACGGCCTCGAGGGCCTCGACTTCGACGACGCCTGGCTCGACAAGGACACGCTCGTCGCCATCGACGGCGCGCTGCACTTCGTCGATCTGGAGTCGCTGCACTGGGTGAGCTCGCGCGACGCTGCGCAGGCCAACGAGCGCATCGCTCGGCAGCTCGCGCGCAACGCGTACGATCTCCTCTTCGCGGCGGACGCGATGCTTCGGGCGCACGACGTGGTGACGGGGCAGCGGGTGAGCGACGCGCGCCTGCGTGCGCGCCTGCGCGAGCTGCTCGTGCTCTCGATGGATCGGGCGCATCGCTCCGAGCGCGTCGGGGTGGACGACGCCCCCTCGGGCCTGCGGCTGGTGCTGTCGACCTCGCTTCTCCCGGACGTGACGCTGCCCCTCCTCGACGAGGCGCCCATCTCACCGAACGAACTCGGAGCCCTCTGATGACCACCACCGCCACCGTCACCCGACACGCTGCGAGCCACGTCCCCGCTGCGATCGTCGCGGGCATCCTCGGCAAGCTCACCGGCGCTGGCCAAGCCGAGCTCACGCCGGACGAAGGCGACGCGCTCGCCGTCGTGGTCCAAGCGGGGCTCGCCACGCGCGTGAGCGAGGACAGCGGCGACCGAGAGGAGCTCGGGCGGCTCCGGGCGCGCCTCACCCAGGTGCGGGCCGAGGGCAACACCGCAGCCGAGAGCGCGCTGCGCGAGGCGATCCTGACGCTGTCCGATCGGGTGACCGAAGCGAGCGGCGGCGTCGCGCTCCGCACGGTCGACGAGGGCGGCGCGTACCGCGGCGGCGCGCGCGCGCTCGGCAACTACCACCTCACGCACAAGGGCCGGGCGCTGCTCGGTGATCTCGGGCCGCGCGCGCCGCGCCTTCCGGGGCTCACGCTCGGCGACTTCGAGGACGCGATCGAACAGCTGAAGCAGCGCCTCGACGAGCGCGCGACCCGCGCGCGCGACGTCGTGCTGAAGCTGCATCCGCCGCCCGAGGCGCCCGGCGCGGCGCGCCTCGCGGCGATCGGGGTCGTGGCGCGCGCGGCGTCCGAGGGGCACCTCGCGCTCTACCTCGATCAGGCCTACCGCGAGACGGCCAGCGCCAAGCTCCCCGAGCCCGAGCGCTGGTCCGCCGCCGAGAGCGCGCTGCTCGCGGTCGGTGCGCTCGAGCACTCGCGCCCGGTCGCCCTCGATCTGCTGAACCTCCGGACGTCGCTCGCGCACCAGTACACCCAGGGCCGCAGCGAAGAAGCGCTGGACGCCGCCGTGCTGCTCTTGCCCTGGCCCGATCCGGAGCGGCGCGCCGCGATCGAGCGCTGCACCAGCCTCGCGCTGAACTTCCGCGCGGCGACCGACGCGACGCTGCCGCTCTCGAGCGCGCTGCTCATCGAGCGCAGCCGCGGCATCGACGAGCTCGTGAGCGCGCGCTTGGTCTCGATGTACCGCGGCTTGAGAGGCCTGGGCGTCGTGGACCTCGAGGCGGTGACGGCGGCCGCGCTCCTCTCGCTCTCCGACGGTGACGCGGGCTGGAACGTGGGACGCGTCGATGCGCTGCAGGCCTACCTCAGCCGCTTCTCCCCGATCCCGCTGTGGAGCGCGGCTGCGTCGCTCGCGCTCTTGAGCGCCGACGTCCCCGAGATCCTCGACGACTTGCGGCTCGCGAGCGCCGCGACCCAGCGCGTGCTCCTCGCGACCAGCGGCGCCGAGGCCATCGGGCTCGCGGTGAAGCTCTTGCTCGTGGTCGCCACGCTCGGGCTCGGCGCCGAGGGCGATCCCGAGGAGTCGCTGGTGCTGCGCCCCGCGATCACCCCGTCGGCCAACCGCTTGGGGCTCGCCGGACTGACGACGTCGCTTCCGATGATCCTCGCGGCCACCGCGAGCTTCCACCGACCGCTCCTGACCGCGCACGACGTCGCGCTCTCGGCTGCGCCCATGCACTCGTCGTACGTGTACGGGAGCAGCGGCTACTCGTCGGGCTGGGGATCGAGCTGGGGCTCTGGATCGGGATCGCGCGGCTGGAGCTCGGGCGGCCGCAGCTGGGGCTGATCCGGATCGCGCGGCTCAGGACGCCGAGGGCTGTAGCTCGCAGCGCGGCACCGCCGCGGGATCGCCGCACGCGACCTCGTTGTTCTCGTCGCAGGTCGCGACCGTGCCGTTCACCAGCACGAGGCGGCCCATCGGATCGCGCTCCCAGTGCGCTCGCGCTTCATCCGTCGTCGCGCTGGGATCGTCGTCGCACACGGCGCGCGCGTCGGAATCGGCGCACAGCACCGTCCCGCGTCCGGTGCGATCGACGTCCTCCGAGCACACCGGCGCGTTGCTGCAGCCGGCGGCGACGAGCGCCGAGACGAGGAGCGAGCAGCGAGGGAGTGACCAGCGAACGAGCGAGCGCGGCATCGCGGGAGGCTGACCCGCGATCGCGACGCGGTCGAGACACCCACGCTCGGTCGGGTATCCTTCCGCCCGTGGCACGCGCGCTCGTCCTCAAGATCGGCGACGAAGAGAGTCGCTTCAACATCACCAAGCTCGACCGAGAGAAGCTCTACGGCAAGAAGGAGCGGGTCATCGTCGACGAGGAGAACCGCCCCTGCGCGCCTGCGTGGCTCACCGCCGACGGCAGCGCGCTCGTGCCGCTCGGCGGCACCGCGCACGTGTGGATGGACGAGCAGTGGACCGCGTACGAGACGAACGAGCGGCAGGCGGTCGACGGCGAAGGCGCGCCGCTCGCCGAGGTGCCCTCGACGCTGGACGTGGCGCAGGACGCCGAGGTGGTGGGCCCCGAGCGCCTCCTCGATCACGTGACGGCGACCATCTACCAGCTCGACGTCGAGGCGCTGGGCGAGGCCGCCGCGAGCGCGCTCGATCAGGGCGCGGTGCTCGAGTGCGCGTTCAGCTACCGCGGAGGCCACGAGCCCGATCGGGTCTTCGTGGTGAAGAACGACGCCGGCATCTTCGCGCTCGTCGGGCGCGCCACCGGCTTTGCGATGTTGCGGCGCGAGGTGCTGCCCGCGATCGACGAAGGCGACGACGAGCTCGAGGGCGATCTCGACTTCTCCATGATCTGACCTCTCCGACCCGATCCCGAAGCGAACGATGCCCCGAACCCTCTCCCTCTCCGACGAGAAGCGACGCGACGCCCAGGTCGAGGTCGTGTCTCCCACCAAGTCCGCGCGCATGAGCTGGATCGCCACGACCAGCAGCGCGCCCGTTCACCTCGAGCGCTTGATCAAGTCGACCGACCAGTCGAGCTACGACGCGCTCTCTGCCGCGCACGGGGATCAGCTCGGCAAGGCGCTCATCGACGGCGATCCCGAGATCGATCTCGAGCAGGTCGGTCGACGCTTGGGCCACGCGAGCCGGGTCTTCGTGGGGCAGGGCGGTCAGGTGCTCTACTCGGCGCGGGTGCTCTCGGTGGTGACCGCGCCCGACGGAACCGAGAAGTCGCGCGGCGACTTCGTCGACGTGGAAGCGACCGTCGGCGACGGCGTGCCGGCCCTGCCGTGGACGGGTCGCCTCTTGCCGGCGAGCGACGTCGTCCGCCGCTTCGCGCTCTCGCGCAAGCTGCAGCTGCGCCACGTGAACGGGCTCACGTTCGACTTCCTGCACGCGATCGCCGCGCACCTCGAGCGGGAGAACAAGCTCTTGCTGCTCGGCGCGGGCCCGAAGGGGCAAGCCCCGCTCATCTTCCAGACCAACGGCGCGCCGTTTCGCGGCTTCCTCGAGGGACGCACCGATGGGCCGGACGCGTATCGCCTCGTGCTCCACCTCTCGAACCTCGAGCTCAAGCCGGTGCCTGCGCTGCCTGCGCCGCCTGCCAAGGCGATCGAAGGGAGCACGTCGTGAGCGGGATGGAGCGCTGGGCCGCCGTCAGCGAGCCCTACGGACCGGGCCACAAAGCGCCGCTCGGCGCGTTGCTCGACGCGGCGCTCCTCGAGCGCCTGCAGCGCTACAAGCGCCAGGTCGCCAAGCGCTATCGGGTGGTGGAGCCCGACGCGATCGATCGCCTGTTGCCCGACAACGAGACGCTCTTCGTGTCGCCCAAGCTCGACGGCGAGCTCTGGTTCCTGGTGCACCGTCGCCACGAGGGCGAGCCCGACGTCGCGCTCGTCGCCTACAACGGCCGCGTGATGCGGGGGCTCTCCTGCTTGAGCGGGCTGACCGAGCGGCTGAAGGACGCGCCGAGCTTCGTGTTCGCGGGCGAGCTGCACGTGGTGAGCGAGACCGTCGATCGCAGCCGGGTGCACCACGTGGCGACGGCGCTCTCCGACGGCAAGGCCGAGGCGTCGCTGGCGTTCTCGGCGTTCGACGCGCTGGAGCACGACGGCAAGGACGTGCTCGGCGCGCCGTACACCGACCGTCTCGCGCTCATGAACGCGGCGCTCGGCGAGGGGGCGGGCAAGGGGACGCGGCTGTCCGTGGTGCCGACGGAGGTCGCGAAGCCGAGTGAGATCGCCAAGCGCTACCGCGCGTGGGTGACCGAGGGCACCGGCGAGGGCGTCGTGGTGCGCAGCGACCGCGGCCTCACCTACAAGATCAAGCCGACGACCACGGTCGACGTGGTCGTCGTCGCGTACGGCGAGCGCCTGGTGGGCGACGTGCACCAGGTGCGCGAGCTGCAGGTCGCGCTGCTGCGCGACGACGGGACGTTCCAGCTGGTGGGCTCGGTGGGCGGCGGCTTCTCCGAAGAGGATCGGGTGCGCTGGCTCGAGCGCCTCTCGGGCATCAGCACCGCGAGCACGTTTCGCCTCGCCAACCGGGAAGGGACGCTCTGCCGCTTCGTGCGCCCCGAGGTGGTGGTCGAGCTGAGGGTCTCCGACTTCATCACCACCGACGGATGGGACGTGCCGCTGCGGCGCATGTCGCTCGCCTACGATCCCCCGAGCGAGGGCGGCGTCGGCTACCGCGCGATCCCCGAGACCAAGACGCCGGTGCTCTTGCACCCCGTGCTCGTCCGCGAGCGCACGGACAAGAAGGTGGACGTCGCCTCGGTCGGCTTCTCCCAGGTCACGAGCTACCTCGAGGGCGAGGCCGCCGGTCCCGAGGAGCGCGCCAGCGCCCGCACCCAGCTCGCGTCGTCGATCGAGGATCGCAAGGTCTTCACCAAGGAGACCAAGGGCGAGCTCGCGGTGCGCAAGGTGGTGGTGATCCGCACCCACAAAGAGCAGGAGGGCACGCATCCTCCGTACGTGGTCTTCAGCACCGACTACTCGCCGGGCCGCAAGAGCCCGCTCGACACGTCGCTGCGCACCGCGCCCGACCGCGAGGCCGCCGATCGCATCGTGACCGCGTGGCTCGCGGACAACGTCAAGCGCGGCTGGAGCGCGGTCGGCGAGAGCGCCGCGCCCGACGCCGCGCCGGCAGCCGCGGCGCCCACGGAAGAAGCGCCGGCGAAGAAGCCGCGCGCCCGCAAGAAGAAGGACGCCGACTGATCGTCGCGCCGGGCCCTCAGGTGCCGAAGAGCGCGCGCAGCACCCGCTGGCTCGCGGTGCGGCGCTCGCCGAGCGTCGCGCGCTTGGGGCTCTCGCGCCGCTCGCGCGTCTCGCCTCGCTCGGGCTTCTGGTAGCTCGCGAGCTTGAGGGTGGTGTGGGCCGACATCGGTCGGGGGCGCGCGGGCGGCTCGGTGTTCATGCGCGGGATGGTAGGCAGCGTGATCGCCGAGGCGAAGAAAGCGGAGGGCTCTGCGCATTTGTTGACCGCAGCCCGCCATCGGGTGCATCCGGAGGGGACGCTGCGCGGAGCAGCGCCCCGGAGACGCCCATGACCATGTCCAAGAGCGAGCTGTTGTCCCAGATCCGATCGCTGGTCGCCGACGTCACCCGCGCCCGATTCGAGGGCGGTCTTCGGGTGAAGCTCGCGCGCGCGCACGGCTACGCCGACGGCTACATGCGTGCGCTCCTCGACGCGGGTCTGGTGGATCAGAAGGAGCTGCTCGCGGCGATCGGCGAGGAGCGCGGTCAGGTCGTGGCCGCGGGCAGCGTGCGCGAGCTCGCTACCCGCGCGGCCTGAGAGCTCACGCGGGTCGATCGCCATCATCGACCTTCCCTCATGAAGAGCCAGGGCCCCGGGGCCCGGTTCGGGGAATCGAGTGCGCGCTCTTGCGCGATGCATCGATGCTCAGGCGCTTCGTTTGATCCGCAGCGCTGGCACCTGGGCCTTCAACAGCTGCAGCGTCGCGCTGTCGCTCTTCACGGCCTTGGCGATCAGCGGGATGGCCTTCTTCGGATCCCACTTCTGGGCGTCTTCGAGGGGGAGATAGATCGCGACCATCGGCCTTCCGTCGCGGCGCACGATGCTCGCGCTCG
>CAYZQM010000219.1:0-11639 GCA_964480175.1 uncultured Sandaracinaceae bacterium
GACCCCGTACTCCGTCTCGGTGACCGGTCTCTCTCCCGGCGCCACCTACTACTTCTGCGCCATCACCACGAACGCGGAGGGCATGGCGTTCGGTGCGGTGCTCTCGTTCGTCACGCTCGCGCAGCCGGTGGTCGCGACCGCCGCGGCGACGTCGATCACCGCGACCACCGCGACGCTGAACGGCACGGCGAACCCGCGCGGCGCGACCAGCACGGGTTGGTACCGCTATGCGACGACCAACCCGGGCAGCTGCAACGACACCTTCGGTGTCCGCGCTCCGAGCCCCAGCGGCGGCACCAACTTGGGCGCGGTGACGACGGATGTGCCGTTCTCGCGCGCCATCACCGGGCTGACGCCGAACACGACGTACTACTACTGCGCGATCGCGAGCAACGTGTACGGCACGGGCTTCGGTGGGGTGCTCTCGTTCACGACGCTGCCCGCTGCACCCACCGTCGCGACCAACGCACCGAGCATGCTGACGGGCACGACTGCCCAGCTGAACGGAAGCAGCAACCCCGGCGGCGCGGCGACCACGGGTTGGTTCCGCTACAGCACGGTCAGCCCCGGTAGCTGCAACGACAGCTTCGGCACCCGCGCGCCTGCCGCGGGCGGCTCGAGCGTGGGATCGGGGAACACGAGCGTCTCGTTCAACCAGCCCATCACCGGGCTGTCACCCGGCACCACCTACTACGTGTGCGCGATCGCCGACAACGCGGTCGGCACCGCGCTCGGCGGCGTCGTCACCTTCGTCACGCCCGCCGCGCCCACCGTGGTCACCCTCGCGGCGACGGCGCTCACGAGCAGCGGCGCGACGCTCAACGGCAACGGCAACCCGAACCGCGCCGCGACGACGGGCTACTTCCGCTACGCCGCGACCAACCCCGTCACGTGCAACGACACCTTCGGCTCGCGCGCCCCGGTCAGCGGCGGGAGCAGCTTGGGCACCGGCGCGTCCAGCGTCGCCTTCTCGCAGTCGATCGGATCGCTGTCCTCGGGCACCACGTACTACTACTGCGCGATCACCACGAGCAGCGAGGGCACCGCGTTCGGCGCGGTGATGTCGTTCACCACGCTCGCCGCCCCTGCGGTCACCACCTTCGCTGCGACGACCGTGACCTCGAGCAGCGCGGTGCTGAACGGCGCGGCGACGCCCAACGGCGCGCTCGCCACGGGTTGGTTCCGCTACAGCAACAGCAACCCCGGCAGCTGCAGCGACAGCTTCGGGACCCGGACCCCGAGCAGCGGTGGCACGAACTTGGGCGCAGGTACGAGCGACGTCTCGTACCTCGCGACGATCTCCGGCCTCACGCCCGGCACCACGTACTACTTCTGCGCCATCGCATCGAACTCCGCGGGCACGGGGCTCGGCTCGCTGGTGAGCTTCACGACCGCGCCCGCGCTCCCGAGCGTCGCGACCAACGTGCCCAGCATGGTCACCACGACGGGCGCGACGCTGAATGGCGCCGCCAACCCGAACGGGGACGGAACGACGGCGTGGTTCCGCATCGACACGGTGAGTCCCGGCACGTGCAACGACACGTTCGGTACGCGCCTCCCGTCGAGCTCGGGCACCGCGCTCGGCGGCGGCACGACCTCGGTTCCCTTCACCCAGACCGCGACGCTCTCGCCCGGCACCCTCTACTACGTGTGCGCCATCGCGCAGAACTCCGTCGGCACGGCGTTCGGCATCGTGCGCAGCTTCACCACGCCGGCCTTGCCGGACCTGCTGACGTTCGCGGCGACGCCGATCACGGCGACCACCGCGACGCTCAACGGCTCGGTCGATCCCAACGGCAACACCACCACCAGCTGGTTCCGCTACGCGACCACGAACCCTGGCACGTGCAGCGACGCGTTCGGCTTCCGCGCGCCTGCGAGCGGTGGGTTCGCCGCGGGCTCGGGCAGCACGGCGATCAACTACGGCCAAGCAATCAGCGGCCTCACGCCTGCGACCACGTACTACTTCTGCGCGATCGGCTCGAGCGCGATCGGGACGGCGTTCGGTTCGATCCTCTCGTTCACCACTCCGTCCACCACGCCCGTCGTCACGACGCTGGTCGCGAGCGCGGTCGGCCTCGACGGCGCGACGCTGAACGGCGAGGCGAGCCCCAACGGCCTCGCGACGACGGCGTGGTTCCGCTACAGCAGCACCAACCCCGTCACCTGCAACGACACGTTCGGCACCCGCACGCCCGCGAGCGGCGGCACCGCGCTGGGCGCGGGCACGAGCACCGCGCCGTTCTCCGCCGTCGTGAGCGGTCTGCCCACCGGCGTCACCTACTACTACTGCGCGATCGCGCAGAACTCGCTGGGCACGGGCGTCGGCACGGTGCGCAGCTTCACCACCACCGCTGCGCCGTCGGTGGTCACGCTCGCGCCGAGCCTCGTCGCCGCGACGACGGCGACGCTCGATGGCACCGCGAACCCCAACGCCGTGAGCAGCACCGGCTACTTCCGCTACGGCACCACCAACCCCGGCACGTGCAGCGACACGTTCGGTACGCGCGCGCCGACGTCCGGAGGCACCGCGCTGGGCGCAGGCAGCAGCGCTGTGCCCTACAGCCGCGCGATCACCGGTCTGACCGCTGGCACCACGTACTACTACTGCGCGGCGGCGACCAGCGCGTCGGGCACCGGCTTCGGCCCGGTGCTGAGCTTCACCACCACGGCCGCGCCGACCGTCACCACCGACTTGGTCTCGGCCGTCACCAGCACCAGCGCGACGTTCGGCGGCACCGCGAATCCCAACCGCGCGGACACCACGGGATGGATCCGCTACGCGGCCACCAACCCCGGCAGCTGCAACGACACGTTCGGCACGCGCACACCGAGCAGCGGTGGCAGCGCGCTCGGCGCGGGCTCCAGCCCCGTGCCCTACACCCAGCCCGTGACGACGCTCGTCGCGAGCACGACGTACTACTACTGCGCGATCGCGAGCAACGCAGTGGGCACCCGCTTCGGCGCACTGCTCTCGTTCACCACGCCCGCGGCACCCACGGTGACCACCGTCGCGGCGAGCGGCGTGGGCGCCACGGCCGCGACCCTGAACGGCACGGCCAACCCGAACATGTCGGCAGCGACGGGCTGGTTCCGGTACGCGACCGCGAGCCCCGGGAGCTGCAACGACACGTTCGGTGTTCGCGCACCGAGCAGCGGTGGCAGCGCGCTCGGCGCGGGCAGCAGCGCCACGCCGTTCGCGGAGAACCTCACCGGCCTCGCATCCGGCACGACGTACTACTTCTGCGCCATCGCGCAGAACGCAGCGGGCACGCGCTTCGGAAGCGTTCTGTCGTTCACCACGCCCGGCGCGCCGAGCGTGACCACCCTCGCGGCGACCTCGGTGGGCTCGACCACCGCGACGCTCCAGGGCAACGGCACCGCGAACCTGAGCAGCACGACGGGTTGGTTCCGCTACGCGAGCACCAGCCCCGGCACGTGCAACGACGCCTTCGGTATCCGCGCACCGCTCGCGAGCGGCACGTCCCTCGGCAGCGGCACCACGGCGACCAACTTCAGCCAAGCGCTGACCGGCCTGAGCGCCGGCACCACGTACTACTTCTGCGCCATCGCGCAGAACGCGGTCGGCACCAGCTTCGGCGCGCTGCTCTCGTTCACCACCGCGTCGGCGCCCACGGTCACCACGGTGGCCGCGAGCAGCGTCGGCAGCACCTCGGTGACGCTGAACGGCGCGGCGAACCCGAACCTGAGCGCGAGCACGGGCTTCTTCCGCTACGCCACCACCGATCCGGGCACTTGCAGCGACACGTTCGGCGTGCGGGCCCCCACGAGCGGCGGCACGTCGCTCGGCGCCGGCGCATCGAGCGTCGCGTACACCCAGAACCTCACGGGGCTCGTGCCGGGCACGACGTACTACTACTGCGCGATCGCGAGCAACGGCGTCGGCACCGGCGTCGGCGCGGTGATGTCCTTCACCACGCCCGCAGCGCCCACGGTCACGACGGTCGCCGCGAGCGGCATCAGCTCCACGGCCGCGACGATCAACGGCTCCGCGATCCCGCAGCTCTCGAGCACCACGGGCTGGTTGCGCTACGCGACCACCAACCCGGGCGCGTGCAACGACACCTTCGGCGTGCGCGCCCCGTCCTCGGGCGGCAGCGCGCTCGGCGCCGGCAGCAGCGCGGTCGCGTACAGCCAGAGCCTGAGCGGTCTGAGCGCCGGCACCACGTACTACTTCTGCGCCATCGCGCAGAACGCGGTCGGCACCAGCTTCGGCGCGGTGCTCTCGTTCACCACGCCGACGACGGCCACCGTGAACACGCTGCCCGCGACGCTCGTGTCGAGCACGGGCGCGACGCTGAACGGCTCGGCGAACCCGAACTTCAGCGCGACGACCGGCTACTTCCGCTACGACACCAGCAGCCCCGGCACGTGCAACGACACGTTCGGCGCGCGCGCACCGACGGCGGGGGGCGCCGCGCTCGGCGCGGGCGGGACGCTCGTTCCGTTCGCCGAGATCCTCACGGGCCTGACGCCCGCGACCACGTACTACTACTGCGCCGTCGCCACGAGCGGCGTGGGCACGAGCTTCGGTACGGTCCTCACGTTCACCACCCCCGCCGCGCCCACCGTCGTCACCCTCGGCTCCGCGCCGAGCCCGACCTCGGCCGTGCTCACCGGCAGCGGCAACCCGAACTTCGCGGACACGAGCGGCTACTTCCGCTACGCGACCTCGAGCCCGGGCGCGTGCAACGACACGTTCGGCGTGCGCGCTCCAGCGGCGGGCGGCTCGCCGCTCGGCGCAGGCGGCACCGCGATGACGTTCGCGCAGACGGTCACCGGCCTCGCGCCGCGGACGACGTACTGGTTCTGCGCGATCGCGGTGAACTCCGTCGCCACCAGCTTCGGCGCGGTGATGAGCTTCACCACGCCCGAGTTCCCCACGGTCACCACGGAGGTGGCGACGTCGGTCACCGACACGGGAGCGACCCTGAACGGCAGCGCGATCCCGAACTTCGCGGCGACCACCGGCTGGATCCGCTACTCGGCGACGAACCCCGGCACGTGCAACGACACGTTCGGCACGCGCGCACCGGTCACGGGCGGCGCGGACCTCGGCGCGGGGAGCACCGCCGTCACCTTCAGCCAGAGCATCAGCGGCCTCGTGGCGGGCGCCACCTACTACTTCTGCGCGATCGCGCAGAACTCCGTGGGCACGTCGTTCGGTACCGTGCTCTCGTTCACCACGCCGAGCGCTGCGGTGGTCAACACCTTGCCCGCCACGTTGATCTCGACCACCGGCGCGACGCTGAACGGATCGGCCAACCCGAACCTCAGCCCGACCACCGGCTACTTCCGCTACGGCACGACCGACCCCGGCACGAGCTGCAGTGACGGCTACGGCACGCGCACGCCGAGCAGCGGTGGCACGGCGCTCGGTGCTGGGAGCACCGCGGTGCCCTACGCCGCCGCGCTCACTGGGCTCACACCTGCGACGCGCTACTTCTTCTGCGCGGCCGCGACGAGCGCCATCCGCACCGAGTTCGGCGCGGTGCTCTCGTTCACCACGCCGGATGCGCCGCTGGTGGTGACCGGCGCCGCGATGCCGTCGAGCACGAGCGCGGTGTTGAACGGGACGGCCACACCGAACTTCGCCGACACCACGGGCTACTTCCGCTACGACGTCGCCGACCCCGGCGTGTGCAACGACGCGTTCGGCACCCGCGCGCCCAGCGCGGACGGCGCAGCGCTCGGCGCGGGCGGCAGCGCGGTCGCCTACATGCAGCCGGTCACGGGCCTGTCCCCGCTCACGACCTACTACTTCTGCGCGATCGCGACGAACGCGGTCGGCACCCGCTTCGGCGCGATCGAGTCGTTCACCACCACCTCGGCACCGACGGTGGTCACCGAAGCGGCGAGCGACGTGATGGGCACCGACCTCAGCTTGAATGGATCGGCCAACCCCAACGGCAGCGACACCACCGGCTGGTTCCGCTACGACACCGTCGACCCCGAGGGCTGCGACGACGCGTTCGGCACGCGCGCGCCGCTCACCGGCGGTACGCCGCTCGGCGCGGGCAGCAGCGCGACGTCGTTCACCGAGATGGTGATCGGCCTCGCGCCCGCGACGACGTACTACTTCTGCGCGATCGCGGAGAACGCCTCGGGCGTCGCGTTCGGTGAGGTGCTCACGATCACCACCGAGGCCGCCGCGCCGAGCGTGGTGACCGAGGCGCCGACCGACGTCACGGAGGACGGCGCGACGCTGAACGGCAGCGCGATCGCCAACGGCAGCGCAGCGAGCGGCTGGTTCCGCTACGCGACGAGCAACCCCGGCGCGTGCGACGACAGCTTCGGCACCCGCACCCCCACGAGCGGCGGCGCGGATCTCGGGGACGGCACCACGTCGGTTCCCTTCAGCCAGACCGTCACGGGCCTCGCGCTCGACACCGTCTACTACTACTGCGCGATCGCGCAGAACGCGGAGGGCACCGGCTTCGGTGAGCTGCAGATGTTCGCGCCGGGCGCCGCTCCTCCCGTGGTGAGCACCGAGGTCGCGACCGAAGTGGCCGGCACCACCGCGACGCTGAACGGCACGGGCACACCGAACGGCACCGACACCACCGGCTGGTTCCGCATCGGCACCACCGAGCCGAGCACGTGCGACGACACGTTCGGCGTGCGCGCGCCCGCGACGGGCGGGAGCGCGCTGGGCGCAGGCTTCGAGGCCATGCCGTTCAGTGAGGCGGTGGCCGAGCTCGAGCCCAACCAGGCGTACTTCTACTGCGCGGCGGCGAGCAACCTCGGCGGCGCGAGCTTCGGCGAAGTGCAGACCTTCACCACCGAAGCGATCGCTCCGACCGTGCGCACCGCGACCCCGACGATCGACGCGATGACCGGCGCGGTCACGCTGAACGGCGCCGCCGATCCCAACGGCCTCGAGGCCGTCGGGTGGTTCCGCTACGACTCGCTCCCGCCTTCGACGTGCGACGACCGCTACGGCTTCCGCATCCCGATGACGGACGACCTGCCGCTCGGCGATGGTCGCCTCGAGGTCGACTTCGCGAGCGCGACGGACCTGCCGCCCGGCACCTACTACGTGTGCGCCGGCGCGAGCAACGAAGCCGGCGTCGCGTTCGGCGAGGTCGTGACGTTCGTCGTTCCCGAGACGTCGGTGCCGGACGGTGGCTGCGGCTGCCGCGTCGGCATGCGCACCGAGAGCCCCGCGGCCGTCTTGGGCCTCGTGGGCTTGGCGCTCACGCTGGTGCTGCGCCGCCGACGGCGCTGATCAGCCGCGGTGCTGGCGGGGTGGGTGGCAGCGATGCCGCGCCCACTTCGCCCGCGCCCGCGGCGCGCCGCGCTCCCATCCGCGACGCGGACGACGCGCTGGCGACGCGCGCCGAGCGATCCACCCCGGAGCGACGCTGATCACGCCGCCTCCTTCGGGGCCACGAGCAACCCCGGCGACGAAGGGCGCAGCACGTCGCTCATCGCGACGGCGTCGTCTTCGCCGGACGCGGTCGCCGGCTCGCACTGATCGAGACCTCGCAGCGGACATCCATGTGCGCCGCAGATCGCGTGCCCATGAGCGAACGCCACCACCTCACCACAGAACGTGCATTGCAACATGGGCTGCGAGGATACCGACCCGATCGAGCATGAAAACCCCCGGATCAAACGTGATCCGCTGACGCCTCCTCGGGTGCCGATCGCCTCGCGTCCGTGGCGTGGTCGGGAAGGGTGATCGTGTCCCGCAGGCTGCTGCCGATCGCGCGATCCGCGATCCACGGAACGGCGAGCAGCGACGTCATCCGGTTGCGCAGCCAGAGGCCCCAGCGCGAGCGCGGCGCGAACGATCCCGCGAAGCCCTCGGCCGCGTCCTGCTTGGCCGTCACGAACGCGTGCAGGTGCGCCTGGTAGCGCGCGAGCGCGTCGTCGATCGCCCCTGCGCGACCCAGCTCGACGGCGAGCACGTACGCGCCGATCATCGCGAGCGCCGAGCCTTGCCCGGCCAAGAGCGACGGCGCGTGCGCCGCGTCACCGATCAGAGCGACGCGCCCGCGGTGCCACTCGGGCATCCGGATCTGGCTCACCCGGTCCACGTAGAGATCGTTCACGTCGTCCATCGCGGCGAGGATGTGCGGCGCCTCCCACTGCATGCCGGCGAAGCGCTCGCGGACGCGCGCCCGCGCCGTCGCGTCGGTCGTCGGCCACGCCGAGCCGTCGTCGGTCCACACGAGCAGCACCATCGTCTCGTCGTTCGCCATCGAGAAGCGCGCCATCTGGCGGCCCACCTCGGTGTGCATGACGTAGGTGCGCTCCTCGCGCGGCCGATAGCCAGCGATGCGGAACGCGGCGACCCCGTAGCCGAGGTGCTTCTCGAACTGCGTCTCGGGCCCGAACACCAGCGCGCGCACCTGCGAGTGCGAGCCGTCGGCGCCGACCACGAGATCGAACGTCTCCGTCTGGCGCTTTCCCTCCGAGACGAACGTCGCCCGCACGCCGTCGTCGTGCTGCTCGAGCGCCTCGAGCTCGACGCCGAAGCGGCGCTCCACGTTCGCGCGCCCATCGAGGTGACGATCGAGCACGGCCGCGAGATCCGCGCGCGCCACGCTGGTGTAGCGGCCGTTCGCCATGCGCCCGAAGACGTCGGCGGAGAAACCCCCGACTCGCGCGCCGTCGGGGCCGACCATCCGTACCTCGCCGACGTCGTAGCCCTTCGCGCGCACGGCGGGCAGGACACCCATCCGCTCGGCGACGTCGAAGCCCGCGCCCCAGAAGTCGATCACGTAGCCGCCCTCTCGCGGTCCGCTCGCGCGCTCGATCAGCGTGACCCGATGTCCAGCCCGCTCCAGCCAGTACGCGAGCGTCGGGCCCGCGATGCCCATGCCGACGATCAAACAGTGCATCCCCTATAGTCCCGGACGTGCCCCGCGCCGCACTGACGATTCGCGACAAACACGCTCTCCGTTCGCGACACGTCCCGACGGTGCTGGCGCGCACCGCAGCCGAGTTCGTGAAGCGCGCGTGCGCCGCTGGGATCGATCGCGGCGCGATGCTCGCGCACGCGCAGCTCGAGGAGTCGGCGCTGAGCGACCTCGACGGGCGGGTGCCGCTCCCATCGCTGTACGCCGTGCTCGAGGGGATGGAGGCGCTCTCGGGCGATCGCTTCCTCCACCTCCGGGTCACCCCCGACTTCGACTTCGGCTCGCTCGACGCGCTGGCGTTCTTGGTGATGAGCAGTCCGACGCTGGGCGCGGGGCTGCAGGCGATGGTCCGCTACCAGCGCGCGTGGAACGACGGCGAGCGCTACGAGCTCGAGCACACCGCGCGCTGGGCCAAGCTCGTCTACCGACCCTGGGGCGCGCGGCGCCGCGCCCACACCCTCATGGCCGAGATGTTCGCGGCCGACATGGCGGTGAACGCGGCGCTGATGACCGGCGGACCGTTCTCGGGCGCGCGTGCGCGCTTCGTCGCGCGCGCCCCCGCCGATCGCGCGGCGCTCGAGGCGCTGCTCGGCGGCGCGCGGCCCGCGTTCGGCTGCGCGCAGGACGAGCTGTGGATCGCGCGCGCCGATCTCGATCGACCGATCGCGCGCGAGGGCCAGGAGGCGATGTTCGCGTTCTTCACCCGGCACCTCGACGAGCAGCTGCGTGCACTCCCGAGCGAGAGCATCGCCGCGCGGACGCGCGATCTGGTGCTGCGGCAGCCCACGCTCGATCTCAGCCTCGATGGCGTCGCCCGCGCGATGCACCTCAGCCCCCGCACGCTGCAGCGGCAGCTCGCGGCCGAGGGGACCTCGATGCGAGCGCTGGCCGAGGAGACGCGTCGCGCGCGGGCGCTGACCCTGCTCGAGCGGGGCCAGTCGATCCACGAGGTGGCCGCGATCCTCGGCTACACCGCCAGCGCGTTCCACCGGGCCTTCCGCCGCTGGACCGGGCAGACGCCGGAGGCGTACCGGCGCCGAGCTCGCGAGCAGGACTAGCCGCGGTACGACGCGATGCGTTGTAGTGGCGTTGTAGCGGCCGCGTCGACTTCGATCGCGGCCCTGTGCTGCGGTGCCGGGCCCAGCTAAGCTCGACCCGTCGTCGGCTCGGAGGTTTCATGTCGCTTCGCTTGCTCGTCTCGCTCGCTTTCTCGATGTCGCTGTTCGCGTTCGGATGCGCCGATCCCGGGGGGCCCGCGCGGCGCGACGGAGGCCCCGACGCCCGCGTGATGATGGACGTGAGCGGCAGCTGCACCACCGCGGCCGACTGCGCGGAGGACGGCATCTTCTGCAACGGCGGTCTCGCGTGCGAGAGCGGGCGCTGCGTCGCGCAGGGCGTCCCGTCGTGCGACGACAGCATCACCTGCACCGAAGACAGCTGCGATCCGATCAGCGATTCGTGCGCGCACATGCCGGTGAACTCGCGCTGCCCCGAGGGCGGCTACTGCTCGGCGACGGGCTGCCGCGCCGAGGAGCCGTGCGAGTTCGACGGCAGCTGCGGCGGCGACGGTAACTTCTGCAACGGCGTCGAGGTGTGCGTGATGCCCGACGGCGTCTGCCGCAGCCCGGGCGTGATGGACTGCGACGACGGCAACACCTGCACGATGGACGCGTGCGTCGAGGCGATGGCCGACTGCGTGAACACGCCGTTCGACGACGTGCTCACCAACGTCGCGCACTGCGGCACCGGCGCGAACGACTGCGTCGTGTGCCCCACCCCGGAGCCCTCGCTGCACCAAGAGGTCAGCTGCATGGCGGGCGCGTGCGTCCTCGCGTGCGCCGCGGGCTACGGCGACGCCGACGGCAACATGGCCAACGGCTGCGAGTGCATGGGCAGCTCGGGCGTCGATGTCCCCGACACCTCGTTCATCGACAGCAACTGCGACGGCATCGACGGGGACGTGAGCGTCGGCGTGTTCGTCGCGACCACGGGCAACGACGCCAACCCCGGCACCCGCGAGATGCCCGTCGCGACGATCACCCGCGGCATCGCGATCGCCGCGAGCCGCGCCCGCAAAGAGGTCTACGTCTCGTCCGGCATCTACTCCGGGAGCATCTCGCTCGTGAGCGGCGTGAGCATCTACGGTGGCTACGACGCGACGAGCGGCTGGCGCCGCGCGGCGACCAACCTGAGCGTCATCTCGGGCGGCACGACCGCGGTCTACGGCAACGGCATCAGCCAAGCGCTGGAGATCCAGCTCATGGTCATCCAGGCCGCGGGCGCCGCGAGCACGGGCGAGTCGTCGTACGGCGTGCGCCTCTACAACAACACGGCCGAGGTCGCGATCATCAGCAACACGATCAGCACCGGCAACGGCGGCACCGGGAGCACGGGCGGCAACGGCGGCAACGGCGCGAGCGGCAACGCGGGCACCGCGGGCACGGCGGGTGGATCGAACACGAGCGGCGGCGGCGGCGGCGGCCCCGGATCGACGAGCGGCTGCGCGAACGGAGGCCGAGGCGGCACCGGCGGCCACGACAGCGGCAACGGCACGATCGGCCTCATGGGCATGGCGGGGAGCGCCGTCGGCGCCGGCGGCACCCCCGGTGCGGGCGGCTCCGCGGGCGGCTGCTTCATCACCAGCTCGAGCCCGGGCTCGCCGGGTCTCGAGGGCGCGCCCGGTGAAGCGGGTACGAACGGTGGACCCGCGAGCGTCGTGGTCGGCACCGCGCCCACGGGTCTCTACGTCCC
>CAYZQM010000220.1:0-11525 GCA_964480175.1 uncultured Sandaracinaceae bacterium
TCGATCCCAACGCGCTCGGTCAGCTCCGCACCGTCGGGCAGATCGTCGATCACCTGAAGAGCCACCTCGGCGGCGCTTCGCAGGTGGCGGTCCCCTCGGCGGCCGCGACTGCTTTATCGACGAAGGGGGGAGTCCCCCCCGAACGATGGGCGCTGCGCGCGGTGCCCCGCGCGGCCTCGGGCCTCATCGGCAGCGGCCTGCTCGGTGCCCAGCGCGTGGTGATCACGGACGACGGCGCGGGCGTGGCCCAGGCGCTGGTCCGCGCGCTCGAGCTCCGCGGCGTGCGCGCCGACGTGGTGAACAACGTGCCCGCCGATGCCGACGCGGTCGTCTGCCTGGCCGGCCTGAAGGACGCGCCCGAGGGTGATCTGTCCATCCACCTCGAGGCGTTCCGCGCGGCGAAGGCCGTCGCGGCGCACATGACCCGCGCGGGCGGCCACTTCGTCACGGTGCAGGACACCGGCGGCGACTTCGGCCTGTCGGGCTCGCCCCGCGCTTGGCTCGCGGGCCTCACCGGCCTCACCAAGACCGCCGCCCAGGAGTGGTCTGGCAACGCGAAGGTCCACGCGCGCGCGATCGACATCGAGCGCCACCAGGACAACGCGATGGAGATCGCGGCGCGCCTCGCGAGCGAGCTGGTCGCCGGCGGCGCCGAGCTCGAGGTCGGTCTTCGTCAGAGCGGCGTGCGCGTCGTGCTCGAGTCGGTGCCGCAGGCGGTCACCGGCAAGAGCGGACCGGTCTTCGAGAAGAACGAGGTCGTGCTCGCCTCGGGCGGCGCGCGCGGCGTGACCGCGGCGACGCTGATCGCGCTCGCGAAGGCGACGAAGTGCCGCCTCGTGCTGCTGGGTCGCACCGCGCTCGAGAGCGAGCCCGCGGCGGCGCACGGCGCGGCCGACGAAGCGGCGCTCAAGCGCGCGCTGTTGATGGACGCCAAGGCGCGCGGGGCAGCGGTCACGCCGGCCGACATCAACAAGCAGGTCGCCACCATCCTCGCGAACCGCGAGGTGCAGGGCACGCTCGATGCGGTGAAGAAGGCCGGCGGCGAAGCCCGCTACCTCCCGGTCGACGTGACCGACGCCGCCAAGCTCGGCGCAGCGCTCGACGACGTCCGCAAGAGCTGGGGTCCCATCGCCGGCATCGTGCACGGCGCGGGCGTGCTCGCGGACAAGCTGATCGCCGACAAGACCGAGGAGCAGGTCCAGCGCGTGATGGCGACGAAGGTGCACGGCCTTCGCGCGCTGCTCGCGGCGACCAAGAACGATCCGCTGAAGGGCATCGTGATGTTCAGCTCGGTCGCGGGCCGCACCGGCAACCGCGGCCAGTGCGACTACGCGATGGCCAACGAGATCCTGAACGCGGTCGCGTGCTGCGAGTCCGCGCGCCGCAAGAGCGAGGGCAAGGCCTGCGTCGTGCGCTCGCTGGGCTGGGGCCCCTGGGAGGCCGGCATGGTCACCCCCGCGCTCAAGGCCCACTTCGAGCGCCTGGGCGTCCCGCTGGTCTCGCTGGTGGGCGGCGCGCAGATGATGCTCGACGAGCTCAGCGCGCCGAGCGATCCCGAAGTGCAGCTGGTGCTCGGCGGCGAGCCCAAGCCCGAAGCGCTCTTGGCCGAGGGCGACAAGGCCGCCCGCAGCCACGTGTTCGACGTGCGCGTCGACGAGCTCACCCACCCGTTCATCGCGAGCCACGTGGTGAAGGGCGCGGCGGTCCTGCCCGCGGTCAGCGCGCTCGAGCTCTTCGCCCGCACCGCCCGCGCGCTCAAGCCGCACCTGGTGGTCACCGCCGTCCGCGATCTGCAGGTGCTCAAGGGCATCCGCCTGGGCGGCTACGGCAGCACCGGAGACCGCTTCGTGGTGAAGGCCGAGCTGGTCAAGAACGGCAGCGGCGCGACCTACGCGATGACGCTGCTCTCCGCAGACGGAGCGACGCGCCACTACGCGGCCAAGGTCGAGATGCACGGGATGCGCAGCGAGCGCGGCGCGGCGCCCGCGTCGCTCGGCGCGCTCGCTCCGTGGAAGGACGCCATCTACGACGGCGTCGTGCTCTTCCATGGCGATCAGCTGCACGCGGTGCGCGCGGTCGAGGGCGAGAACGAGCGCGGCATCGCGGGCACGCTGCTGGCAGCGAGCGAGCTGGGCTGGTCGAGCCACGACATCCCCGGCGCCAACGCCGTCACCGACACCGCGCTGCTCGACGGCGCGATCCAGCTCGCGGTCCTCTGGGCCAAGCACGCGCTGAACGGCGCGAGCCTCCCGACCGCGATCGGCAGCGTCGTCTTGCACGCAGGCGCGGCCTCGCTCACCGAGGCGCGCTGCGTCGCCGTGGTGAAGGGCCACACCAAGGACAAGGCGTCGTTCGATCTCGCCATCTTCGATCTCGCGGGCAACGTCGCGCTCGAGATGAAGGGCCTCGAGGTCTTCGTGCGCCCGGGCAGCCAGGCCGAGATCACCCGCGCCGACGCCTGACGCGCCGCTCGTGAAGAGCTCGATCGGGCCCTTGGTCGAGCCCACCTCGGCCGCGCCTGACCGAGCTCGCTCGAGGTCGCCGGTGGCACCGCCGAGCGCGAGCGCACGCTCGGTGCTTTCCATTCGCGCCCCAGCTCTGCGACCATGCGGCGCATGACTCGCTTCGTTCTGCTGTGTTGCTCGATCGCGATCGTCGCCTGCGCTCCCACGTTCGAGGTGGTGGACCGGGAGCCCGGGGTTCGGGCGCCCGTCACCTCCGCGTGTGACGAGCTGGACCCGGTACGCTGTCTCTTGCCCTTCCCGAGCAGCGCCTTCTTGGTAGCCGACCCCGAGAGCGAGACCGGCGTCCACGTCGACGTCGATCTGAGCGGCGTGAACACGCGCGACGACATCGGCGAGTACGTGCGGCACGCCAACGGCTTCTCACGGGTGACGACCGTGCTGGCCGGCTTCGAAGAGCAGCTCGACGACACGAACCTGGGCGGCCCGACGGGCGGGGTGCTGCGCCTCTTCGTCGCCTCCCCCGACTCCCCGCGCTACGGCGAAGAGATCCCGGTGCGCATCGAGGTCGACATCGAGCGCGCCAACGACGGCTCGTACTTCTCCGCGCTGCAGGGCGATCCCCTGGAGACGCTGGATCCCAACACCGAGTACGTCGTCGTGATCACCGACGACATCCGCAGCACCGAGGGCATGACCTACGACGCGCCGCACCCGACCCGCGTCGCCCTCGGCCTCGATCTCCCGGCGAACCAGCACGAGGCCGACATCGCTGGCTACCACGCGCCGACCCGCACGCTCCTCGAGACCCGAGGGATCGACTTCGAGCGGGTGCTGCGGGTCTGGGACTTCATCACGCGCACCGAAGAGAACGCGACCGCGCCGCTGCTCTCGATGCGCGATCAGGCGCTCGCCGCGCTGGAGGCGGGCGAGGTCGGCGTGGTGATCGACTCCGTCGAGCACCGCGAGGAGGGGACGACGGCGACGATCGTGCGCGGGCGCCTGACGGGCCTGCCCAACTGGCTCGACGACGAGGGTCTCATCGAGCGCGGCGCCGACGGCCTGCCCGTCGTCCTGGGAGAAGCCGAGGCCCAGTTCCGCGTGGTCATCCCCCGCGGCGAAGGCGACTACCGCACCGTGCTCTTCGGCCACGGCGCCGGCGGCGAGGTGACCGACAACTCGTTCGACGGAGACCTGACCGAGAACGGGATCGCGAAGGTGAACGTCGAGTTCCTCGGGTGGACTGGCGCGACCATCATCCAGACGCTCACCCGCGTCGCGAACGCCGTGATGGTCGGCGCCAACGGCGCGATCTCGCCGCTGATGCAGAGCGTCGCGCACACGGTGGTGTTGCGCCGTGCGATCGAGACCATCGTCGGCGACGTCCTGTCCGCCGACATGCTCGGCGGCATGCCCAACCCGCACGTCGGTCGACGCCCGGGGCGCGACGGCACGCTCTGGGTCGGGGGCTCGCTGGGCGGCACGATGGGCATGGTGATCACCTCGATCGACGAGGACCTCGAGTACGCGGTGCTGAACGTGCCCGGCGCCGCGTGGTCGCAGTGGGTGCGCGACTCGCTGCTCTTCGAGTCGCTCATCGCGCCGATCCGCAACCGCAACCGAGGCGAGGTGAACGTCGCCGTGCTCTGCGCCATGACGCAGACCCTCTTCGACATGGTCGACGGCGCGAGCTTCCGCAGCCTCTCGATGGCCTCGGGCGACATCTTCCTGGCGCAAGAGAGCATGGGCGATCCCGTCCTCCCCAACGCGGGCAACGAGTTCGTCGCCATCTCCAGCGACGCCGTGCAGGTGGGCGGCGTGCTCTCGCCGATCTACGGGCTGATGAGCGAGCCCACCGAGGTGATGGGGATGTCGGGCATCACCCAGTTCCGCGTCGCCGACAGCGGCGGCACGTTCGACGTACACGGCTTCGCCGCCGACCAGGGCACCGTCGCAGGCCAGGCCGCGTTCGAGCAGATCGAGCTCTTCCTCACGTCCACGTGGGACACCGGCACCCCGATCATCCGCGTCCCGACCCTGTGCCCCGCAGGCCGCTGCGACTTCAGCGAGGAGTGATCGTCCAGCGCCTCGCTCCGACCGACCTCGAAGCGCGCAGACGCAAGCAGCGCTCGTCGCCGTGATGCCCTCTGCGCGGCCTTGGTGTCGCGTGGAAGAGAGCCTGAATTTCACCGCCGAGGGCCGCCGAGAGAGAGAGAGAGAGAGAGAGCTGAGGCGCGAGTCCGTCAGGGCGCGGGGAGCGCGTCGGGGCTGACGTTGAAGCTGAAGCGGGTCAGGCGCTCGTGGTTCAGGATCGACATCACCCGGATGACCGCGCCGTGCTCGGCGTGCGTGTCGGCGGTGATCGTCGCCGTGGCGCTCTCGCCTGCGGTCGCCACCAGATCGCGCGCGCGCGCCGCGAGCGTCGCGTCGTCCGCGGCGACCGCGTCGATGAAGAGCCGCCCCTCCGCGTCGATCTGCACGTTGATCTGCTGGGGCGCGTCGCTGCCCGGGGGGGGATCGACCGCCTGCGGCAAGCTCACCTCGATGCTCTTGGACACGAGGTAGTTGGCGGTGACCATCAGCACGATCAGGAGCACCAACACGACGTCGACGAGCGGCGTCACGTTGATCTGCGTGATCATCTCGTCGTCGTCGTTGCTCTGCGATCCACCGGCCATCGGATGATCCTCGTGCTCAGGAAGGGATGAGGATCACTCCGCCGGAGCGGGCTCGCCTTCGGGCTCTTCGTCCTCGTCGTCGGACTTGGCGGGCGCCTTGCCCTTGCCCTTGCTGGGCTTGTCGGACTTGCGCTTGTCGGACTCGAGGTACGCGAGCACCTCCTTGCCGAGCGCGTCCGACTGGGTCGCGCGGGTCTTGATGACGCGCTGGAAGTAGTTGAACGCGGCGACGGCCGGGAGCGCGACGAGCAGACCGATCGCGGTGGCGACGAGCGCCTCGCCGATCTCGGTCATCAGGCCCGCGGTCACCGTGCCCTCCGAGGCCTCCATCTCGTGGAAAGCGCGGATGATGCCGATGACGGTGCCGAGCAGACCGACGAAGGGCGCGTTGTTGCCCATGGTGCCGAGGAACGCGAGGTTGCGCTCCATCACGAGGCGCGCGAGTTGCTTCTCCTCGTCCATCCGCGTGCCCGCCGACGCGTGACCGTCGGCCACCGCGCCCAGGCCCGCCAGCGCCACCTGCGCCTGCGGCGACGGCGAGCGCTTCATCGCACCCTTGGCCGCCTCGAGATCCCCCGCGTCGAGCTTGCCCCGCAGCACGTTGCGCAAGCCCACGAAGTCGTCGTGGGTGCGCCAGAAGTAATAGGCGCGCTCGAGCATGACCGCGATGCTGAAGATCGAGAGGATGACCAGCAGCCACATGACCCACGTGGCGCCGAGCATCGCGAAAGCTGTGAGTCGTTCCTGAAGATCCATGGTCTCGCTGGGGCCGCCTGGCTCGGCGCGAAGCGCGCGCGAAGGCTCGCGGTGCGGCGGAGGTGTATTGCGTGCTCGTTGCGCGAGCAAGCGATGCCTGGCCCCTGTTCACAATCTCTCACGAGCGCCTCGGCGGCGGCGTGAACGCGGGCCGTTCCAGACCTCCGGCGGCCGCGCCCTATTCCCGCGGCGCGCCCGGCCTCAGCCGAAGTAGATGATCGCCACGATGGCGATGGCCCAGAGCACCAGGTTCAGGATGAACGGGATGTCGCGGAGCATCGCGTCGGTGGGGCTGTCGGCGTCCCCCTTGCGGCGCACCAGCTGGACGAAGCGCACCATCCCGAAGAGGGTGAACACGGTCGTGAGCCAGAGGTACTCGGTGCCGAACGTCTCGATCGTGTGCGCGTCGAGGGTGTAGGCGACGTACGTGACGACGGTGAGCAGGCCGGTGAGGCCCATGAGCGCCGTGACCGTGCGCGCGTCGTAGGCCTTGAGCGCCTTGCGGGTCGCGCCGTCCTCGCTGTGCCCCAGCTCGTGCAGCCGCTTGCCCAGGCCGAGGAACGTCGCGAACACGAAGGTGACGACGAGCACGTACCAGGACGCGGGCACCTCGGCGGCGAACGCGCCCGCGATCACCCGCAGCTCGAAGCCCGCGGCGATGAGCAGCACGTCGAGGTACGCGACCTTCTTGAGCGCGAACGAGTACGCGACGTTCTGCACCAGGTACGCGGTGGTCGCGCCGAGGAAGGGCCAGCCCAAGAAGTACATGCCGACCAGCGACACCAGGATGAGCACGCCGAGCGTCGTCTTGGCCGCGCTCTCGGGCACCCGACCGCTGGCGATCGGGCGGTTCTTCTTGGTCGGGTGCTGCCGATCGGCCTCGACGTCGACCAGGTCGTTGAGGATGTAGACCGAGCCGGCGACCAAACAGAAGATCGCGAACCCGAAGAGCGCGCGCAGCGCCGCGTGCAGATCGAAGAGCTCCTGCGCGAAGACGAGCGGCACCAGGACGAAGAGGTTCTTCACCCACTGGTGCGGGCGCATGGTGCGGAGCAAGCCGGGCAGCATCGAAGGGGCGGGACCTTAGCAACAAAGATCGCCGAACGCTTCGTTCCCGGCCGCCACTTCAGCGGGCGCGGCGCATCGGGATCGGCTTCAGGTACGTGAGGCTGCGCCACAGCCACTCGACGGGACCGAGCGCGAAGTGCTCGAGCCACAAGCGAGAGAGACCCACCTCGATCCACCACACCCCGAGGGCGAGCAGCGCGCCGGCGAGCGGTGAGAAGCGCCCGTAGAAGCCCAGACCGTACGAATAGAACGTCAGGGTGAAGATCACGGTCTGCAGGAGATACGCGGTGATCGCCATGCGCCCGACGGGCGCGAGCACGAGCAGGCTCGCGCGGTGCTTGCCCGTCGCCACCCAGAGAAAGAGCGCGGCCCAGCCCATCCCGAGCACGTCACCGCCGAGGATGTAGAGCCAGGGGCCGAGCGACATCACCAGCCCGAGCGAGCACAGCACGATCGCCGCGATCTTTAGCTGCCTCCGCTTGCTCGACAGGTCGTTCAACAGCCCAGCGCGCTCCACCCACAAGCCGAAGCTCGCCATGGTGAGCGTGTTCATCCGGTAGCTGCGGTTCCAGGGATCGAAGAACTGCGCGATCTCGTGCACCCGGTGCTCGGTGATCTCCCAGAAGCTCCCGTGCGCGTAGATGCGGATGTTCTCCGCCATGTACTCGGAGTCGCCCTCGAGATCGGGCACGAGCCAGCCGTCGTAGAGGTACGAGAGCACGCAGCCCGCGATCAGCGTGAGGATCGAGAAGCCCAAGAGCGCGCGGTTGGGCAAGAAGTACAAGAGCGGCAAGCACGCCCCGACCACCGCGTAGTTGATCAGGATGTCGCCCCACCAACCGAACGACGCGTGCAAGAGACCGAAGACCATCAGCACCGCGATGCGCCGGCCGTAGATGCCCCAGCCCCGCGCCATCAGCACGCCCGCGCCGAAGCCGAAGAGCGCGCTGAACTGGGGATAGAACTTCCCCTCCGCGGTCCACTCGATGATCACCGCCGCGATCAGATCCCAGATCGGGGTCGCCTCGCGCAGACCGTCGTCGAACAAGTACGCGGCCAGCGAGCGCGGCGAGCCGATCCAAGGGACGTTCACCAGCGCGATGCCGAGCAAGCACAGGCCGCGCAGCGCATCGATCGCCGGGTCGCGCTCCGCGCGCGGCGTGGGCTTGGCGTCCTCCACCCCGGCGCTCATCGCGATGGACGTCTCGCCGCCGCGATGCTCACCGTCACCTCGGCCGAGCCCTGGTTGCCCCCCGCGTCGAACGCGCGCACCGCGACGATGTGCGAGCCCGCCTCGATGCCCAGTGTCGCGGCGTCGATCTCGAAGCGCTCACGCGCCGAGTCGAAGAGATCGTCCTCGGGGAAGAGCAGCGAGAAATCGCCGCCGTCGACCGCGATCTCGAGGCGCATGATCGGCCCGAGCGTGTCGACCGCCTCGCCGCGGACCGTGGTGCCGCTCGCGCTCACGGTGACCGTGGGCGCGTGGTTGTCGATCAAGATCGGCTCGCTGCTCGCGGTGCTGCGCAGCACCAGATCGCGCGGGTTGCTCAGCTCGTCCGACGCCTCGACCTCGACGACGTACCAGCCGTCCGGCAGCGCGCTCGTCTCCCAGGTGTACTCGCTCGCGCTGAGCGTCTCGTGCTCCTCGAACATCGCGCGCCACACCGTCTGGCTCTCGCCGCGGTAGCGCAGGCGGTAGCGGGTGCGATCGCCGTCGGGGTTGTCGAGGCTCCAGCTCAGCGGCATCGCGCTCGAGGGCGACGGCGGCATCGAGGGATCGGCGTCGCGCTTGCTCGGCGCGCGCTTGATGCCGACGCCGCTGACCACGGGCCGCTGGTTCTCCGGCAGGTAGTACGCCGTCACCGATCGCAGCTCCGCGTCCGCGGCGCCGTCGGGGAAGACAGCGCGGATCTGCAGGAAGCGTCCGGCCGCGCTTCGTATCGGTCCCGGCGAGGTGATCGGCGCGGACCAGTCGCTCCAGGTCTCGTCGGGGCGCGCGGTGTTGCCGCTCCGGGTCGAGAAGCGCAGCGCGCCCGTGCCCCGCCAGTCGAGGCCGCCCCAGCGCGAGCGGAACTCGCCGTCGAGCACCTTGCTGATCCAGGTGGCGCCGCTCGGGGCGCTGCCGGTGACCCGGTACATCGCCGCGCCGTCGCCGGTCGCGAAGAACGGCGCACGCCCGCCGATGCTCATGGCCAAGACCTGACGCTCATCGACATCGGCCCAGATCGAGCTGCTGCGATCGGCTTCGATGCGCACGACGCGTCCCTCGTTGCCAAGCGCCGCGTAGAGCTCACCGCTGCTGCCCCACTCGAGGCGGGTGACGTGTCCGTCGTCTTGGCTGTGGATGCGCTCGCTGCGTCCGTCGGCGCCCACCCGGTACACCAACGCCTTGCCGGGGCGCGGCCGCGCCGAGCGACCCGCGCTCGCGCTGCGCTTGGTGCTGCCGCCGCTGACCGCGGGCGGATCGGGGAACTCGTTCGCTGCGACCGCGAGCACGCCGTCGCGCAGCGCGAGCGCGGTGATCTCGTTGCCCGGGAAGTCCTCGACCACGGTCGCCGTGTTCGCCGCGGTGATGCGCAACACGAGCGCCTCGTCGGTGGTGCCCGCGTACAACGCGCCGTCGGGCGCGAGCGCGAGCGCCATCACGTGCTCGGCGAGGCTGTCGAAGTAGATGCTCGCGTTGCCGTTGCTCGTGTCGATCGCGTAGACGCGGCCTTCGGGGCCCGTCGCGGCGAAGAGGCGGTGGTGGGCCGCATCGAACGCCAGATCCCAGACGTGCTCCGCGGCGGCCGAGCCGTCGGTGGGCGCGGGGCGCGACAGCTCACGCGGGGTGACCGGCGCCGCGGCCGCCGTGTCGATCGCGTAGATGCGCGCCTCGGGCAGCGTGCCCGCGTACAGCGTCCCGCGCTCTCCGAAGGTCAGCGAGCTCACCATCAGCTGACCGGTCTCGGCCACGAGCTCGACGTTCTCTCCCCGCACGCGGTAGATGCGGCCGCTCTCGCCGGTGCCGAGGTAGATGGCGCCATCGCTGCCGACCGCCGCGCTCCACACCAAGCCGACGTCGTCGGGCAGCGCGATGCGATCGAAGCCGATCGCGGGCACCACGCGCCCATCCGATCGCACCGCGACGTGATCGAGCTCGCCCATCCCGAACGACGCAGCGTCGTCGAGCACGAACGCGCGGGTCGAGACGGCAGCGACCGGCGCGGAGAGAAGGAGGGCGAGCGAGGCGAGCGCCGAACACGCGGTGAGCACGAGGATGCGCGTGCGGCGCACCCGAGACGAGGAAGGCATGAGCGCGGCAGGATACGCGGCAGCAGCACCCGAGCGCCAACACCGCCACGCCGTTCCCCGAAGCCCGCGCCGTCCGGGTCGCGAGCGCCCGAGAGTGCGCTCCCCTGCGGTGCCCTACGACGTGTCGACGGGAACGGTCATGACCCCCGATCGGGCGCGGGCGCGGGCGCGGGCTCGCCCGCTTCGCGGGCTGGCGCCCTGAGCTCGCTGCGCGAGCTCAGGGCTTGCGGCGCATGTCGAGCTTGTGGTTGCCGGTGACCTCTTCCCACGTGGGCAAGAGCTGCTCGGGCGTCACCGTCAGCACCCGCAAGCGCATCACCACGCGGGTGACGGACGAGGTCTGCGAGAAGCGCACGTGCCGGCCCGAGGTCTGCTCGAACACGGCCTCGCTGCCGGGGCGGGGGAAAGGATGCGAGAGCTCCATCGCCTCGCCATCGCGCGACTGACCGCCGACCAAGCGCGCGCCGCGCAGCGGGTGATCGCCCTGGCTGCGGCGCGAGGCCTGGTCGATCACGTCGATGCACACGAGCCGACCGTCGAGCTGGTAGATCGTGTTGCGCGTCCAGATCTCCACGAAGACCCAGGGCTGATCGGGCAGCGGCGCGGAGCGGCGCTCGTAGACGAGATCGATGTCGACCGCGGGCGTGCCGGTGCGCTTGCTCGCCGTCGAGCCGCCGCCCTGCGGAGGGACCTCGCCGGGCTCGACCATCATCCGCACGTTGCCCACCACCTCGGGTGATCCGCCGACGGGCTCGACCGACGTCAGGTCGTCTTCGTACGCGCCGAGCTCGCGCACCTCCATCGGGCCGAGCGGCTGCATCGTGGGCGCGTAGCCGGGGACCGTGGGGTTCTTCTTGCGGTCGTCACTCATGAAGGGCGCAACGAAGGTACACGCCCCGCCCGCGAAAGGGAACGCGTGAGAGAGGCCCTTCTCGCCCTACTGCAACGCGCTTCAGCCGAGCGTCAGGCGCGCGAACTCGAGCCACTTCTGCGACTCGGCGCGATCGAGATCGGCGCGCTCCAGCACGATGCGCTGGTGCAAGCGCAGCACCTCGGGCCCGTCGGGATCGGGCACCGAGAGCAAGAGGCGCTGGGCCTTGGTGCGGTAGTAGTCGCCGAGCGCTCGACCCACCACGACGATCGCCGCGGTGTCGACGCCGGCGCCGAGATCGCTCGGCAGGCGCACGTGCCGCGCGACGCGCGACAGATCGGTGCCCGCGCTCTCCGCGAAGCGCCGGACGTCCGAGAGCGTGCGGTGGATCAGCAC
>CAYZQM010000221.1:0-891 GCA_964480175.1 uncultured Sandaracinaceae bacterium
CTCCGCGCCCGCGTCCGCGTCCACCAAGAGCGCCTCCTTGGCGAAGCGGGTGATCGGCTGATCGAAGAGCACGATGCGCACCTGAAAGCCCAGCGCCCGACCGAAGAGCGCGGTCGCCATCGCCTGGGTCGAGGCGATGCCACCCGCCGTCACCAAGCGCGTCTTGCCCCGGCGCTGCGCGTCGGCGAGGACGAACTCGTAGCGCCGCACCTTGTTGCCGCCGTAGAGCGGCGAGCTGAGATCGTCGCGCTTCATCCACACCCGATCGCTGCCCAGGTAGTCGGCGATCGCGTCCATGCGCTCGACCGGGGTCGGCAGGTGCGCCAGCGGACGCCACGCGAGGCGATCGGCGAGGGGCGGCAGCGCAGTGAAGAGGCGGGGCGCGGCCCTCCCTTCGGGCAGGATCGTCTCGATCGGCGGCAGATTCACGGAGGCGATGCTGCCCCGCGTGGAGCGCCGCGACAATCGTGCGAGCCAACGGCGCCCGATCCGGGTATGCCGAGGGGAACGCATGAACGCAGAGCTCGTCGACGAAGGGGGGAACTACAAGATCACCCGCGAGCTCGGCCTCTGTGTGCTCACCGTCTGGCGTCGCGAGGACCTGAGCAGCGCCGAGGGCGCCGATCTCGCCGAGCAGATGGTCCGCACGATGCGCACACAGCTCGACGATCGCGGCGTGCGCGAGGTGATCCTCGATCTGTCGCGCGCGCCAACGGTCATGGGGCCGCGCACCCAAGCGACCATCGGAGGCCTCATCCGCGACGCCGTGAACGCGCGGCGCACCGTGCGGGTGGTGGCGAGCCCCAGCGCGACGGGCCGCATGCAGCTCGAGCGCCTCGCGCGCGATCACGGCGCAGAGCACGCGGTCGTCGACTCCCTCGAGCAAGCGCG
>CAYZQM010000221.1:901-11503 GCA_964480175.1 uncultured Sandaracinaceae bacterium
GGCCCGCTGACTCCGCGCCCCATCGCGTACGATGGGCGCATGACCGACTCGATCCGCTACGCGCTCGACGCGCACGTCGCCACCATCACCCTGAGCCGCAGCGCCAAGCGCAACGCGTTCGACCTCGCGATGCTGAAGGGGCTCGCCGACGCCTACACCCGGGCCGATGACGATCCCGAGGTGCGGGTGATCTTGGTGCTGCCGGAGGGCGGCCACTTCACCGCGGGCCTCGATCTCGCGGAGGTCGGCCCTGCGGTCGCGGGCGGGCAAGCGCTCTTCTCGAGCGACGGGGTCGATCCCCTCGGCCTCTACGGGCGCCGTCGGACCAAGCCCGTGGTGATGGGCATCCGAGGCTACTGCTACACGATCGGGATCGAGCTCGCGCTCGCGAGCGACGTGATCGTGGCCGCCGACGACGCGCGCTTCGCCCAGCTCGAGATCAAGCGCGGCATCTTCCCCTTCGGCGGCGCGACCCTGCGCATGCCTCGATTGGGCTGGCACGACGCGATGCGCTGGCTGCTGACGGGCGAGACGTTCGACGCGAAGGAGGCGCACCGCATCGGCCTCGTGCAGCAGATCTGCGCGCCGGATGCGCTCGAAGACTCCGCGCGCGGCATCGCGGCGAGCATCGCGAAGGCGGCGCCGCTCGGAGTGATGGCGACGCTTCAGAGCGCGTTCGTCGCGCAGCACGAGGGCGAAGCGGCGGGGGCCAGCAAGCTCTTGGAGCAGGCGCGCACCCTGATGGGATCAGAGGACGCGATGGAGGGCATGCGCTCGTTCATCGAGCGCCGAGACGGCGTCTTCACCGGCAAGTGAGCGCGGGCGCGAGCAGCGACGGCGGCACCCGCACCCGCAAGAGCTCGCTCGGCTGATCGGGATCGTCTCGATCGACCACCACGAGCACCTCGTCGCCAGCGCCGTCGGGATCGGCCCACACCAAGCCCTCGACCTTGTCGCGGAGCGGCGCGTCGTCTTCGCCGCCGAGGGGCGCGATGCGCACGCCGCCTTCGTCGATCCGACCGAGCGCGGTCGCCACGACCTCGCCGTCGTCGATCGCGTTCGGTGACGCCTCGGCCGCCGCCAGGAAGAACAGGCTGCCGCCGGGCGTCGCGCACAGATCGGTGACGGTGAGCCGCACGCCATCGAGCGTCCCGAGGGCGAGCGCGCGCGGCGCACCGAGCTCGGGGACCGGCCCGCCGCGCAGGTGCGCCATCAGCGCGTCGAGCTTCAGCGTGATGAGCGCGTCGATGGGCTCGCACCCCTCCGTCGCTGCGCCGTTGCCCCGGTTGGCGAGCACCAGCGCATCGCCCAGCACCGCCGCGCCCTCGACGTTCAGCTCGCTGCCCGCGAAGCCTCGAGTCGCGCGCAGCGCCGCGTAGAGCGCGGGCAGCGCGAAGAGCTCCACGCGCTCGCCTGTGACCAGCACCATCCGCTCGCGCGCCGCCAGACTCCCCGAGCCGACCACGAGCACGCCGCCAGGACCCGCGCAGCGATCGGGCAAGCTCGCGCAGCTCTCCAGATCGAGCTTGTGGTGCTTGTTGCCGAGGCGGGACTCGAAGATCTTTCGCCCCTCGATCTGGTGCGGGAGCGAGAGCGCGCGCGCGACGCTGCCCTCGCGATCGAGCACCGCGAGGTGCGAGGTGTCGTCCTGCGCGAGCACCAAGCGCGGCGGCGTCAGGTGCTGCCACGCGAGGCCGGAGGCGGCGCGCACGTGCGGCGTGCGATCGGCGCGCGTGTCCCCGCCGTCGGAGAAGAGCAGCGCGCGACGCGACAGGACGCGCGCGAGGCCCGCGCTCACGCCGCGGGCTCCGTCGGAGCCGGCTCGACCGCGCCGGTCGCGGCGAGCGCTTCCTCGGCGTCGTGGCGGAGGGGCGAGATCCCCATGCGCGAGGTGATGATCTCGTGCGCCACGTAGCAGAGCGGCGTCAGCAGCGCGGCGACGATCAGCTTGTAGACGTAGCTCCAGACCGTGGTCTCGATGATCGCGTCCATGGGTCTGAGACCGATCCACGCACCGAAGTTCACGAAGAGCGTGTCGATCACCTGGCTCAGCGCGGTCGAGCCGATCGCGCGCAGCCAGAGGTGCTTGCTCTGGGTGATCTTCTTGACGAAGTGGAACGTGTAGATGTCGAGGTACTGGCTGACCAGGAACGCGACGAGCGAGGCGAAGAAGAGGCGCGGCGCCAAACCGAAGACCGCGTCGAACGACTCCTGGGACACGTACGTGTCGTCGGCCGGCGGCGCGAGGCGCGCGGCCGTGATGATGCCGAAGCCGACGATCAGCATCGCCATGCCCACCCAGGTCATGAGGCGCGAGCCCGGGCGGCCGTAGTACTCGTTCACCACGTCGGTGAGCAGGAACGAGATGGGGAACGCGACCGTGCCGACCGGGATGGAGACCCCCCCGAGGACGAAGAGCTTGCCCGCGATGATGTCCGCCACCAGCAGGGTGGTGACGAAGATCGAGACCAGCACGAGGTAGAGCCGGTGGCGCGGGGTCAGGTCCAGCACGGACGCCGCATAGGTCGAAGGCCGGATGGACGCAACCGCTGGACGCCGGATGCGCCCATGCAAAGCTCCGCGGCCTTGGCCCCCTCCCGCCGCGCGAACGCACCATGCCCGAGCTGAGCGACTCCATCCTCTGGACGGGCTTTCTGGTCTTCCTCGGGACGGTCCTGTTCCTCGATCTCTTCGTGTTCCACCGCAAGAGCCGGGAGGTCACGTTCCGCGAGGCGACGTTCTGGGTGGTGCTGTGGTTCTGCTTCGCGATGGGCTTCGCGGGGCTGCTCTACGCGCTGCCGAACTACGGCCCGCCGCGCACCTGGGAGTTCCTGACGGGCTACGTGCTCGAGCAAGCGCTCTCGGTCGACAACCTCTTCGTCTTCGTCGTCATCTTCAGCGGCTTCGCCGTCCGCAAGGAGTACCAGCACCGGGTGCTCTTCTGGGGCGTGCTGGGCGCGATCGTGCTGCGCGGCCTCTTCATCTTCGCGGGCGCCGCCGTCGTCAGCCGCTTTCACTGGGTGCTCTACCTCTTCGGGGTCCTGCTGCTCTACACGGGCACGCGCCTCTTGATGGGCGGCGACGACAAGGACGACGACGAGGACATCGACGACAACCGGATCGTCAAGCTGGTCAAGCGGGTGCTGCCCGTCACCAAGGGCTACCGCCAAGAGCACTTCTTCGTGCGCGAGAACGGCAAGCTCATGGCGACGCCGCTCTTTCTGGTGCTGGTCGTCGTCGAGCTCTCCGACGTGGTCTTCGCGGTCGACTCGATCCCCGCGATCTTCGCGGTGACCACCCACCCGCTGATCGTGTTCACCTCGAACATGTTCGCGATCTTGGGGCTGCGGAACATCTACATCGTGCTCGAGCAGCTCCTGCCGCGCTTCCGCTTCCTCGAGAAGGGCGTGTCCATCGTGCTGCTCTTCATCGGGGTGAAGATCCTCCTGCCCCTGATCGGACACGTCGTCGGCTACTTCACCGGCGACGAGTACGAGTGGCACGTGGGCGAGGGCATCTCGCTCGGCGTCGTGGCCACCGTGCTCGTCGGCTCGGTGCTGCTCTCCTCGATCATCCCCAAGCCCCCCGAAGAAGAGGGCGAAGACGCGTCGAAGGCCGACGCGTCGAAGGATGAGGACTCGAAGGCCGACGCGTCGAAGGCCGACGCATCGACAGACGACGCATCGAAGACCGACGCGCCCGCCGCGCCGGCCGCCGAGCGCGCGGACTGAGTCACTCGTACATCGAGTCGATCAGCGCCTCGAAGCTCTCGTTCACCTTCTTGCGCTTGATCTTGAGCGTCGGGGTGAGCTCACCGGTGTCGATGCCCAGGGGTCGCGGTGGGAACGCGAACTTCTTGATCTGCTCGACGCGCGCGAGCTTGCCGTTCGCCGCCGCGACCACCTCGTCGATCGCCGCGCGCACCTCGGGCCGCTCGGTCGGCGTGCCGCTCAGGCCTCGCTCGTCCATCCACTTCTTGGTCGCGTCCGCCTCCAGCCAGATCAGCGCGGTCAGGTACTTCTTCCGATCGCCGATCACCACCGCCTCGCTCACCAGCGGGCTCTCCTTGAGCGCCGCCTCGATGTTCTTCGGGGTGATGTTCTTGCCGCCGGCCGTGATGAGGATCTCCTTCTTGCGACCGGTGATCGACAAGAAGCCCTGCGCGTCGATCGCGCCGAGATCCCCGCTGCGCAGCCAGCCATCGTCCGTGAGCGCGTCCTTCGTCGCCTCGGCGTCCTTGTAGTAGCCGGGAAAGACGTTCTTTCCCTTCACGAGGATCTCACCGTCCTCGGCGATCTTCACGTCCACGCCCGGCAGCGGCGGGCCGACGGTGCCGAGCTTGGTGCGCCCGTGCAGGTTGATGCTCGTCGGGCCGGTGTCCTCGCTCTGCCCGTAGACCTCCTGGATGATCAGATCGAGGCCCGCGAAGAAGTCGAGCACGTCCTTGCCGATCGGCGCCGCGCCGCTCACCAGCGTCTCGGCCTGATCGAGCCCGAGGCCCTTCTTGATCGTCGAGAACACCAAGCGATCGGCGAGCCGGTACTGGATCGCGAGCGCGCCGCGCGGCTCGCTGCCGCGCGCGCGCAGCGCCGAGACCTCGGCGCCCACGCCCATGGCCCAGCGCGCGATCTTGGCCTTGGCGCCCGTCGCCTCGCGCATGCGGCCGCTGATGACCGCGTGGAAGCGCTCCCAGATCCGAGGCACCCCGAAGAAGAGCGTCGGCTGCGCCTGCTTGAGGTTCTCCACGATCTTCTCGGGCTGGAGCGACTCGGCAAAGTACACGACGCCGCCCGAGGTGATCGGCCCGTGGATCGACGCGGTCTGCTCCGCGATGTGCGAGAGCGGCAGGTAGCTCAGCGTGCGGCCGCGGGTCTTCATCTTCAGCACCTCGACGAGGCGCTGCGAGGTCCAGCTGAGGTTCTCGTGGGTCAGCATCACCGCCTTCGGCGGACCGGTGGTGCCCGAGGTGTAGATCAGCGTCGCCGTCTGCTCCGGCTTCAGATCGTCGATGCGCGCGTCGAGCTCACGCTCCGGCGTCGCGTCGCCCCGCGCCAAAAAATCGTCCCACGAGAGCGTGCCGGGGACCGCGGGGCCGCGCATCACCACGACGTGCTTGAGGTGGCGGTGCTCGCTGCGCTTGGCCTCGACCTTCGCCGCCTGCTCCGCGTTCTCCACCAAGATGAGCGGGGCCTCGCTGTGATCGAGGATGTAGGCGATCTCGTCGGGCGAGCTCGTGGTGTAGATGCCCGCCGGCGCGCCGCCCGCGGCCATCGTCGCGACGTCCAAGATCACCCACTCGGGCCGGTTGAAGCCGAGGATGGTGGTGACCTGGCCCGGCTGAAAGCCCATCGAGACGAGCGCGCGCGCCGCCTGACGCACCTGCCGTGCGTACTGCGCGTAGGTGGTCTCTTTCCAGATGCCCCCGACCTTCGTCATGTACGCGGGCGCGTCGGGCATCGAGAGCCCGCGGTCGAAGAGGCGCTTGGGGATGGAGTCGATGGTCAAAGCGGTCGTCCCTGATGTGGCGGAGCACGCGCCCCGGGGACGGCAGTGTGCGAGATCAGGAGGCATCCCGTCGAGGGTGGCCTCGACCGTTGCACCTAGGCGTGCTCGTAGGCCCTTGGTCGAAGATCGTTCACGACCACGACCACGTTCACGATCGTCGCGCTGCGCTGAGGTTGTCTTCCCCGCGCTTGCGCATCGCGGGCTCGAGACCCAGAAGGCCGCGATGCGCTCAGCCTCCCTCGCGGTCCTCGTTCTCCTCCTCGCGTCTTGCGGCGCGTCCTCCTCGGCTCCCTCGCACGACGAAGCGGAGGCGCGGCCCACCGGGGGCGAAGAAGCCGCGGCGCCCAGCGTGAGCCCGGCGGTGCGCGCCGCGATCGACGCGCCCGAGCGCACCGAGGCCGATCGGGTCCTCGATCCCCAGCGGCGCCCCGATCTGGTCTTCACGTTCTTCGGCATCGAGCCCGGCCAGCGGGTCGCCGATCTCTTCGCGGGCGGCGGCTACACCTCGGAGCTGCTCGCGCGCATCGTCGGCCCGGACGGACAGGTGATCGTGCAGAACAGCACCTTCGTGCTCGATCGCTTCGCGCGCGCGCCGCTGGCCGAGCGCGAGGCGCGCCTGGGCATGCCCAACTTCATCTCGGTCGAGCGCGACTTCGACGCGCCCATCCCGCCCGATGTCCGCGATCTCGACGCGGTCATCTTCATCCTCGCGTACCACGACACCTTCTGGCAGGACGTCGATCGCGCGGCGATGAACCGGAACATCTTCGATGCGCTGCGCCCGGGCGGCGTCTACGGCATCGTCGATCACGCGGCCGCACCGGGCCACGGCGCGGCCGACGTGCAGACCCTGCACCGCATCGAAGAGTCGATCGTACGCGAAGAGATCTTGGCCGCGGGCTTCGTGCTCGACGGAGAGCTCGATGCGCTCCGCAACGAAGACGACACCTACGACTGGAGCGCCTCGCCTGGATCGGCGGGCGAGCGCCGCGGTACCAGCGACCGCTTCGTGCTGCGCTTCATCAAGCCGGCCCCCTGATCGCGGCCGAGCCTGAGCTCAGAGCCCGGGCTGGGCGACCTGCAAGATGCGCTGGAAGAGCGGGCGCCAGGTCGCCCAGTTGTGGCCTCCCTCGCGGGAGAACACGTGCTCTTCGGGCATCAGCGCGGCCAGCAGCGCGTCGCCCGTGCCGAGGCGATCTTCGGTGCCCCAGCCGATGTAGAGCGGCGGCATCGCGTCGGGATCGGTGTGGTAGCCGCGCAGCCACGCCCAGAGGTGCGCGGTGTAGTTCGAGGCGTCGCGGTTGGGGCCATCGAGGCCGGCGGGCGGACGCCAGGTGGCGGCGCCGCCGCTCGTCTCGATCTCGCGCAGCGTCCCCTCTTCACCGACGAAGGGCGCGAGCAGGATGATCCCGTCGACCATCTCGGGGTGGGCCTGGGCCGTGAGCAGCGTCCCGAGGCCGCCCATCGAGATCCCCACGAGCCAGATCTCCTCGTAGCCCCGCGCGGCCGCTGGCACGAGGATGTCCTCGTACACGATGTCCGCGACGCCAGGCGTGCCGTAGTAGCGGTAGTGCAGATCGATCATCACCGCGTCGCACGGGATGCCCGCAGCCGACAGATCCCGGGGAAAGCCGTAGCCCAGGTAGGTGTGCGGCCCATCGAGGAAGCCGGGGATCATCACGACCAGGCAGCGCTGCCGCGCGTTCGCGTCCATGCGCGCCTCGAGCGCGGGCAGCGGCCGCGAAGGCGATCGGGTGAAGTAGCACCCAGGCCCGAAGGCGAGCGCGGCGAGCGCGAGGACGGAGAAGAAGAGGCGCACGAGGCCGCTACTGTTGCGCGGATTGCGCGCGCGGCCAGTGCTCGCGCCGCATGCCCTCGGCTCGCCCTCGAACGAACGGCAGCTCAGCCTCCAGTTCGCGCTGGGTCCGTCGCGAGGGCGTCGATTTCGAGTCGAAACGCGAGCGCGCCCGCACCTCCGCAGTGAGGCGTACCAGAGGTACGCCGCAACGAGGAGGGAGGACGCAAGCCGCGTTTCGGCCGAAAGCGGCGGCCGCAGCAGGACACAGCGCGAAATGGAGGCTCAGTCCAGGCCGGGCGCCCAAGCCAGGCCGCCTGCGGCCTCGACGGGGCGATCGAAGACGACCGGCTGCGGCGTGGGCTCGGTGGGGACCGCGGTGACGACGCGCTGCTGGCCGTTGCGGTTGGCGCTGCCGGTCTCGCCCTCGTTGGTGTCACCCGTCGTGTCGTGCACCACCGCGACCACCTCGGTCGTGGTGTCGGTGCGGCTGCTCGGCGCGCACGCGGCGAGTGAGCTGGCCATCGCGATCGGCGCCGCGAAGCGCGCGAGCATCGAGGGCGCGTCGGGCCGGAACACCGGCGTGCCGTCGCTCGAGAACATCGCCCGCACGCACACCCGCCCATCGCTCGACTTCGCCCGCAGCTCCGAGAGCACCTTCAGCGCCTTCTTGCGCGGCGTGGAGCGCAGGTCGACGACGTCGTGCTGGCACGTGCTGCAGAAGGACCCGCGGGCGGTCTTCTCCATGGCGTCGAGGTTCTCGGAGCAGGGCGAGGTGAGGCGGGGTAGTGGGGTCATGGGCACCCTCGGACGCCCGGTCCGCCGAAACGATCTACCGGACGTGCTTCAGCTTCCGCTCAGGCGCTTCTGGTGCTCGCGGACCCGGCGCTTCACCGGCTCGACCACGTCGTCGTCGACCCGCGCCCAGAGCACGAGCACGTTGATCATCAAGAGCAGGTTGCAGCCCGCCGTGACCGGGTAGCGCCAGTCGGGGTGGGTCGCGAGCAAGAGGAACCCGACGAGGTAGGCGATCGCGGTCGGATACAAGCGCTTCTCCACCGTGTTCGCGGTGAGCGCGACGCCGATGCCCCAGGTGAGCACCAAGATCGTGTGCGCGTGATCGAACGCGATCCCCGCGAGATAGCTCCCGGTCAAGAGCGCGAGCTGGGCGATCAGCGTGATGCGCACCGTCATGGTGAGCTGCCGGTTCAGCGCCGTCTTCGACAACGACTCGCGCGCCCAGATCGCCAAGCCCAAGCCCACGCCCATCAAGGCCAGCGTGCCCGCGATCGCGCCCGGGTAGCCGTCGATGCCGGGGAGATCGAAGGGCCGCGCCCACATGATCAGCGGCGCGAGCACCCAGATGCTCGTCATGATCAGCCCGAGGAACACCCGGGTGCGACGCCCGACCGAGGGATCGTGATCCCGCTGGAACTTGGCGTGCTCTTCCTTCGCCTCCGCCTCGCGCTTGCGCGCTTCCTCGACGCGCGCACGCAGCGAGGGATCGGGCGCCGGCAGCTCACCGAGCAAGTGCGCTGCGAACGCGACGTTGCCCGACGACAGCTCGTGATCGATCCGATGCTCGAGCGCGCGGTGCAGGCCCTCGCGGGCCAGCGTGTTGTCCGGCCAGGTGCGCAGCGCCTGCTGAAAGCCGAAGCGGCACTCCGCGAAGAGCGCGTCCGCGCGCGCGTTCAGCGCCTCGTCGCCCGCAGGGATTGCGCCGAGCGCGCGCAGCTCGGTGAGGCGCTCGACCGCTTCTTCCGCGAGCTGGATCGATCCTCGGTGCGAGAGATACGCGGCGACCGCGAGGCGAAGCGCATCGGCGCTCTCGTAGCGATCGTCCGGATCGAGCGCCGTCGCCCGGCGGATGATGCGCGAGAGCTCCTGCGGCACCCGCTCGGGCACGTTCAGCGCCTCGGGCACCTGGGCGATCACCGACAGCAGGTTCGGCCCATCGCGCGGCGGCGCGCCCGTCGCGATCTCGAAGAGGCTCGCGCCGAGCAAGTACACGTCGGTGCGCTCGTCGAGCACGACGCTCTCTCCGCCGAGCATCTCGGGCGCCATGTAGCACGGCGTGCCCGCGAGCTCGCGCGCGTCCTTCGCGAGCGGAAAGCGCCCGGTGCCGTCGTCCTTCAGCGCGAGCGAGAGCCCCCAGTCGACGACGTACACCTCGCCGAAGCTCCCGATCATCACGTTCTCGGGCTTCATGTCGCGGTGCAGAAAGCCTCGGCGATGCGCGTAGTGCAGCGCGCTCGAGACCTGCAGAAAGACCCGGAGGTTCCACTCGACGGGATCGCTGCCGCCGTAGCGCTCCGCGATGAGCTGGGGTTGCGCGAAGACCTCGCTCCAGGGCTTGCCCTCGATCTTCTTGAGCACGATCTGCGGCTCGCCGTTCACATCGAGCCGCACGTCGTGCACCGGCACCACGTTGGGGTGCTCGAGCGCGCCGGTGATCCACGCCTCGCGCAGGAGCTTGAGCGTGGTGTCCGCGGTGCGCGCGTCGAGCTTCACGCTCTTGACCGCCACCTCGCGTCCGAGCGCGCGCTGCTCGGCGAGGTGCACCACGCCCATGCCGCCCTCACCCAGCGTGCCGCGACGCGAGAGCGCGCTCTCCGCGCTCAGCTCGCGCAGGAGCTGGATCGCGCTCTCGAGCGTCGGGTGCTTGGACTTCTGGCGCGGCGCATCGGCGGGATCGATCGTCGAGCGCGGCCCGCGATCCATCGTGCGCGCCGAGTCCAAACTCGCGCGCACCGTGTCGCGCACCCCCGCGGGCAAGCGCGCGAGCACCTCGGCGAGCGCCTGTTCATCGGGCACCTTCGAGGAGAGCGCTTCGGGTTCGGGCGGCAACGCCGAGCCAGGATGCCGGCCCCCGACGGTCACCGCAAATCGCCTACCGGGGCGCGGTCGTTCTTCCGCGGCATCCGGTATCCTCCGCTCGAACGGAGGTCGCATGACGAAGTGGATGGTGTTCGGTGCGGTGTGGCTCGCGGTGATGGGCTGTGGAGGCGGCGCGGCGCGCACCCGAGGCGCCGAGGCATCGGCGTCGCACGCGTCACGTCCGACGAGGAGCCTGCGTGAGATCCTCGGGCCGCTCGGCGCCCATCAATCGCCCAGCCAGCTCGCCGAGGTGGCCGCGTTCATCCGACGCTGGGAGCGCGACCCGATGGCGCCGGTCCCGGAGAACGACACGGAGCGCTCGACACAGTTCCTCTTGATGGCGTGGCTCGTGGAGTCGCCGGACGTCTCGGTCGTCGCCGTCACCGCGGTGCGGCTAGAGGACGTGACCCATGCGCTGCGCCTTG
>CAYZQM010000222.1:0-7646 GCA_964480175.1 uncultured Sandaracinaceae bacterium
CTCCTCGCTGCCGGGGATGCACGCGCTGTGGACCCGCTCGATCGCGGCGTACGCGTGGCTCCGCCCGAGCGAACGGGAGAAGCGCCGGTAGACCGGGCTCGCTTCGATGCGCGCCCGCGCCGCCACGTCGGGGACCATGCGCGGCAAGAGAAGCGCGAACGTGCGCTCGCTCTCCAGCATCGAGGCCCACAGGTTCGGCGCGACCGCGCGATCGTGGAACGTGTCGCCTTCGATCCCGAGCGCGTCGGCGAGGCGCCGCGCGGGATCGGCGGTGAGCACGAGCGTACGCCTCCCCGACGCGGCGAGCGCGGCGCCCAGCGCGGCGGCGGTGGTGGTCTTGCCGACGCCGCCGGGACCGACCACGACGACGAGCCGCGCATCGGCCGTGATCCGATCGAGCGCGCTCATGCGCCCTCCAAGCGATCGATCACCTGCTGACCTCGCGCCGTGAGCGCCTCGATCCAAGCGCGCTCGCGCCGAAGCTGCGGCACCTCGATGAACTGGGGAAAGCCACAGCCGCCGGCCTCGCGCATCGCGTCGATGCGCCGGCGGGCAGCGAGCGCGTAGCGCAGGTCTTCGCTCGCTGCGCCGCCCGCGTGCGCTTCACCGGCGCGCTCGAGCTGCTCGGCGCTCGCATCGATCGACTCGGCGCTCGCGAGCACCGCGCCCCGCGCGATGTCCAGGCGCGCGATGCCCTGGGCGAGCATGCGCGTCTCGCTCGCGACCAACGCCTGGGGGATCACCGCGGCGTGCACGACGAAGCGCGAAGGGTCGTCGAGCAGCGCGCCAATCTTGGCGAGGCGACCGCCCAGCACCCCCGCGGCTCCCAGGCCCGCGAACGTGCGCGGCAGCTCGAGCCAGAGGAGCGCATGACCCGACGCCTCGCCGTCGATGACGACGCGGTCGTACTGCTCGCTGAAGCGCTCGATGGCGTCGAGCTGCGCGACCTCGACGGTGCCCGGCGCGGCGGCGAAGAGCGAGGCGAGCAGGGTGTTCGACGCCGCGACCTTCGCGAGTCGCCGCGATGGGAGGTGCGCGTCGAGGAAGGCGCGCAGCGCCTCGTCGGCCGCCAGGCTGCGGAGCTCGCAGCGCACGGGGCGCTCGCTGGCGGCGCGGGCGAGCCCGCCATCGGCGCCCAGCTCCACCACCACGGTTCGCAGCCCCCGCGCGGCCCAGGCCAGGCCGAGGGAGAGCGCGTGCGTGGTGCGACCGGTCCCGCCCTTGCCGGTGATCAGATGAACTCGAGCGCTCAACGCGCCTCCGGGCGATCCCGCGACAGGGATCGGGTCAGCTCTTGCGCTCGACCACCTCGGCGTCGCTCACGTTCCGGCTCGCGCTGCTGCCGCTCTCGGCGCTCGAGCTGGGGGTGATGCGCTTGTCCGATCCAGTGACGTCGATGTCGTCATCGCTCTTGAGGCCCCGCTTGAGGGCCTGGATGCCCTTGCCGAGGCCCTCGCCGATCTGGGGCAGGCGGCTCGCGCCGAACACCATCACGACGATGAGGAGGATGACGATGAGCTCTCCCATTCCAAGGCCGGGCATACGTCGTGTCTCCTTCGGGTCTCTCTTCGCCGCGAAAAGCGCGGTCGAGCCGGGATCCTAGTGGCCTGCCCCTCGGCGAGCAAGCACGCGACGTGCGGCGCGCACGGGCGGGACCCACTACAGTCGCGGCCGTGGCCAACGTGATCCTCGCTCGCGGACGGGTGCAGCCGGTGTGGGCGGGGCATCCCTGGATCTATGCCCAGGCGATCGATCGCATCGACGGCGCCCCGGGACCCGGCGACGTGGTCGACGTCCTGGACGAGAAGGGCAACCACCTCGGGCGCGGCTACTACTCGCCGCGCTCGGCGATCCCGGTGCGGATCGCGACCCGCGATCGGCGCGATCCCCTCGATGGGCCGAGCATCGGGCGCAAGGTCGAGGCCGCGTTCGCGCTGCGCAAGCAGCTCGGGCTGCCCTCGGCGGAGACGACGGGCTACCGCCTGATCAACGCAGAGGGCGATCAGCTGCCCGGGATCATCGCGGACGTGCTCGGCAACGTCGCGACGGTGCAGCTGCTGACGATCGGCGCCAAGCTGCGCGAGGACGACGTGTTCGCCCACGTCGCGCGGGTCTCTGGCGTCGCCACCGTCATCGAGGTCGCGAGCGACAAGGCCGCGATGCGCGAGGGCTTCGCCGCCGAGAACCGCGTGGTGCGGGGGCCGGATGTCAGCACCATCGAGCTGCGCGAGCGGGGCTTCGCGATCGATCTGGGCGCAGAGATCAAGCAGAAGACCGGCTTCTACTTCGATCAGCGCGACAACCGCGCGTGGCTCGAGAAGATCGCCCGAGGGGCGCGGGTGCTCGATCTCTACTCCTTCGTCGGCAGCTTCGCGCTCGCCGCGGCGCGGGGCGGCGCGAGCCACGTGCGCGCGGTCGACTCGTCGGTGCCCGCGATGGCCGCGGCCTCGCGCCTCGCGCACCGCAACGGGCTGGCCGAGAAGATCGAGCTCGAGCGCGCCGATGCCCGCGACGAGATGGCGGCGCTGCATCGCAAGGGCGAGCGCTTCGACATCGTGGTGCTCGATCCGCCCAAGCTCGCGCCGACCGTGAAGCACCTCGATCGGGCCCGGAGCGCGTACCGCAAGATCAACGCGGAGGCCGCGCGCCTGGTGAACCGGGGCGGCACGCTGGTCACGTGCTCGTGCTCCGGCGCGATGCAGCCCGACGACTTCATCCGCACGGCGACGCTCGGCGCGCGCGACGCGGGCAAGGATCTGGTGCTGGTCCACCTGGGCCAGCAGGCGCCCGATCACCCGGTGCCCGCGGCGTTCCCCGAGGGTCGCTACCTCAAGTGCGCGTTCTTCCGGGTGGTGTGATGCAGGCGCTCGCTTCGATCGACGCCGACATCCTCCGCGACGTGCCCGGGGTGGTCTTCGACGTCGACGACACGTTGACCCGCGATGGGGTCCTCGAGGTCGAGGCGCTCGATGCGCTGCACCGCCTGCGCGCGCTCGGGGTGACGACGGCGCTCCTGACGGGCAGGCCGATCGGCTGGGCCGAGACGCTCGCGGCGGTGCTGCCCGTGGCCTTCGCGGTAGGCGAGAACGGCGCGGGCTGGGCGTTCGTCCGAGAGCGCGCGTTGGTGCGCGGGCGCTTCGAGCCAGAGCAAGAGCGCGCGCCGCGCGAGGCCAAGCAGCGGGCGCTGTCCGCACGCATCGAGCGCGAGCTGCCGTGGGCGCGGCCCGCGAGCGACGCGGCGCTGCGCATGTGCGATCTGGCGTACGACGTCGGCGAGGCGTTCGTCGCCAGCGCAGACGAGCGCGCCGCGCTGCGTGCGCTCGCCGAACGAGAAGGCGCGAGCGTCACGGTCTCCAGTGTTCATCTGCACGCCCACTTCGGCGCCTGGGACAAGGCCAGCGGCGTGGCGCGCGCCGCGGAGCACGTGCTAGGCGTCGCGCCGTCCGTGCTCTTCGACCGCTGGATCTTCGTGGGTGACTCCGGGAACGACGCGCCCGCGTTCGCGCGTTTCGCCCGCACCGTGGGCGTGGCCAACGTGAGCGCGCATCTGTCCTCCCTGCCCGTGCCGCCCCGCTGGGTGTGCGACGGCGATCGAGGGCGCGGCGTGGCCGAGCTCGCGCGGGCGCTGCAAGGAGCGCGCGCTTGAGCAAGAAGAGCAGCCGCATCTCCACGCCCGTCGTGCTCACCGCGGCGAGCACCATGCTGGTGGTGGGCGGCATCGGCTTCTTCTTCTCCGGGGAGGGCGGCCCGTCGCGCGACGACGAGTCGTTGCCGAACAACTACGTGGCGCTCTCGATCGACGACCGCACGCCCGAGCGCGTCGCCGAGTCGTTCCTCGACGCGTGGCGCAGGCGCGCTTGGGATCAGGCGGCGGCGATCTCGGTGGGCGAAGCGCACGAGGCGGTGCTCACGAAGCAGGCGGCCGACGAAGACGTCGCCACGGCCGATCGGGTGATGGCGCGCGAGGTCTGGGATCGCCTCGCGGGCGCGCCGCTCGAGGTCGAGTTCGTGCGCTCCGATCGCACCGAAGCCGGCGGGCTCGAGCTGCACGGCATCGCGTCGTACGACTTCATGAACGCGCCCTACCGGCGCGAGATGAGCTGGGTGGTCCGCCCCGAGGGGGAGCTGTGGCGGGTCGAGGTCATGGAGACCGGGGAGGTGCTCACCGAGATCCCCGATCTGCTGCGAGGCACGGAGCTGTGATGGGCAAGAAGCCGACGAGCGCGATGTTCTCCGACGAGGCGCTGCACTTCGGCAGCGTCGCGCACTACCTGGACGGCGCGGAGTACGCGGCCGCCTACAAGCGCCGCACCGCGGACGTGCGCTGGTACTTGGCGCTCGCCGATCGGGTGAAGGCCAAGACGGTGCTGGAGCTCGGCGGGGGCACGGGGAGGGTGGCCATCCCGCTCGCTCGGCAAGAGCACAGCGTGCTCGTGCTCGACGCGGTCGAGGGCATGATCGAGGAGGGCCGCGCCCGTCTGTCGCGCGAGAAGCCCGAGGTGCAAGGGCGGGTGTCGTTCGCGCTCGGTGATCTGCGGACCTTCCGCAAGAAGACCCAGTTCGATCTGGTGATCGCGCCGTTCAACGTGCTGCAGCACCTCTACACGCGGCAGGACTGGGAAGCGGCGCTGGACGTGGTGAAGCGGCACCTCACCCCGAAGAAGGGGCGCTTCGCGTTCGACGTGACGATGCCGGACCTGCGCGCGTTCGTCCGCGATCCCGCGCGCCCCTACAAGTGCCGACCGGTGCGCGACGTCGAGCGCAACGTGATCGTCGAGAGCGCCGAGTCGTTCGCGTACGACCCGGTCGCCCAGATCCAGCTGGTCACCACGATGACGCACGACGAGGGCGCGCTCGAGACCGCGTACCTCAAGGCGCTCGCCCACCGGCAGGTCTTCCCTCGAGAGCTCGAGGCGCTGCTCCACTACAACGGCTTCACGATCCTCGAGCACCACGGCGACTTCGACGGCGCCGCGCTCGACGAGAACGCCGAGTCGCAAGTGATCGTCGCCAAGGTGCGCTGATTCACGGCGCCCGGGAACCCTCGGTGGGGTGTTCAGTTGGGCGTGTAGTAGAGCGCGTACGCGCCGCGGCCGCCGTCGACGAAGAGGAAGTGGTTGTTGCCGGGGCGAACGGATCGATCGAGGGTCGCGGTGTTCAGGCCTCCGCCCAGCGCGCTGCCCGCGACGCACTCGAGCTCGCCGCCGCTCGTGCACGGTGACTCACGCACGTAGAGGTCGGGGGTGAAGTCGGTCGAGTAGGCGCGGAAGTCCACGCTGCCCGACGACGGACCGCGGAAGAAGAAGACCGCCTCGGGGGCGACGATCTCGCCTGCGGTCTGGCAGGTGCCGCGCTGCGCGCCGGTGAACTCGGTCGAGATCCCCGCGACGGTGCCGCCCCCCGTGATGTCGAGCGCGAGCGATCCGGCCGATGGACACGCGTCGTTCGCGGCGGGGGTGACGCGGATGTTGAGCGCGTAGTTCCCGGTCGCCGTGCCGTCGTAGCCGTCCACGAGGATGTAGAGGCGCGTGGTGCTGGGGACGCCGATGTTGCTCCCGATGCGGTGCGCCCAGATGCGGCTGCCGGTGCCCGCGCGGGTGTCCGCGTCGTCGTTGCACACGACCTGGAAGCCCGCGGCGTCGCAGGTCGTCGAGATCGCGAGCACGGTGTCGGCCGCGGAGCCGAAGGTGTCGATGCGCACGTCGACCAGGCCGCGGACGTCGATCGCGTACACCGCGTCGCGTCCGCCGGTGCCCACCGAGCAGCCGGGGCCCACGCGGTAGTCGTCTGCGAGCCCCGCGAACGAGCCGGTCACCGTCGTCACGCCGTCGCCGAGCGTGAGCACCTCCGCGCCGTCGCACCGATCCGGCAGGATCACGCAGCCCTCGTCGGTGGTGCCGTTGCAGTTGTCGTCGCGGCCGTTGCACATCTCCGGCGCGCCGGGTCGCACGCTGGCCATCGTGTCGTCGCAGTCCGCGCCGCCGCACATCACCTCGAGGCCGCTCGGGGAGGTCGCCACCGAACGCGCCGCGACGCCATCGCCGTCGTCGTCGCGCGGGGTGTGCACGCAGCCGCCGTCGGCGCAGCTGTCGGTCGTGCAGGGCGTGTCGTCCTCGCACGACGGAGGCAGGCCTCCCACGCAGCCCGCTTCTCCATCGCAGCGCTCGGCGCCGTTGCAGAAGTCTCCGTCGTCGCACTCCGCGTTGCTGGTGCAGCTCCGCGGCGCGCATCCCACGCCGACCACGCAGCGCTGATCGTCGCCGCAGCGGATGTCGTCGGGGACGTGGACGCACGCGCCGCGCTCGCATCGATCGGTGGTGCACGCGATCGCGTCGTCGCAGGACGCGGGGCACACCCCGGTGTCGGTCCCGTTCGCGTCGAAGCCGCTCGCGTCGAAGTCGGGGCCTGCGTCGAGCCCGCCGCCGGCGTCCGTGCCGCCGAGCCGCGAGGGATCGGGGTTCACGATCGCGCTGCACGCGCCCGTCAGCGCGAGGGTGAGCCCGAGAAGGACGACAGGGAGGTGGCGAGCGCGCATGAGGACCTCGGAGAGAAGGCGAAGAGGTCGTCAGGCTAGCAGACTCGCGCCGCCGCCGGCCCGCGCGCTCGACCGCATGATCCGCGCGGCACGACGCGCGCCGCGCGATTCGCGACGCACCATCAGCGCCGCACGGTTAGCGGGATCGCGCCCTCTGCGCGCACCGCGTGGCAGCGCTCGTCGCCGCCGCCTTCGGGGATGCGGCAGGAGAATCCGTCGACCCGCACCCGCACCAGCGCGTCGCCCGGATTGAGCGCGACGAGCGGCACGTGGAAGCGCAGCGGAGACGCGCGCGGATCTTCGGCGTCAGCGCGCAAGAGGCGCCCGCGCACCACGTCGATCGCGGGGCCATCGGACGTCGGCGTGAGCAAGAGCGGGCCCGACGCGCTCGCGCTCGTCGTGACCACCGCGATCACCTCCGCGGTCTCGCTCACCCGGAGCGTGGGCGAGGCGATCGACAGCGTGATCGCGATCGGCGCGTCCTGCGCCGCCGCCGGGCTGCAGAGGATCGCGACGAACGCGATCAGGGCCGCGAGCGCGCGCCTCAACGGACGCTCACCCCTTGCGCTCCGACAGGCGTCGGGCCCTGCGCGCGGTGGCCTCGGCGGCGCGTCGCTCGTCTTCACCCGTCTCGACGAGCAGCGCAGGGACCTTCGTCGGCGCGCCCGCCTCGTCGACGGCGACGAACGTCATGAACGCCTCGACGCAGCGCCGCCGCACGGCCGTCTTGCGATCTTCGACCTGCACCGAGACCTCGACCTCGACCGAGCTGCCGAACGCGGCGTTGAGCCGCGCGCTCACGATGACGACGTCGCCCACCTTGATCGGTGAGACGAACTCGACCTCGTCCATCGCGGCCGTCACCGACACCCAGCCCGAGTGACGCTGGGCGCAGACCGCGCCCGCGATGTCCATCCACGCGAGCACGGTGCCGCCGAACGCGCTGCCCAGCACGTTGCCGTGCTGGGGCAGGACCAGCTCGGTCATCTCGGTGGCCGAGGCGCGGGGCGAGCGAGGCGCGAGGGTCATGGGGGCGGATGTACCTCGGCGGCCGCGGCCTCAACAAGTCGTCAGTCGCAGAACACCAGGTTCTTCTCGAGCGGATCGCGAT
>CAYZQM010000222.1:7656-9043 GCA_964480175.1 uncultured Sandaracinaceae bacterium
ACACTTCCCCTGGCGCTCGCCGGTGGAAAGCGCGGTGCGGCACTCGTTCGCGGGGGCGTCCGCGGCCTCGTAGCCCAGCCCCAAGCCGCACAGGATCTGCACGTCGTCCGTGACCCCGAGCACCTCGCGGCAGACCTGGGGATGCAGCGACAGGCTCGCCTGGGCGCAGGTGCTCACGCCCTCTTCGATCGCCAAGAGCATCACCGACTGCAGCCAGCACCCGAGATCGAGCGAGCCGTAGATCGAGAAGCGCTTGTCCATCCCGATGATGGCGACGTGCGGCGCATCGAAGGCGACGAAGTTCCGCATCCACGCGGCGTGGCGCCCGGGGCCGTCGTCGCGCGCGACGCCCATCGCGGAGTAGAGCGCCTTGCCGCACGCGCGCCGGTGGGTGCCGTAGGGCTCGGGATACTCGGCGGGGAACGGGACGTCGGGCGAGGGCATCGTCTCGCCCGCCGCCTTCACCAGCCCGTCGATCAGCTGCTGACGCCGCGCCCCCGACGCGAGCCAGACCCGCCAGGGCTGGATGTTGCACCACGAAGGCGCGCGCTGGGCGCGCTCGAAGATGGCGGTCAGCGTCTCGCGGGGAACGTCGCGCGCCTCGAAGGCGCGGACGCTGCGGCGAGCGAGCATGGCGGTCTGGACGTCCATGGCCCCGGGTGTGGAGCAACAGACGCAGACGCGCCAGCGCGCTCGAACCTCGCTCAGCCCTTGTGCTTGGACAGCTCGCCCAGGTAGTCGCGCTTGCCGATGGCGACGCCGTTGTGGCGGAGCAGCGCGTAGGTGTGCGCGATGTGGAAGTAGAAGTTCGGCACCATGTGCTCGAGGAAGTAGTCGGCGCCGAGCATGTACTGGCCCTCCCAGCGGGCCTGGGTGATGCGGCGGGTGGCGGCCTCGGCGAGATCGGCCTCGCTGATCGTGTCCAGGTACGCCCTCGTCGACTGCACCCGCGCGCGCAGCTCGGCGAGCGTCGCCTCGGTATCGGGGTGCGACGGCGCTTCCTTGCCGCTGAGGCGCGAGGCGGCGAGCTTCGCGGTGTCGCAGGTGGACTGCACCTGGCGCACGAGCGGGAACTGATCGGGCGCCAGCCGCGCCGAGAGCAGCGTGTTCACGTCGAACGACTTGGCCTTGGCGTGCGCCTCGGCGGCGTCGAACCAGCGCTCGAGCTGACCGAGCTGCTTGTGCATCTGACGAAGAGACTGGTGGTACATGGGGGCTTCCTTGCTCCTGCTGCGTGCAGGCTAGACGCGAACGCTAAACGCGGGGGGCTAGACGCGGGGGGGCTAGACAATGGTGAAGAGCTGCGGGTTGATGGCGACGAGCGCGCCGTCGAGCGTCCACAGCTCGCGGTGCTCGGACACGTACCCGTCGCGCGAGGCGAGGGTCC
>CAYZQM010000222.1:9053-11499 GCA_964480175.1 uncultured Sandaracinaceae bacterium
CCAGGAGGCCGCCGCCTCGTTGAGCTCCCCCTTCGAGGCGAGGGTCCGGGCCCGAAAATAGAGCGGCCCTCTCTGGGGCTCCGCGAAGAGGTGGCAAGTGAAGCCCACCGTCACCACGGGGCGGGGCGCCGACTCGAGCGCGAGCACCGAAGGCCAGTAGCAGTCGGCGAGCGCGAGCCACTCCGGCGGCCCCCACGACGAGCACTCCTTCAGCGCGATGAAGCCCTCGCACGACGCGTCCTTGCCGCCTGCGAACGGGTACGGGCCCGTGGGTAGGAAGTCGACGTGCTGGGTGAAGACCGGACCGACCGGCGGACCGACGGGCGCGAGCGGGATCGAGTCGATCGCAGGGATGCGCGGCGGATCGATCGCGAGCATGTCCCGATCGCTGCTCCGCTTGCTCGCGAGCGTGAAGCTGCCGTGCGCCAGCACCTCGTCCCCGCCCGCGCGCAGCAGCACCTCGTACGCGCTCAGCCCCTTGCCCCGGCGCAACGCGCGCACGCTCGCCGTGAGCTCGCCCGAAGGGACCGCGGAGACGATCTCGGCGGACACACCGCGCAGCTTGCGATCGGCGTCGGGCTCGCTGGCCATCGCGGCGCGCGCCATCGCGCCGATCACCGCGCCGCCGAAGGTGCCGCGCCCTTGCTCCCATCCGCTCGGAAAGCGGCAGACGAACTCGGTCTCGCTCGTGCGCTCGACCGCGGTCAGCGCGCTGAAGTCGTGCTCGGACATCGCGCGCGCTGTGGCACGGCCGCCCGCCGCGGTCGCGCGAAATCGTGTGAACGCGCGCCCGAGGCGGGCCACGATGGCGCCGCATGCATCCTTCCCTCGTCCGCACCGACGCGCAGCTGAGCGAGATCGTCGCCCGCATGCGAGGGACGACCGAGATCGCCATCGACTGCGAGTTCCACGGCGAGGGGCGCTACTACCCGCAGCTCTGCCTGGTGCAGATCGCGTTCGACGACGAGCTCTGGGCGTTGGAGGCGCGCAGCGTCGATCTGCGCTTGCTCGGCCCGGCGCTCGCGTCGCCCGACGTTCGCAAGCTGGTGCACGACGGTCGGCAGGACGTGCCGATCCTGCAGCGCGCGACCGGGGTCACGCTCGCGCACCTCTTCGACAGCCAGATCGCGGCCGCCTTCGCGGGCTACGGAGGCAGCGTCGGCTACGCGAGCCTCGTTCGATCGCTGGCCGGCGCCGAGATCGACAAGAGCCTGCAAGGCAGCGACTGGAGCGGGACGTTGACCGACGCCCAGCTCGAGTACGCGCTCGATGACGTCCGCTATCTCGGCGGCGTCGCGGGCGCGCTGCGCGCTCAGCTCGAGGCGCGCGGGCGCCTGGCCTGGGCGATCGACGCCTGCGCCGAGGCGCTCGAGCGCGCGTCGCGGCGTCACCCGCCCGAGACGCTGTACCGTCGCGTCTCCGGCACCGGCAAGCTCGCCGAGGGACCGCTCGGCGTGTTGCGCGAGCTCGCGATCTGGCGAGACGAAGTCGCCGAAGCGACGGACAAGACGCTGGTGACGGTGGCCAACGATCTGGCGCTGAAGTCGATGGCGCTCTCGCCGCCGAAGGACGCGCGCGCGCTCGGCGGCGTGCGCGGCCTCGGCATCGGGCGCGCGCAGCCGTGGGCCGGCAAGCTGCTGGAGGCGATCGGCAAAGGCCGCGCGCGACCGGAGCCCAAGGGCGCCCCGTCGCCGCACGACCCCGGGATCGTCGATGCGATCGCGGGGCTCTTGTCGGTGGCGCGCCGCGACGTGGCGGCCCGCGCCGAGCTGGCGCCCGAGCTGATCGCCGATCAGAGCGAGCTGCGCGCGCTGGTCGAGTGGCACCTCGAGGGTCGGCCCGCAGCGGCGCAGCACCCGGTGCTCGAGGGCTGGCGCCGCGAGGTGCTGGGCGCGCTGCTCTTGCGGGTGCTCGATGGGGAGATGCGCCTCGCGGTGGATGCGACGAGCCCGACCGGCATCACGGTCGCCTGACGAGCGCCGCCATTTCAGTGACGCTAGAGCGCACGTTCGCGCTCGCGGTGCTCGCGCCTTTGTACGAAGATGCCGCGATGCTTCGCACTGCTCCGTGGCCCTCGAGCCTGCTCGCGCTGCTCCTCTCGCTCTGCCCATCGCTCGCTCCGGTCGCCGCGCACGCGCAGGACGCGCCCGTCGCCGACGAAGCGGCCCCTGCGGAAGGGGCGCCGGAGGGCGAGGCCGCTGCGTCCAGCGAGCCGAGCGCCGAGGCGCAAGAAGAAGCGCGGACCCGCTTTCGACAGGGACTCGTGCTCGCTCGCGGCGGCGACTGCGGCGCCGCGCTCGCGGAGTTCGAGGCGAGCTACCGGCTGCTGCCGCGACCCAACACGCTCTTCAATATGGCGCAGTGCGAGGAGCGCCTGCATCGCTACGACCTCGCGGTGCAGCAGTACGAGCACTACCTCGAGATCGCGCCGCCCGAGGCCGAGGAT
>CAYZQM010000223.1:0-2749 GCA_964480175.1 uncultured Sandaracinaceae bacterium
TGGGTCGTGAGCACCAAGCGCATCGTCTGCACGCCTTGATCGATGGCGCTCGGGTCGGCAGGCCCGCTGGTCGGGTCCATCGCGCCCATGAAGAAGCGCTGTGCGCCGATGACGGTCGCGATCAGCAGAGGCGGGATCACGCAGAGGAAGACCGCGATCTTCACCATCCACGAGCCCCAGGCGCGCGCCAACCCCTGTCGGAGCATCACCCAGGTGTTGTGGTTGTGCGAGAGCCGTACCCCCTCGTAGGGCCGGTAGCCGAGGTCGCGGATGGTCATCGGGGCGGGGCCCATGTACCGCGTGCCCGCAATCGTCGCAACGCCCGCGTCCCGCGGACTCACCCAGCGACCCAACGACCGGTCGTGAGCGCACGTGATCGCGACCCTGATCGCACGGGTCGCGGTGGTTCGTGAACGTGAACGTGGTCGTGGTCGTGGTCGTGAACGGCAGTTTGATCAGCCGGCGATCGTCGGTTCGTTCACGTTCACGATCACGTTCACGACCACGTTCACGATTCGAGACCGAGCTGCCGCGGACTTGGATCGCGCCGCCGCTTCAGGCGGGTAGGGCCCGCGCGCCCTCGAGCAGCTCACTCGCGGCCTCGCGGGTCTTCTTCGTCACGGTCAGGCCGCCGAGCATCCTCGCGACCTCCTCCACCCGGGCCTCGCGATCGAGCTGGGTCAGCGCGCTCTTCGTGCGTCCGCCCTCGACGTGCTTGCTCACCACGAAGTGGCGATCCGCGTAGACCGCGATCGGCGCGAGGTGGGTGACGCAGAGCACCTGATGGTGCCGCGCCACCTCGGCGAGCTTCTGGCCCATCACCTCCGCGACGGCGCCGCCCACGCCCGTGTCCACCTCGTCGAAGACGGACAGTCCCGCCTCGGACACGCCGGCCAGCGAGCTCTTGATCGCGAGCATGGTGCGCGACAGCTCGCCGCCGCTGGCGATGCGCCGCAGCGGCCGCGGCTCTTCGCCTGCATTGGGCGCGATCAACAGCTCGACCCGGTCACCCCCCGCGGGCCCGATGCTCGCGCTCGCGGCCACCTCGATCGACACGCTCGCGCTGCTCATCCCGAGCGCGCGCAGCTCCTTCGTCACCGCCTTGCCGAGCTTCTTGGCCGCCTCGCTCCGCTTGCTGGTGAGCTCGGCCGCGATCGCCGTCGCGGCGGCGCGCGCGTCGGCGAGCTCGCGCTCCGCCGTGCCCAGCACCGCCTCGCTGCGATCCAGCGTGTCGAGCTCCTGCGCGAGCGCGGCGCGCTTGCTGGCCAGCGCGCCGGCGACGTCGACCTCGTGCCCCAGCGCGTGCTTGCGGCCCAGGCGCTGCAGGCGGTGCAGCCGGTCCTCGACCTCGCCGAGCCGCTCGGGGTCGAGCGAGACGCTGCGCCCGTAGCTCCCCAGCTCGCGCGCGACGTCCTCGATCTGGGCGCGCGCGTTCTCGAGCGTGACGGCCAGGGGCGCGAGCTCCGCGTCGAGATCCCCGGCGGCCCGCACCCGATGTGCGATCTGCGCGAGCTCTTCCGAGATGGAGCCATCGCGGGCGTACAGCGCTTCCTCCGCGCCCGCGGACGCCGCGATCAGCTTCTCCGCGTGGCGAAGGCGCTCGCGCTCGGACTCGAGCTTGGGCAGCTCGCCCTCCTCGAGCTTGCCGCCGAGCTGCGCGAACGCGTCGAGGTGCCCGAGCTGCGTCGAGGGATCGATCAGCGACTGGTGCTCGTGCTGCGAGCTCAGGTCCACCAGACCCGCCGCCAGCGCCGCGAGCTGGGTCTGCGTGGTCAGCACGCCGTTCACGTACGCCCGCGATCGACCTCCGCCCGCGCTCACGATCCGCCGCACCACGAGCTCGCCGTCGGTCTCGATCCCTGCATCGCGCAAGCGCGCACACAGCAGGTGATCACTCGAGAGATCGAAGAGCGCCTCGACCTCCGCGTGCGGCGCGCCGGTGCGCACCAGATCCGCGCGCGCCTTCTCCCCGAGCACGAGGCCGAGCGCATCGACGAGGATCGACTTGCCCGCGCCGGTCTCGCCGGTGAGCACGTTCAACCCCGGGCCGAGCTCGATCTCGAGCTCGTCGATGATGGCGAAGGAGCGGACCTTGAGGCAGGTGAGCATCGGCGTGTCGTCGCTTTCGAGGTGCTCCGACGTGTACCAGAGCGACCGACTGACGTCGAAACGAATGTTCAGTGGTCGCGGGGCGGTGCGACCTTCACGCCGCAGCTCCGACACCTGCCTCGGGCACGGATGCTGCGAACCGGCGGCCACCTTGTTCACCGTCCCGCTCCCTTCCGCTCCCTCGCCGCTGCGCGCTTCGGCGAAACCGTTCAACTCCCGGACGTCAGCGACTAGCATCGCCGCGATGGTCCGTGCTCCGTTGGTCCGCGCATCGTTGCTCGTCCTCGCGCTCCTCGCGATCAGCGCTTCCGTCGCGCACGCCCAGGGCACCCGGGTCGCCGTCGACTCGTTCCGCGGACCGCGCGGTGGCCGGGCCCGCAGCCTCCTGGTCTCCAACCTCGAAGAGGCCGGCTACGTGGTCGTCAGCGACGCGGAGATCGACGCGGCCCGCGATCGGCTCGGCGTCCCGTCTCGCCCGAGCGACGCGAATTGGATCGACGTCGCGCGCGAGCTGAACGTCGTCGCGATCATCGACGGGCGTGTCTCGCGGGCGCGACGCAGCTGGCGCCTCACGGTGCGGGTTCGGAACGGCCTCGACGGCACCGTGCTCGGCGACGAGGGCTGGGGCGGGCGCACGACG
>CAYZQM010000223.1:2759-11440 GCA_964480175.1 uncultured Sandaracinaceae bacterium
CCGCAACGGCGCCGAGCGCCTCAGCCCGTACCTCGATCGCGCGCGCTCCCCCGCGGCCGCCGTCGCGGTCGCCACACCGGCCGATGGCGAGACCCCTTGGTACGACGGGAGCGAGCGCGAGGCGCCGCTCGAAGAGCTCGCCGAGCCCGAGATCCCGAGCGACGTCGAGCGCCACGACTCGTTCCGCATCTCGCTGTCGGGCGGCAGCATGTACCGCGGCTTCTCGACGATGGCGGAGGTCTACCGCGCGCAGCGCGAGCCCGGCGTGGTGAACTCGAGCACCATCGACGAGGCGCGCGCCTACCAAGGCGGCCACGCCGAGCTCGGGGTCGAGGCCGAGCTCTACCCCGGTGCGCTGGGTGATCAGCCGTTCCCGTTCCTCGGCATCCTCGTGTCGTTCCGCAACTCCGCGGGGCTCTCGAGCAGCGCGTGCCCGTACATGATGCCGTGCGCCGACGCCTCCGACCGGCTGCAGATCGCGACCAACCAGATGGACGTGCAGGCGGGCGCGCGGGGCCGCTACCGCTTCGGTCCCTCGCGGCGCGACTTCGAGCTCATGGCGGAGGTGCTCTACGGCTACTCCGCGTTCACCTTCGACACCGACACGCTGCAGCGGGTCGATCGCAACGCGATCGTGCCCCCGATGGAGTACCAGTACGTGAGCATCGGGGCGGGCTTCCGGTACGGCATCGTGCCCGACTACCTCACCGTCGCGCTGCGCGGCGACTACCGCGCGGGCATCAGCGTGGGCGCGGCGGCGCGCACCGTCTGGGGCCTCGACACCGGCGCGGCCGATGGCTTTCTGTTCGGCCTCGATCTGATCCACGAGGCGACGTGGCTGTTCGAAGGCATCTTCGTGGATCTACGCGTCGAGTACTTCCAGATGATCACCACGTTCCGCGGTCAGGTCGGCTGCGCGGATCCCACGGCGGGCTGCGACGTGAGCGGCGACCCCTGGCTCGATCCGGGGCTGTGGGAGCTCTGGCCGGTGGACGGCACCGACATCGAGGATGTCGTCGGTGGCGTGCACGACCCCGTCGCGGATCACTACTTCCGCTGGGGCCTCTACATCGGCTACGCGTTCCGCTGATCGCGCGAGCGACGATCAGTTCTGGCGGCTCGAGGCCATCCACACGCGGGTGAGCAGGAACGCGACGCCGATCACCAGGATCACGCTCATCAGCGCGGCGCCTTGCAGCATCGCGCCCTCGGCGAAGCGGGTGAGCCCGAAGCCCCCGTGGTACTCCGCGTAGCTGCCGACGACGGCGAGGCGATCGCTCGCGATCGCGATCGGTGCGAGCGCGCCGATCACCGCCGCGCCGACGAACGCGCCGACCGCGTTGTCGCGCTGGCTGCGCACCAGGCTCCCGCCCAGCGAGAAGCCCAACGTGCCGAGGCCCACCTCGAGCGCGAAGCCGACGAGCGCGATCGCGGACGGCACGTCCCGCACATCCAGCAGGTAGAGCAGGAACCAGTCCCCGTGGAACACGTAGAAGTAGACCGAGATCGGGACCAGCACGAGCAGCGCGAAGATCGCGTACGCCGCGTAGCTGCGGGTGAGCAGCGGGTGCCGCGCCGATAGGCGGATCTCGTTGCGCGCCGCGAGCGCGGCGGCGAGACCAGTTCCGAAGGCGAGACAGAGGACGGTAGGCAGAGGCACGAGGACGCTTGGGGCGGAGAATGACGAGGTCACCGCGCAAGAGCAACTCGCGCGTGCGCCCGCTCGCAAATCGGCTCAGCGACGCAGATCGACGGGCAGCTCGCCGATCGCCGAGACGTTCGGGCTGGCGCTCGTGAAGATGTCGACGTCGACGGCGACGTCGAGCTCCCGGCCGGTGATCGATCCGTGGCAGCCTCCGCACAGCGCGTTGAACGAGGTGCGAGGGAACGACTGCCGGATGCGCTCGCCCGGATAGAACGTCATGTGCTCGCGCTGCACCATCTCGCCGGTGAAGGGGCCGCCGAGCGCGGGGTCGAACATGAAGGGATTGCCCGCGGCATCGAGCGGCTCGAGCTGGATCGGCGCGCCGCCGGTGAAGAGCAGGCTGACGGATCCATCCCCCGCGATCGGCGCGGTGCCGAGCATCGTCCGGCCCCGGTAGAACATGCCGAAGCCGTCGGTCACGAAGTCGGAGAGGCCCGCGAAGCTCGTCGCTGAGTCCGGCGGCGGGTTCGCCCCGAACACGGCGACCGACGCGATGTCGCGGTTGAGCGGGCGGTTGGTGCGGATGTTCGCGAACAGCAGGGTCGCGAGCAGCGGGAAGTCGGTGACCACCACCTCCGAGTCGCTCGAGCCCGCAACGATCTCGCTGTGGCCGTTCGCTTCGTCGAAGCGCGAGTGGAAGATCTCGCGGTCGGCGCGGCGGAAGACCGGCACGCCGTCGATGTTGGCGCCCGCGCCGCCGCCGATCTCGACGATCGCGTTGGTGCTCAGATCGAGATCACACAAGCGATACGCGAAGCCGCCCGCGCTGAGCGACGTCGCGCCGCGGGCGCACGAGACGAGCACGTGGCCCGTCGGCAAGCCCGCAGGGGATCGGTACGCACCGGTCGGAGCGTCCACCGTGCCGAGCGGGAAATCGAGCGACGAGATGTACGAGCGATCGCCCGCGGGCCGATCGTCTTGATCCGGCCCGATCGATCGGTTCACCAGGCCGAGCACGCCTGCGCCGTCGGCGGCGTCGAGGTTGGAGGCGACGAAGACCAGGTTGCGATCCAAGAGCTCGGCGATCTCGGTCGCGGAGCGGAAGCCCACGCTCTCGCGCTGCGCGAAGAGCGGGTGGTAGTCGCCGCCATCGAGGTTCTGCCGGCGGCCCGCCATCATGTGGAACTCGAGCTCGCGCTTCTCGGCCGTGAAGATCAATCGGCCGTCGGTCATGAGCGAGGGCGCGAGCTCTTGGTTGAGCTGGAACGTCAGCTGACGGACGGTGCCGTCGAGATCGCGGATGAAGAGGTTGGCGTTGGGCGCGAGCGAGGCAGGGGTGCGCGAGGGCCCGGCTTCGCCGACCGGACCGTCGGTGAGGTAACCGCGCGTCGAGGCGAAGATCAGGCGACCGTCCGCGGCGAACGCGGGATCGAGATCGTGCATTCGGATGCCGGCCGCCTCGTCGCTCGCGGGCGCGATGCCGGGCACCGGCGCGCAGCTGCTTCCATCGACGCCCACCTGGTAGATGCGGAAGGGCGCGCTCGCGCTGGTGCGCGCGGCGAACGCGACGGTCGTTCCGTCCCAGCTCACCGCGGGCTGCCGGATGTCGGCGGCGCCTGCGGGGAAGCCGCAGCCCGACGCGAGGTCGGTGTCACCCGCGAGCGCGATGACGTCGCCCGCGCCCACGCTCGCGTCGGCGATCATGAGGGTCGCCCCGCCGCGGTACGTCTCGAAGTCGTCGAGGCGGCCCACACCGGCCGGTCGATTCACCCAGACCACCGCGTCGATCGGAGGCGCCGCAGCGCCGAGCTCTTCTTCGCGCTCGATCGCGTGCCAGCGCGCGAGCACGCAGTAGGCGGGGATCGTGTTGAGATCGCCGGTGTCGAGATCGGCGTCGCTGAAGCTCGCGCAGTCGGTCGGATCGGCGCTGTTCAGATCACCGCTCGGCAGCGTGCCGAAATCCTCGAACAGCGATCCTCCGCGGTGCGCGAGGCCGTCCGCGCCCGCGACTTGATCGGACGGGTAGAGGTTCTTGGCGATGATCCGCGACTCGTTCGGGTCGCTGGCGTCGAGCGCGAGCATGAGGCGCGCCGCGTCGTAGTTCTCGATCGTGGCCAAGCGCCCGAAGTGGCCGCCCGAGCCGCCGCGCAAACGCAGGTCGTGGAACATCGAGGGCGAGTGGCAATTCAGGAACATGCAGCCCTCGCGCACCAGCGCGGGCTGCACCCGGTTCGCGAAGAAGCGGAACGCGCGCTCGTTCACTTCGGCAGGCACCGTCGGGCGCCGCTCTTCGACGGTGAGCGACTCGATCCAGTTGAAGAGCGCCTGGTAGCGGACGTCGTCGGTCGAGCCGAGCACGTTGCCGCCCTCGTGGAACGTGCCGCCGACGAGCGTCGAGAGCGGACGGCGCAAGAGCTCGGACGTCGAGGTCGACTCCGACACGAACTGGCTCGCGACCCAGTGGTTCCAGCGCACCTCTTCGTCGCTGTCTCCGCACGCGAGGTAGAGATCGGCGATCGGGTTGCCGTGGCAGCTGCTCCCCGCGCAGTTCTCCCGGAGCACGGGCTGCACGTCGCGCGCGAACGACTCGAAGCCCGGGCCGGGCGCTGCGGCGGGATCCCAGCCGATCGCGTCGCCCGCGCCGCCGCGGCACGCGCCGCTGTTGGCGACGAGCGTGCGATCGGGGGCGCCGGTGCGGGTGTGCCCGTTGCGGATCCACTCCTGCACCAGCGCATAGCCCTCGGTGCCGAGATCGAAGGTGCTGCCTCCGGCGTGCGCGATGTTGGTCTCGATCGGCACCAGCCGATCGGCGAGCGCGTCGCCGGGATCGCCGAACGTCTCGACGCGCACGGTGATCGGATCGCCGGGCTTCAGCAGCGCGAGCGGCGCGGCGTAGGGACCGTAGATGGTGAACACGTCCTCGCGCCGCATCGCCGCGTCGTACGACGAGAGATCGAGGTTGCCCGCCGACGTGCCTTCGGGCGTGGCGAGGTGGCAGCCGGTGTTCTGACGCACGCAGCTCTCGCGCAAGATCGGCTGGATGCGCTCCTCGAAGTACGAGCCCTCGGGCAGATCGCGGGGCTGGCAACCGCCCGCGCCCACGGACAGCCAGCCGATCGCCGCCCACCCGATGGTGAGGCCGAGCGCGGGGACGACGGGGTCGAGCTTTCTGATCGGTGACGCGGTGGGCTTGGACAAGGGCGCGCTCTTGGGGACGGAAAGGCCGAGGGCCCGCTGACGCTTCAGCGAGCCCTTGGTCGTGTCGTTCGAGGTCATCCGCATCGCCCGTCGAGTCTATCCGAGTTCACGGGCGAACCGGCACCTCTCTGTGGTTCAGCGGATCGCGAGGGCGACGTTGATCGCGTTGCGCACGTCCGCCGGCGGGTTGGTCGCCAGCACCTCGTTCAGCGCGGTCCGGGCCTCGGCACCGCCGATGCGGCCGAGCGCCCACGCCGCCTCGCGACGCGCCGTCTGGTCCACGTCGCCGCGGAGCATCGCGGCCAGCGCGGTCACCGCCGCGTCCACGCGCAGCGAGCCGACCACGGTCGCCGCGCGGCGGCGCATGGTGCCGTCGGTGTGCGCCAGCAGCGGGATGAGCGCGTCGTAGTCGCTGAAGAAGTTCACGTGGGTGATCATCTGCAGCGCCGCGGCCTGGACCGCGGGGTCGGTGTCGCCGAGCGCCATCGAGAGGAAAGGCAGCCCAGCCGGCGCGTTGATCTCCGCGATGCCGTGGATGGCGGCCACGCGCACCTCGGACACGGTGTCCGTGGTGAACGCGCGGCTCAGGTGCTCGACGCCGTGGGGATCGGCGAAGTTGCCCAGCGCCTCGGCGGCGCGGGTCCGGCGCACCGGATCCGAGTCGCTCTCCAGCACCGTGCGGATGTCGTGGTAGACGGCCGCGAACCCGAAGGGCCGACGGGCGAGCCACCACGCGGCGATCTCGCGGACCTCGCCGTTGTTCGAGGTCAGGAGGCGCTCCTCGAGGAGCGGCACGCAGGTGTGGCACTCGACGCGCTCACCGTACTCGAGCATCGACACGAGCAGGGTGGGCGAGCCCACGCGGATCGCGTTCTCGAGGTCGGCGACGCGCGGGGCGCCGGTGTGGAAGGAGAGCTCGCCGATCGCACGGACGTGCGTGGGAGCCTCGCCCTCGGCCCAGCCCTCCTCGCTCTGCGCCGAGGCGCTCAGCGAGGTGCCCAGACCGAGACCCATGATGCTCGCAGCGAGAAGCGTGTTCTTCAGGATGTTCATGATGTTCTCCATCTTCCTTGGTCGGCTTCTCAGTACGTGGTGGTCATGCTGGTGAAGTACTCACCGCCTGCGACGTTCCAGCGCGAGTAGTACTGGCCGCCGAGATCGGCCATCTGGATGAGCATCATCCGGTCCTCACGCGAGAGCTCGACACCGACGTCCTCGGGATGCGAGGGCGTGGGCCACGAGAACACGCCGGGGCGGGACTCCGACTCCGCGTTGACCACCTCGACGAGGCGGCTGTGACGCGCGGCACCCGGCACGACCCACTGCGGGGGCGCGTCGCCGACGATGGTCATGTCGCCCATCATCGCCGACGGGTACAGCAAGGTGACGTACGAGCTGGGGTACGCGATGACCTCGTTCTCGTAGTAGACCTCGATCGGGGTCTCGCTCAGGTTCAGGTAGGGGATCTCGTAGGCGAGCATCTCACCCTCCATCGTGGTGACCTCGACCATGTAGGTCATGCCCGCGAAGGGATCCGACGCGCCGCCGTCGTGGCAGCCGACGCAGCTCTCGTTGAACACGTCCTGCACCGTGCGGCGGCTGGGCGCGCCGGCCCAGGGCAGCTCGATGCGGTCCGCGATGGCGCGGAAGGTCGAGGTGTCCGCACCCGCGGCCTGCGCGAGCGTGGTGGGCAGACCCGAGCGGGGCAGCACCGACTCGCTGCGATCCGAGTGGCAGCCGCCGCACTCGCGGCTCTCACCGGGCATCGCCTGGATCCACAGCATCTGGTTGCGGATCGCGACGCCGTACTCGTCGATGGGCTGCAAGTGGTAGGGCAGGTACGCGGGGACCTCCGCGCGCCAGCTACCGTCGCTGTACACCGGGGTCTCGCCGAGGATGGCGGCGCCCTCGTGCATGGTCAGACCGAACATGCGGACCGAGCCGATCTCCGAAGAGAAGCCCTCGATGATGCGCATGCGCGTGGTCTCGCGGAGCGCCTCGCCGAGCGGGACGCCTTCGGTGCCGAAGTGACCGCCCGACACCGTCTCGGGCATCGAGGTGACCGCGACGTCGATCGAGCCGAGCACGGCGGGCGTGTTGGGATCGAGGCGGCCCATGACGGTCGGAGCGATCACCGGCGGCTCGTCGCGGCGCCCGACGGGCAGCGCGTAGAGGTCCCACATCGTCGGGTCGTCGAAGATGAGCGTCCGACGGCTGGTGACCGGATCGTACATGTAGATGCCGTAGTCCGGCGCGGTCTGCGCGAGCTCGTTGCGATCGTTCACGTCGCCGTCCGACCACGAGACGAGCAGGTTGCTCGAGCCCGCGAGCGGGATCGGGTGACGGTAGCGACCGACGCCCGAGGGCGGCGAGCTCATGTCGGTGGGGACCAGCGGCGTGAGGTTGTCGAAGGTCGCGTCCTGCACGTCGAAGAAGAGCGAGGCGCTGCCGTCGAGCGCGCGCGCGTCCACTCGGAAGATGGCGCCCGACTGGATGGTGCGGTTTCGGCTGGTGCCGATCGCGTAGAAGATGCCGGGCTCGACCTCGTGGGCCTGGACCAGCGAGTTGAAGTCGCGGTTGAACTCACCCGCGAGCGCCTCGACGCCCGTGCAGTCGGGGTTCATGCGGAAGAGCTTCACGTCGTTGCGCGACCCGAGGTGCTCCCAGCGCGAGAAGCCGATCTGGCCGTTCGACATGAGGAACGGATCCGCGTGGTGCGAGAGGTTGTGCGCGCAGAGGCGGGGCTCGCCGCCGTCGAGCGAGAGGATCGCCAGCTGGGCGACCTCGGCGCGCTCGTACTCGTCGCGGCGCACGCCCATCGCGGTGTAGGGCTGGTTGGTGATGAACGCGACCAGGCCGCCGGGCGCGTAGATGGGACGAAGGTCGTCCCAGTCGCCGAACGAGAGCTGGCGGATGTCGCCCGAGCCATCGAGGTTGGCGGTGTAGATGTGGTAGTGGTCATCGCCTGCGTGGCGCATCGAGAAGACCACGCGCTCCCCGTCGAAGGAGAGGTCGAGGCCCGCGATGTCGACGCCGTCGTACGAGGCCGTCAGATCGGTGAGCTCGCCGTCGGGCGAGGGGGGCGACAGCATGAACACGCCGCCGCCGGGCGTGTAGCGCAGGTAGTCGATGACCTGCATCGTGCCGCCCGAGATGTCGTGGGTTCCGTCGCCACGCTCGAAGGCGCGCTGCACGAAGACCAGGGCCTCGACGCCGTCGATGACCGAGTCACCCGGCCCGCCGCCGCCACAGCCCTGCACCATCACCGGTGATGCCACACCTGCCAGCGCGACGAGCGTCGCGAGGGCAGCTTTTCCGTTCTTGTTCACTCGTTCCATCGCGCCTCCAGAGAGATCGGGGCCAGAAGTCCGCGACAGCAAAAGCAAGCACCGATCCGACGACGTCTGCGCGATTAGTTCAATGAAAACAATGCACGTCGATCGGTCCGTGGGGGCCTCGGCCCCCGTAGCCCGGCCGATCCCTCCGGTGCGCCGGGGGGCCGCGGACCCCTAGCCCCCGGATCACGGCGCGTCGATGGGGCGGCGCGCCAGTCGCGAACAGCGCCCCCTAGTAAAGAGGTATGGGCGTCAGCCGAGCACGCCGCGCGAGATGACGATCCGCTGGATCTCGCTGGTGCCTTCGTAGATGCGGGTGACGCGGACGTCGCGGTAGTGCCGCTCGACGTCGTACTCCTTCACGTAGCCGTAGCCGCCGTGGATCTGCACCGCGCGATCACACGCGCGGCCCGCGGCCTCGCTCGACCACAGCTTCGCCATCGCCGCCTGCTGCGAGAACGGCTGGCCGTGCTCCTTGAGCCACGCGGCGCGCAGCGTGAGCA
>CAYZQM010000224.1:0-11432 GCA_964480175.1 uncultured Sandaracinaceae bacterium
TGGCGATCATCGCGACGTGGAACTATCCGGTCCAGCTTCTTGGCGTCCAGCTCGTGCAGGCGCTCGCCGCCGGCAACGCGGTGGTGGTGAAGCCGTCGGAGCTGTCGCCGCGCACGCATCTGCGCCTGCTCGAGCTGGCGCGGCGTGCCGGGCTGGACGAGCGTCGGCTGACGTGGGTCGATCCGACCCGCGAGGCGGGCCAGGCGCTCCTGCTCTCCGATCGGTTCGACCACATCGTCTTCACCGGATCGACCGCCGTCGGCCGCGAGATCGCCGAGCTCGCGGCCACGACCATGACGCCGACGACGCTCGAGCTCTGGACCTCCCGCACCGCGATCCTCGAGGAGATGTTCCGTCGGGTCTATCCGACCGGACAGCTGCCGCCACAGACCGCGGCCGAGCTCGGTGAGCTGCGCGGCACCATCGCGCGCATGCACGATCTTCGGAGCTCGGGTCTGCGCGAGCAGCGCAAGCTCGAGCAGATGGAAGTGCAGGCCAAGGAGGGCCGGCAGCGCCTGGGCCACGCGATGGCGGTGCTGGGTGAGGATCTCTCCACCGCGCGCGTCGCGCTGCGCGAGGCCGAGCAGCAAGTGAAGCCGCACCTCGAGCCGGTCTCCCAGTGGGCCGCGCACTGGAAGACGATCTATGCGCGCATCGGGCAGGGCGGCTTCGCAGAGGGCATGCAGCCCAGCGCCGCGGCCGAGCAGATCTTGAAAGACGCGCACGACGCGATGCAGAAGTGGCTCCAGGCGGAGCAGGGCGCGGGCAAGGTGCGTCAGTGGCTCGAGGGCCAAGGGCAAGCAGTGCGCGATCTCGAGTTCCAGACGGAGGCGCTGCGCGCGCAGCTCGAGCGCCTCGAGTCGACCTACGAGGACGGACGGCGATCGGTCGAGGACGCGCTCACGACCACGGGCCGCGAGCTCGACGGCCTCGATCGCCGGCTCACCGAGATCGGCAGCCACTTGGTGAGCCCGCTGCGTCAGCGAGGCGACCTCGGCGATCTGATCCAGCGCCTCGAGCACGCCCGCTGAAGGGGCTCGCCGCTCAGCGCGAGGCGAGGCGCTCGTAGCGCACCCCGAGGTCAGCGCGAGGCGAGGCGCTCGACCGAGCGCGTCTCGGCCTGGGTCCAGTTCGCCGGATCGTTGCAGGCCGGCGTGTCGTGGCGCAGGCCGTTCTCGGCGAGGCCGATCTCGTAGGCCTGTCCCGCGCAGGTGCCGATCATCTCGCCGACCGCGGCGCCCTCGTCTTCCGACGAGAGCACGGGCGGCACCGAGTCGTAGAGCTCGCGCACGCACGCGTCGTAGGCCACGAGCGCGAGCATCTGGCAGTCGTCGGCCGAGACGGCGAAGCACTGGCGGAAGTACATCTGATCGCCGCAGAAGTACTCGGGCGTCAGGGGGCGCAGCGCCGCCAAGAAGTCGTCGCGGCTCACGCCGGCGGCGGCCGGGGCCGCGTTGCCACCCGCGCTGTTCGGCTGGCTCGGCGTCGTCGACTCGGCCTCGCCTCCGCCGCAACCCATCGCACCACACACCAACAGCACCGACATCACGAATCGCAGCAAGAGACGCCTCCTTCGCGCGGGACCGCGCGGCGGCCGACGGTAGCCGAAGTCCGAGCCCCGCGCCCCCGGGCCCGAGGCCCTCCCGACGACGCCCCTGGAACTCGGCCGAATCCGTGACAATGGACGCACGCCGATGCGCGCCACCGGAAGAACCATCGCCCCGATCGGGTTGCTCCTCGCGCTGCGAGGTGCGCGATGATGGACTGGGGTCTGCTCGTGTTCGGAGGCGTGCTCCTCTACTTCGGTGCGGAGTGGTTCGTGGGCGGCGCGTCGGCGCTGGCCGCGTCGCTGCGGGTGCCGCAGCTGATCGTCGGGCTCACGGTGGTGGCCTACGGCACGTCGGCGCCCGAGATCATCGTGGGCGTCGACTCCGCCTACAACGGCCACGGCGACGTCGCGCTCGGCAACGTCATCGGGAGCAACATCGCGAACGTCGGCTTGATCTTGGGCCTCGCCGCGCTGCTGAAGCCGGCGCGTGTCGATGGCGCGCTGCGGACGCGCGAGCTGCCCATGCTCCTCGTCAGCAGCGCGCTGGTGCCGCTCACGCTGATCGACGGAGAGGTGAGCCGCCTCGAGGGCGCGGGCCTGCTCTTGGTCGCGGTGGGCTACACGGTGCTGATGGTGCGCTCGGCGCGCCTGTCGTCGCTGCGCGAGGCCCGCCGCGAGGCCGAGGTCACCGCAGCGGCCGCCGACGCCGCGGGCGCGCCCACTCCGGCGGGGCCCGCGCGCTCGATCGCGACCGCGCTCGTCGGCTTGTGCGTCCTCTTGTACGGCGGCCACCTCTTCGTGGACGCGGCGGTGAGCGTCGCCGAGGGCCTGGGCATGAGCGAGCGCCTGGTGGGCCTGACGATCGTCGCGATCGGCACCTCGCTGCCCGAGCTGATCACCAGCGTGGTCGCCGCGCGCCGCGGCAGCTCCGACATCGCGGTGGGCAACGTGATCGGCAGCAACATCTTCAACGTGTTCTTGTGCCTCGGCGCCGCGGGCGCGACGGCGCCGCTCGTCAGCAGCCTCGAGGGCCTCGCGCTCGATCTGATCGCGATGGTGGTGATGACCGTCCTCGCGCTCGTGTTCATCCGCACCGAGCGCACCATCTCGCGGCTCGAGGGCGGCATCGCGCTCACGACCTACGTCGCCTACATGGCGATCACGGTCCTTCGCGGCTGACGTATCCTCCGCGCGATGTCGCTTCGCTCCATCGAGTCCGTCGCTCACGTCGAGATCGCAGAAGGCAGCGCGGCGGATCCCAGCGCGCCCTTCGATCTCTTGATCGAGGTGCCCCACGGCGCCGACGAGCGCGCGCACTACGACGCGCTCGCCGCCCGCATGAAGAGCGCGCTGCCCGAGGACCTCCACGTGTTCTTCCACGTGAACACCGACATCGGCGCGTGGGACTACGGCCGGCGCGTCGCCGCGATCGTGACCGAGCGCGCGCCGAGCGCGCGGGTGCTGCTCGTCCGCTGCTTGGTGCCCCGCACGTTCGTGGACACCAACCGCGAGATCGTCGCAGAGGACCAGCTCGGCAAGGGCGGCCTCACCGGCGCGACGCCGCCGTACGTGGTGCACGACGACGATCACGCGCTCCTCGGCGAGCTGCACGGCGCGTACGTCGCGCTGATCGACGCGGCGTACGAATCGGTCTGCGGCGCGCGCGGCATGGCGCTCAGCCCGCACACCTACGGCCCCTATCTCTTGCCGATCGAGCGGATCGACGAGCACATCGTCGAGGCGCTGCGCGCGGCGCACGCGCCCGCGATGCTGCCGACGCTGAAGGTGCGCGCGGAGATCGATCTGCTGACCGACACCAAGGAAGGCACGCGCCTCGCCGACGCGGCGCTCATCGAAGACGTCGCCGCGCGGCTGAGCGAGGCGGGCTTCTCGGTCGCGCGCAACGAGAGCTACTGCCTCCTGCCCGGGAGCCAGACCTACCGGCAGTCGAGCCGCTACCCCGACCGGGTGTTCTGCCTCGAGGTGCGCCGGGATCTCTTGGTCGAGACCTACGCCCCGACCGACGCGATGCGGGTCGATCCCAACAAGATCGAGCGCTTGGCCCAGCCGCTGGCGACGGCCGTCCTGGGCTGGCTCGGGTCGCGCTAACCACGCCGAGCCCGGACCAAGCTCGATACGAAGACACAGTCTCGCGGTAGTCACACAGATCCGCTCGCCGGGGTGCGCACATTGGTCTACCTTCGGCGACCATGCGCCGTACCTCTGCTGTCTCTCTGGTGTCGCTGCTCTCTCTGGCTGTGCTCTTGCCCGCGTGTGAGTGCGCGGATCCCGATCGTGGTCGACGCGACACGGGCGGCGGTGAGGGTGACACGTCAACCGCGGACGCTCCGCTCGGCGACACCGGCCCGATCGATCCGTGCGGCGATGGCCTCGACGGCGACATGGACGGACGGGTGGACGAGGGCTGCAGCTGCTCGCCCGGCGAGACCCAGCACTGCTACAGCGGCGATCCCGCGCTCGCGGGCGTCGGCGGCTGCCTCTGGGGCGCGCAGGAGTGCGCGACCGACTTCGAGCTCGGCGTGTGGGCCGAGTGCATCGGCGACGGCGCGCCGGTCACCGAGATCTGCGACGGCGTCGACAACGACTGCGACGGCACGGTGGACGAGGGCTGCGAGTGCCGCGAAGGCGAGACGCGCGGCTGCTACAGCGGCACCCCGGGCACCGAGACGATGGGCGCGTGCGAGGCGGGCATCGAGCGCTGCGTGATCACCGAGACCGGCTCGATGTGGGGCCCGTGCGAAGGCGAGATCGTGCCGTCCACCGAGCTCTGCGACGGCGTGCTCGACGAGGACTGCGACGGCGTCGTCGACGACGGCTGTACCTGCGTCGATGGCGCGAGCCGCGCCTGCTACGGCGGCTCGGCCTCGACCCGCGGCGTCGGCGCGTGCCGCGACGGAAGCCAGACCTGCAGCGCGAGCGGCTGGTCGAGCTGCACCGGTGAGGTGCGTCCCCGCTCCGAGGTGTGCACCGGCGGTCTCGACGAGGACTGCGATGGTCTCGTCGACTGCGCCGATCCCGACTGCGGCGCGCTCTGCTGCTCGCCCTACGACACCTCGGTGCCGGTGGTGCCCGCCGAGGGCGAGATCCTCTTCGTGATCGATCGCTCGGGCAGCATGGACTGGCCCGCCGTCGACACGACCCGCACCCGCTGGCAGGAGCTGATGAGCGCCACGTCGTCGGTGCTGCCGATGGTCGGCTCGCTCCCGATGGGTCTCTTGACCTTCCCGCTCCTCACCGGCACGAGCGAGAACCTGAACTGCATGGTGGCGAGCAGCCCCGACATCGCGATCGCCTCGGGCACCGGCTCGGCGATCAGCTCGCGCTTGGTCGCCGCCGATCCCCGCGCGGGCGACACCCCGACGCCGCAGGCGTTCGCCACTGCGAGCAGCTACCTCATGAGCCTGTCCGGCAGCCGCACCCGCTTCGTGGTGCTCGCGACCGACGGCCTGCCCGAGCCCAACTGCGGCTCGACCGTGCCCGCGACGGTCTCCGCGATCAGCGCGCTTCGCAGCGCGGGCATCGACACGTTCGTGATCGGCATCGTCGGTCCCGACAACACCGGGAGCACCGCGGGGATCCCCGCGCTCCGCGACGCGCTCAACCAGTTCGCCGTCGCCGGCGGCCGCCCCCGCGCGGGCTCGATCCGCTACTACGAGGCGGGCGACGGAGCGGCGCTCACCTCGAGCTTCCGCGCGGTGCTCGCGGCCGCGACCGACTGCAGCTTCGAGCTCCCGAGCGCGCCGCCGCGCCCTGGTGCGCTCGAGATCCGGCTCAACGGAACGCTGATCTCGCCGTCGCTCTGGACGCTCACCGGCCGCCGCCTCGATCTCGCGGGCAGCGCGTGTGATCAGGTGCAGGCGGGCCTCGTGATGACGATCCGCGCCAGCGACACCTGCAGCTGATCGCGCCATCGACGCGGGCGATCCTCCGAGCGGCCACAGAGCCGCTCGAGGCGGCGCCCGGGTGCGACCTCGACGTGCCCCGCATCGCACGGTAATTATGTGCGCCCGTGCCGACTCGCTTCGCCTCGCTCTTCGCCGCGCTCGTCCTCACGCTGGGCGCCTCGTCCGCCAGCGCGCAGAGCCGCCACCTCGAGGTGCGCTTCTCCGCGACGCACCGCGCGCAGATCGCGGTGTGGATCGAGAGCAGCGACGGAACCTACTTCCGAACGCTCGCGCTGACCCAAGCGGTCGCCCGCTGGGGCATCGGGAACCGGCCGGGCGCGCTGCAGATGAACAGCGGACATCACTGGCCCTACGGTCGGCGCGAGGGCGTGCTCCCGGTGTGGGCCCATCGCCGCTTCGATCACGACGGCACCGCGTGGCGCCGGGTGATCTTCGATGGCCGGGTGAGCGAGGGGAACGCGTCGAGCGCGGGCAGCTTCGGCGAGCCGGCGAACTCCCCCGATCCCCACTTCTGTCTCTCGTTCACCAGCTCCAACAACGACATCGAGCTCGACGGCATGACGTGCGCGAGCGTCTTCTCGAGCAACAAGGGGCGCTACCTCACCGCGGACGATCTGAGCACCGGCTACGCCGAGCCGTTCGTCACCGACGACGGAACCGCGATGATGCGCGGCCTCAGCACCACGTCGCTCTATCCGCCGCGCCGCGACGTCGCGCCGTGCGCGGGCGCCCGCTGCGGCGATCATCCGGACGCGCTGAACTACGCGAGCGACGCCGCGAGCATCTTGCCGGAGCTCGACGCGGTCACCCTCGCGACGCCCGCGGAGCGCGCGCGCCAGCTGATCCTCTTCGACGTGCCCAGCGAATGGCCCGAGGGCGACTACACGGTCTTCGTCGAGGTCAACGTCGAGGGCGACTACGCGCCCGGCTGGGACGCGACCGCGAGGCCCACGCCGCGCGCGCCGAGCGGCGCGTGGGACAGTTGGGCGATCGGGTACGGCTACCCATACCGCGGTCAGCCCTCGGTGGTGTACGAGGTGCCGGTCTCGCTGCGCTCGTCGGGCGGTCGCTTCACCGTCGCGGGCCCGAGCGGCTACGGGACGATCCACGGGGACTCGGGTGAGCTCCGCTCGATGGACGGCACCATCCACGACGATCCGGCAGGCAACCCCGGCAGCGGCGCCGATCGCTTGTTCCTCGACGGAACCGGCTACCGCGTCGAGGTGAACGTGCCCGCGTGGGACGTGTGCGCGGGCGAGGATCCGCCGCCCGACTGCGGGCGTGAGTGCAGCGAGTCGATGGCGTGCCCGATGCCGCTCCTCTGCGCCGAGGAAGGCGAAGACGAAGGCACCTGCGTCGGCATGTGCGAGGTCGCGATGCGCGTCCCCTCGCCGGAGGACTTCACGCTCGAGGTGTGGCCCGACGATCCCCACAGCCACCAGTGGGCCGTCATGTCGCTCGCCGTCCCCGAGCTGCGCCGCGGGCTCTTGGGCTGGGAGGTGCGCGTCTCGACCTCGCCGATCACCGACAACGAGACGTTCCTCGCGGGCCAGCCCGCGCAGGCGGCGACGCGCGGTGACGTGGCGCTCGAGATCCCCACGACGCGCGAGGATGGATCGCCGCTCGAGACCGGCGACGTCATCGAGCTCGAGCTCGGCGGCTTGAGCCCGCTGACCCGCTACTACGTCGGGGTGCGCGCGATCGACAGCTGCTCGAGCCGCAGCGCGATCGCGGTCGCGGAGATCGAGACCACCGAGATCCACTTCACCACGGTCTCGCCCTGCTTCGTCGCGACCGCCGCGTACGGCTCGCCGCTCGACGGGCGCATCGGCGCGCTGCGGCGCTTCCGCGATCGCTACCTGATGAGCCACGCGCCCGGGCGCGCGCTCGTGGACGCGTACTACGCGGTGGGCCCTTCGTTCGCGGACGCGATCCGGCAGGACGAGGGCGCGCGTGAGGTCACCCGCACGCTGCTCGAGCCGGTGGTCGCGCTCGCCGAGTGGCTCACCGACTGAGCCGCGCTCGCGTCTCGTATCGACCGCGAGTGCTCTGCGCGCGACGAACTACGGTCCGTCGAGCGGAGGGGACAGGGTCGAGATGGCTTCGGTGATGCCCAGCGGCGGTCGATAGAACTCGCCCAGCGAGTAGCGAGCGAACGTCGGGTCGGCGCTGATGCCGTGCTCGGCGTCGCCGGTGCGGATGGTCTCGATGCAGGTCGCGATGCGCGCGTCGGGGGTGCGCGCGAGGCGCTCCCACGCGTGCTCGATCGTCGGGGTTCGGACGACTGCCGCGCGCGCGGCACGCGCGGCGAGCGCGTAGCGGCCCAGCGCCATGCACTCCACGGCACGCGTCCACGGATCGAAGGCACGAGCGAACGCGTCCAGCGCGGCCGCGCGCTGCGCCTCACGCGCGTCTGCGTCGTACGCGGGCGGGACGGGCAGCGAGATCGCGTCGTCGCCTGCGGGGGCCCAGACGTGCGGGAGGCCGTCGACTGAATGGGGAGAAGTCGACGGGCTGGGCGGCGTGGTCATCGCGTCGATCGCGCGGGCGAGGGCGTCCCATGCCCGACCGCTCCCGACGAGCGCAGCGATCGTGCGGTCGGGATCGTCCCCGCGCATGGCCGCGGTGTAGTCCGCGTTGATGGCGCCCACCTCGCTGAAGGCGCGGCGAATCCAGGCCACGACCGCGTCGACCAGGTGCGGCGTCGTGCCGATCGGCGGCTCGAAGTGTCGTGCCTCGAACGCGAGCCGCGCTTCTTCCGCCCGCTCGAACGCCGGCGCGGCCTCGCGCGCAGCGGCTTCGTCCAGGAGCTCGCGCGTCGCGGCCGCTCGCTCGCTCGCGCCGCTCGCGCCGCCCGCGTTGCTGCGGTGCGCGACCCGCTCGCGGCCCGACGGCTCGTCGCGCGCTTCATCGCGCGTCGCTCCCTCGTCTGCGCGCGTCGCTCCCTCGTCCGCACCCTCCTCGTCGACGACGCGAACCTCCGCGCGCTCACCGCCCGAACCGCGCGCATCGGGCGCCGCCGATCGGGGGTGCGGGCGCGCGCACCCGGCGGGGAGCGTGAGCAGCGAGACGATGACGAGCAGGCCTGAGCGCATGAGCAAGTCCGCCGATCAGGGTCCTATGCCACCGCGCAGAGATCAACCGGGGGAGAGATCGACCCGGGGGAGCAAGCCGCCCTCACGCGCGTACCTCGTCGAGCACTCGACGAGACGCGCTTCGCTCTGTCGCTTCTCGTTCCTCGCTCCTTCATTCCTGAGCGGCCACGCTCGCGCTCGAACGCGAGCCCGCCGAGGCGCGCATTCCTCGCCCGAACTTTCGCGGCTCACGGACGTCCCACGCCCTCTGGTAGCTTCGCCCCCAAGACGCCGTTCTGCGAAGGGGTCGGAGCGGCTCTCGCGCTCCATCGCAGCTTCTGACCATCGAACCGCAACCCGTACCTGGATCGTCATGCCCGCACAGAACCGCCTGGTCCCGATCGCCCTGACGCTGTGGATCGTCGCTTGTGGAGGGAGCGCGGCGTCCCTCGATCACACCGCAGCGACCGCGACGGCCGTGCGCGGTGGGCTGACCGTCGAGGGCACCGACGTCGGGCCCATCGCGCGGGTGCCGATCGGGACGACGATCGCCACGGGCGCGGCGGGGTTGTCGGACGTCCGCCTCGATCTGGGCCCGCGCCTCTTGCTCGATGGCGGCGCGCAGGTGCGCCTCTCGGGCGAGGACGCGATCGAGCTGATCGCGGGCCGCACCTACCTCGACGTGCTCTCGGGCGACGCGCTCGAGGTCACGACGCCGGGAGGCACGCTCGCGCTCGCGGACGCGTCGGTGTCGGTGGTGATCGAGGGGACGAGCGCGCGCATCTACGTCGTGCGAGGCGAGCTCAGCTGGCGCGCGGGCGAGCGTCGGGGCTTCGGGCGTGCGGGCGAAGAGCTCGTGCTGAACGGGAGCGACGGAGCGCTCTCGCCCGCGACGCTGTGGGACGACTGGACCGGCGGCTTGGTGCAGCCCGGTCCCGCGGGGGCGCCGATCGCGCCGGGCCTCGGCATGCTGGAGGCGCGCGTGCCCGACGAGATCGGGATGGCGCGCTGGCCGCTGGTGATCCGCCGCCTCGACGTGAGCGTGCGGGTGGAAGGCCCCCTGGCGATCACCGAGGTGACCGAGGAGTTCTTCAACCCCGCGAGCGACACGGTCGAGGGCCTCTACCGCGTCAGTGTCCCCGAGGGCGCGGTGCTCCAGCGCTTCGCCGTCGATCGCAACGGCGTGCTGGTCGACGGGTACGTGCGCGAGCAGGCGGCGGCGCGCGCCGCGTACGAGGCGCGCGTCTACCGTGGCTCGACCGAAGATCCCGCGCTCCTCGAGTGGGACGCGCCTGGCAGCTACCGCGCGCGCATCTATCCCATCGCGCCGGGCGAGTCGCGGCGCATCGCGATCCGCTACGCCGAGTGGCTCACGCCGGCGCGCGAGGGCGGCCCGCTGCTCTACCGCTACCCGATGTCGGGCGGCGGCGGTGGCGCGGGCGCGCCGCGGATCGGCGAGCTCGCGTTCGTCGCGGAGCTCACCGGCGCGGGCGCCTCGCGGGTGCGCGCGGGCATGGGCGCGACCGTCGAGCACGGGCGCGTCGAGCTGCGCCGCAGCGACTTTCGGCCCCGCGCGGACCTCTGGCTCGAGCTCTTCGCGGACGACACCACGCTGCACGGCTACCACGCACCGCACAGCCCGCCCGAGCGCGATCCGAACTCGCGCGTGATCGTCGGCGAGGCGGACGAGCGCGACTACTTCTACCTGCCGCTGCGCCTGCCCGAGCGCCTCTTCGGCGGCGCGCCGAGCAGCGCGAGCGCGCCGCTCGACGTCGTGGTGGTGGCCGACGTCTCGGCGGGCACCGATCGGAGCCGCCTGGAGCTGGGGCGCGCGGTGGTCGAGTCGATCGCGGGTCACCTCGGCGCAGAGGACCGGCTGAGCGTGGTGGGCGCCGATCTGCGGCTGCGTCCGCTGCTCGGTGAAGCGAGCGAAGATCGCATGGCGCGCATGGCGCTCGGTCCCGCGAGCGATGCTCGCGTGGAGGGCGCGCTCGATGCGCTCGCGCGGATGCCGGTGGGCGGCGCGAGCGATCTCGGCGCGAGCCTGGCCGAGGCGGCCTCGCTGCTCGATCCATCGCGCGAAGGCATCGTCGTCTACGTCGGCGACGGGGCGCCCACGGTCGGCGAGATGGAGGCGGACGAGCTGCGTCAGCACCTGAGCGAGCTGCCCCATCCGGTGCGGCTCTACGCGATCGCGGTGGGCGGCGAGGCGAACCTCGATCTGCTCTCCGAGCTGGTGCGCGGCGGGGGCTTGGCGATGCGGGTGGAGGAGCATCAGGCCGCCGCGAACGCGAGCCTCCGGCTCTTCGCCCACGCGGCCCGTCCGGTGATCGAGGAGCTCACGATCGATCTGGGCACGGGGATCGAGAACGTGTTCCCGCGGGTCGCGATCTCCGCGGCGCGCGGTGAGGTGATCGACGTCGTCGGTCGCATCCGGGACGGAGTGCCGAGCGAGGTGACCGTCAGCGGCACCTTCCACGGCACACCCTTCACCGAGACCCTGCCGATCGCGGCGGCGGTCGGGGAAGATCCCGTCGATCTGCGCCTGCGCTGGGCGAACGAGCGCTTGCGTCAGCAGCTGCGCGAGGGCGCGAGCCGCGAAGAGGTCGCCGAGCTCGGGACCCGCTACGGGCTCATCACCCCGTACACGAGCTACTACGTGCCCTCGCACACCGAGCTCGCGAGCATGCCGTCCTTGCGCAGGATGCTGCGGCACTCGGACGTGCTCGAGGAGCCGAGCGCGAGCGAGATCGCGAACGCGAGCGCCGCAGCGATCCTGCTCGGACCGCTCTCGCTGATGGGCTGCACCGACCTCAGCAGCGGGGGCATGCCGGGACCGCAGGGCGCGCCCGCGACGACCCCGCCGGTGTCCGCGTCGGTGCC
>CAYZQM010000225.1:0-11295 GCA_964480175.1 uncultured Sandaracinaceae bacterium
TCCGCGAGCGCAACACCGAGCTCTGCGCTGGCACGCCGGACGCTTCAGGCGTCGAGGCGTCGCGGGCCGCGTGGGCCACGCTCTTCACGTCGTGGGAGGCGACGGCGGCCTACCAGTTCGGGCCCACCGTCGAGCTCAACCTGGGCAACGAGGTCGCGTTTCATCCCACGCGCCCCACCAGCATCGAGAACAACGTCGCGGCGACCGATCCGATCGACGAGGCCTGGATCGAGTCGCTCGGCGCGGCGGGCCTCGGGGTCTTCGCCCTCGAGTACTTGCTCTTTCAGCCCGCGGACGCCGCCGAGGTCGCGAGCGCCCTCGCGGACGACCCGCGGCGCTGCGAGTACCTCGTCGCGGCGAGCGTGCACGTCGAGCGCAACACCGCGCGCATCGTGACCGAGTGGACCCCCTACGGAGAGCTGCTCGCGACGGCGGCCGTGGAGGGCAACACCGAGTTCCCCTCCCAGCTCCGCGCGCTCTCGACGATCCTCACCCAGATGATCGGATCCGCATCGACGATGAAGATCACCCGCCTCGCCGCGCCGCTCGGTGGCGACATCGGCTCGGTGGGCGATCCGTCCGCGGTGCGCTCGGTGTACGCCGGGATGTCGAACGCCGGATTGCTCGCCCAGATGGACGGCCTCCGGGCGACCTGGACGGCGGGGGTCGAGGGCCGGGGGCTCGGCGGCTACCTTGCGGTCGAGCACCCGGCGCTCGCCGCGGAGATCCTCGACGAGATGACGCGCACCCGCGCCGCGATCGCGGCGATCCCCGATCCCTACGAGGACTACGTCGCGCTGCCGGAGCATCCGCTCGGCGACACGGCGCTGATCGAGATGCGCACGCTCGAGCGCAGCCTGGGCGTCGATGCCTCGATCGCGCTCTCCGTGTCGGTGATGTTCCTCGACTCCGACGGAGACTGACGTGGAGGCCGCGCGTCCGAGCACGCTTCGGGCGCGCTGGGCGCAGGGCATCGCCGCGTGGGAGCGCGCGGTGCCGGCGTCCTCGCTCGCCGCGTTCCGGATCGCGTTCGGTGCGGTGATGCTCGCAGCGCTCGCGCGCTTCGCGAGCAACGGATGGATCGACGACCTCTACGTCGATCCCCCCTTTCACTTCCACTATTTTGGGCTCGGGTGGGTGCGGCCCCTGCCGCCGCCGGGGATCTACCTCCACTTCACGCTGCTCGCGCTCGCCGCGGGCGCGGTGATGGTGGGCGCCTTCTACCGCGTGGCGATCGTGGTCTTCACGGCGCTCTTCACCTGGGTCGAGCTGCTCGATGCGGCGACGTACCTGAACCACTACTACGCGATCACGCTGCTCGGGATCCTGCTCTCCTTCATGCCCGCGGAGCGGCGCTTCTCGATCGACGCGTGGTGGGCCCGGCGGCGCGGCGCCCCGCTGCCTGATGTGGTGCCGCAGTGGACGATCGGGATGCTGCGCGCGCAGCTCGGGGTCATCTACTTCTTCGCGGGCGTCGCCAAGCTGAACGCGGACTGGCTGATCCACGCCGAGCCGCTGCACACGTGGCTGATCGCACGCAGTGACCTGCCCGTCCTCGGTCCCCTCTTCGAGCTCCCGTGGGTGCCGCACGCGATGAGCTGGGCCGGCGCGATCTTCGATCTCTCCGTCGCGTTCCTTCTGCTCGCCCCGCGCACCCGCGCGCTCGCGTACATCGCGGTCGTCGGGTTTCACCTGCTGACGGGCTGGCTTTTCCCGACCATCGGGATCTTCCCGTACGTGATGATCGTGCTGACGCCGATCTTCTTCGCCCCCGACTGGCCCGAGCGATGGGGGCGACGAGCGACGCCTCCGCGCCCGGCGACTGCGGCCTCGAGCCAGCCACGCTCGCGCGTCGCGCTCGGGGTGATGGCGAGCTGGATGGCGATCCAGCTTCTCGTGCCCATGCGCCACCTGCTCTATCCAGGCGACGTGCTCTGGACCCAGGAGGGCGCGCGCCTCTCGTGGCGGGTGATGCTCGTCGAGCGCGCTGCGCTCTCCGAGATCCGCGTGGTGCACGAGGACGGGCGCGCCGAGATCATCGATCCTGCCGAGCACCTCTCGCCGCTGCAGATCCGCATGATGGCGGCCGAGCCCGATCTGTTGATCCAGTTCGCGCACCACCTCCGCGACGCCGCCGCCGCGCGCGGTGAGCGCATCGAGGTGCACGCGGAGGTGTGGGCCGCGATCAACGGACGAAGGTCCGCCCGCCTGATCGATCCCGCGATCGATCTCGCCGCCGAAGAGGAGTCGATCTTCGGTCACGCTTGGCTGCGATGAGCCCCAACGAGCCGAGCGCGCGCCGCAGCTTCCGCGTGCACCTCTGGATCGGCGCGTGGCTCTCGGCGCCGCTCGCGTTCGTGGTGCTGACCGGTGGCCTCGCGACGCTCTCCCCCGAGCTCGACGCGTTGCTCGTGCCCGAGCTGCGCTGCCCTGGCGCGCGGCGCGGCGTGCTCGACGTCTCGTTCGGTGCGCTGATGCAGGGCGCGAGCGAGGCGCTGCCGGAGGCGAGGGTGCACGGGCTGTCCGCACCCGCGGAGGACGAGCAGTGCGCGTTCGCGCTGCTCGAGGCGCCCGAGCGGACCTTTCACCACGTCTACTTCGATCCCGACACGGGCGAGGTGCGAGGACGCGGGACCGCGCGCACGCCGCGTCGGGTGCTGCGCGATCTGCACCGCTCGCTGCTCTTGGGCGAGAACGTTGGGCTCACGATCGTCGGGCTCTTCTCGCTCGTGCTCGCCGCCGCGCTCGCGACGGGGCTCTCTGCGATCGGCACCTGGCGCCGCGCGCTGTCCAAAGGGCGGGGCAGCCGGCGCGCGCACCGCGTGCTCGGCCTCGCGCTGCTGCCGTTCGTCTCGCTGGTGGTGCTGACCAGCGGCTGGTACCTCGGCGAGCACCTCTTCGGGCTCTTCGACGTGCGGGTCACCGAGGTCCCGCCGCAGCGCGACCCCGACGTCGCGCGCCGGCTGCGCGCCGGGGAGGCGGGGCTCGAGGTGGACTCACTCGTCGCGGCCGCGCGCGACGCCTACCCCGAGCTCGCTCCCCAGTACGTCGCGCTCGCGGTGCCGCGGCGCACGTACGTGGTGGTGACCGGTGACGCCGGCGTGCCCGGGGTGCGCGACCTAGCGAGCCAGGTCTTCCTCGATCCCTTCGATGGTCACGTGCTCCGGGTGCAGCGCGCCGATCGTCTCTCGCTGCTCGGGCGCTGGGAGCACGGCGTCGACTTCCTGCACTTCGGCACGTTCGCGGGCGCCCCGAGCCGCGCGCTCTACTTCGCGCTGTCGCTCGCCGTCCTGTCGCTGATCGCGCTCGGTGCGCTCGGCCGCTGGTGGCGACGCCGCTGATCAGGCGGTGCGCTCGTGCGGCGCGGGCAGCGGCGTCGCGGCGTCGGCGGCGACCGGAGCGAGCCGCGCGAGGCGCACGCCCATCGCGACGAGCGACATCCACACGAGATCTGCGAGCACGAGGTGCACGAGCTGGAGCCAGAGCGGCGCCAGCAGCAACAGATCGAGGAAGCCGCACGCGATCTGGGCGGTCGCGAGCGCAGTGAGCGCGCGCGCGACGGACCGCACGCGCTCCGCGGCGTCGGGGCGCTGCGCGAGCGACGCGGGGCCCATCACCGAGAGTCCGATGAGGTAGAGGTACGCGAGCACCGCCAGCAGCGGGTGCACGATCCTCAAGCGCACGAGGAGATGCGCGTCGTGCGCGGCGTCGGCCGCCATGCCCTCGGCGAGCGTCTCGGCAGGAAAGAGCGTGTCGCCCAGCGCGGTGATCGCGCCTGCGGCGCCGACCATCAGGAGCAGGACCACCGCGACGAGCCACGGCCCGTAGAGCGGCATCGATCGGACGCGCAGCGGCGCGTCGGGATCGCGCGCGAGGAGCGGCGTGGCGGTGAGCGCGCCCACGAGCAGGAACGTGTTCACCAGATGCCCGCCGACGATCAGCGCGCGCCACATCGAGGCGTTGGTCCCCACGAGCTCGAGCTTCACGAGCGCGGCGCCGATCAGCGCCTCGAGCAGGATGAAGACCAAGCCCAGCGCCGCGCTCTTGCGCACCACGTGCGGACCCTCGCGTCGAGGAAAGAGGCGGAAGGCCCAGACGACCTGCGCGATCACCAAGAGCAACGCGAGGCCGCTGGTGGTGCGGTGGGTGTACTCGATGGTCGTCTCGAGGCTGGGCGCCAGGGGCACGACCTCGCCGTTGCAGTCGGGCCAGTGCGAGCCGCAGCCCGCGCCCGAGCCGGTGGCGCGCACCATCGCGCCGCCCGCGATGACCACGAGGTTCACGGCGACGACGAGCCAGCCGAAGCGCACGAACGATCGGACCTTGTCGTTCACGCGCCCTGGCTTACGGCCGCAGCGCGGGCTTGACCAGGGTCGGTGTGCGCCATCGACGCGATGCGTCGCAAACGCCTGCGCAGAGGCGCGAAAGTCGAGGTCCAGGCGCTTGCGCGCGCGACGCGCGTGCTATCAGCACCGCGCGCTCGAGCCCCGGGCGTAGAGAGATAGCGAGGAGGCGCGCGTGGTCGACAAGGTTGCCAAGATCTGGCTCGATGGACAGCTGGTCGACTGGGACGCGGCGAACGTCCACATCCTCACCCACACGCTGCACTACGGGCTCGGCGTCTTCGAAGGGATCCGCTGCTACGCGCAGCACGACGGAACGAGCGCCGTCTTCCGCCTGAACGAGCACGTCCGGCGGCTCTTCGACTCGGCGAAGATCGCGACGATGCCGATGCCGTACACCGAGCAGCAGATCACCGACGCGTGTCTTCAGACGGTGCGGGTGAACGGCCTGACCGAGTGCTACCTGCGGCCGCTCGTCTTCTTGGGCGACGGCGCGATGGGGCTCGGCGCGGTGAACCCGACGCGCGTGGCCATCGCGGTGTGGAAGTGGGGCGCGTACCTCGGCGACGAGGGGCTGAAGAACGGCATCCGCGCCAAGGTCAGCTCGTTCACCCGGCCGGGGATCAACATGCTGATGGCCCGAGGCAAGATCGTCGGGCACTACGTGAGCTCGATCCTCGCCAAGCGCGAGGCCCAGGCCGCGGGCTACCAGGAGGCGATCCTGCTCGATCGTCAGGGCCACGTCGCCGAGGCCACGGGCGAGAACGTCTGGATGGTGCGCGACGGCGTCGTCTACACCCCGCCGCTCGGGGGCTCGCTCCTCGCGGGCATCACCCGCGACTCGATCGCCACGATCGTCGGCGACCTCGGCATCCGCCTCGTCGAGCGCAACCTGGCGCGCGACGACCTCTACGTCGCCGACGAGATGTTCTTGTGCGGCACCGCCGCCGAGGTGACCCCGGTGCGCGAGCTCGACGATCGCAAGATCGGCGCAGGCACCCGGGGTCCCATCACCCAAAAGATCCAAGAGCGCTTCTTCGACGTGGTGCGCGGCAAGGCCGGCCACCCCGAGTGGCTCGCCAAGGTCTGAGCGAGAACGAGAGCCACGCGTCGAGCTCCACGATGATCGCGATCACTCGTCGTGATCGTGATCGTGATCGTGGTCGTGAACGCCCCTCTCCCTCTTCACGCTGAGCGCCTACTCCGACGACGCCGCACCCATCGCCGCGCTCACGCTCGGTTGGCGTCGCGCGATGCGCGCGAGCGCAGACCGAGCCTCGGCTCGTTCGCCCGCTGGGAGCGCTCCGATCCAGACCACCACGGCGTCCGCGATCACGCGAGCGTCGAACGCCCGCAACAACGTGAACCCGCGGCGGATCGTCGCGCCGCGCCCGTGCTCGAACCGGCTCAGTCGCGTCACGGCCGCGCGCTCCAGCCGCGCGAGGGGCAGGGCCCCCGCGCACTCGAGCACCGCCCAGCGCGGCACGGACGGAGCCAATGGAATGCAGTGGTCCCACGCCGGCTCGATGCGAGCGCCGGCGCGCACGAGCGCGAAGAAGGCGACCTCTGCGCTTCGCTCGACTCGCTGCCCGAGGGCATCGCTGGCGGCGCGAGCCTCGGCTTCTTCATCGAGTTGCGCGCGCGCCCACGCCTCGCAATCCCGCGCCAGGCCCCGAGCCACTCGGCTGCGCCACACGGCGCGGTCGTCGAGTGGGATCCCATAGGCCCACACTGGTCCGCAGTACGCGGCGTAGAGCTCGAGCTTCTCCGGCGTGGAGAGCTTCGCGAGCACCGTCGCCCGAGGTGCGCCCTCCATCAGCACGCGCCACACCGGCAACGTCCGACCCCTGAACGAGATCGGCTTCTCCAGCACGCTCGGTGAATGCACACCGATGTACCGACCCAGAGCGCGCCCCGGTGGCAACGCTGCGTCGTGCGGCCACTGCCCCATCACCGCGAGCTCGACGAACGCGCGCTGCGCGGGCGTGAGCTCGGAGGCGAGCGGATATCGCGTGACGCGCAGCCTCCGCGGAAACGGCGCGAGCCCCACCAGCTCGCGCACCTCGCACAAGATCGCGCGCTTCTCGTCCCGTTCGTCCGTCGCCTCGGCCAAGGCGATCGCGGCGGCCGCCTCCGCCGGCAGCAACCCGAGGAGCTCCGCTCGTGCACGCATCCCCAACGCTACCCCGTGCGGCGCCGAGCGCTCGCGCGCGGCACGGAGAGGTGGCGTCCATCTACCGAGAACACAGGGACCACCCGTCCGAGCCCGCCAACCTCAGTACAGAACGCAATCGTTCGCCATGCCGACCGAGAGTGCGCTCGGTCCTGCGTGCGGGCCCCAGGGCAACGACTGCACCGCATCGATCATCGCCTCGATGCTCGCTCGACGTCGGGACTCGTCGGGGTCGACGTCGAAGCGCGGGAGCGGCGCGAGCGACGTCTCCCCCTCGTTCGCGTCGTTGCGCAAGTACGAGAGTTCGTCCGCGAACGCCTCGCTCCGCCGCCTAGGAAACCTGGTGACCGGTTCGCCATGGCATCGCGGAAGGCCATACATCGGGGTCGCGCTCACGCAGCCCACCGAGTCGATGACCCACTCACCGATCACCTCGTCGCGCTCGAGCCCTGCCACGATCCACTCGCGGATCGCGGGCGAGCCCAACACCGGACCCACGCCGATGCCGTCGCTGTGCGGTCGCTCTGCGAGCACGTTGCGGATCGTCTCCTGCACATCGACCCGCTCCGGAAAGAGCCACCCCGGCGCGAGACGCTCCGTCCGAATGCCTGAGCGCCCCGGACGCAGTTCGCGAAGACGCGCCGACCACTCGGGGAGCGCGGTCTCGTCACCCAGCAGGTGGCGCGCGACGGTGAGCTCGGTTTCGCAAGCACAGGTCTGTCGCTGCGCTTCGCACGCATGGGACATGCGGCGCATTGCGTCGATGACACCGGGTCCCGGCACGGCGAGCAGCGCCATACCGAGATTGCACGATGGCGTCTCGTCGGGCCCCGCAGCGCGCGCGAGACTCTCGTCGACTCGCCGCAGCAAGAGGGAACGCAGCGCGTCGCGCTCGTCTGCATCGAGCTCGTTCACCGGGGCGGTGCACTCGCGCCAGTCGTCGAGCGTGGGCGAGTGGAGCGGCGGACGACTCGGGGCATCGTTGCAGCGGACCCGCGGAGCACGGGCGAGTCGCCTGGCCGCCTCCGCCCAGCGGTTCGGGGTGTCGCTCGCGAGCAGCGCGAGCCAGCCGTCGGCCGCGCGCGTAGGTGTCTCGGCGAACCGAGCTCGCAGGCACTCGACCACCTCGTCGCGTCGCCCGACGCAGTCGTCGGTGCGCATCCACGGTAGGTGGCGCTCGATCGCGAGGAGCGCGAGCGGCACCGCCACCTGGCACACCGCGTGGACGTGACGTCCGGGGAAGAACGGTCGATGAAACGAGACACCTCGAACCAATCGGTCATCCTCTGTCGCGTCGAGGAGCGGTAGGACGACGTCCGGGCCGATCGCCAGCACGGACTCCGCGATCGGGTCGCTGCTGAAGCCAGCACCGCCAGGCCAGCTGGTCTGCGCGACGCCGATCTCGTCGAGTTCGCTCAGCAGCCAGCCACGATGCTCCAACGGACGCGCGATCGCTGCGTCACGGGCCGCGAGGTCGAGCGGTTCCGTCGCGCGCCGCTCGAGATCCGCGTTGAGCGGGTCCAGCACGTCCCACCCGGTGAGTCGGTCCACGTCCTCTGCGTAGCTCGGATCGTCATCGATCGGTGCGGCGTCGCGCAGCCGCATCGCCTGGCGGATCGCCGCGAGCGCCAGCACGTCATCGCCTCGCGCCTGGGCGCCGATCGCGACGCCCAGCGCCTCCATGGCGGCGATCGCGGCACAGGGGCGAACGTCGAGGCATGGCGCGATGTCGGCAGTCGGCGCGTCGACGAGTCCGCCGAGCCCGACGCGCGGCATCGTGACCGTGCTCAGCTCGCGGCCGTTGCCGCTCCGGACGAGCCACCCCGCGAAGCGCGGGTGCTCCCGGTCGGCTGCGTTCTCAGCTAACGCGCTCGACGTGCGCGTGAGCGCGTCTTCCAAGCTGACCTCGTCACCGACTGCCGCGGCCTGGTACATCACGCCGTTCCAAGCGATCGCGAACGCTGCGTCGTCGTCCGAAGCTCGGGGGAGCACCCACGCCGTCGTGACCACCTCGAGCGTGTCGGGGCCTGCATTCGTCCCGACGGTGAGCACCACCCAACGCAGCTCACACCCTCGTGGGTCGGGCATCCCGCCGGGGCCGTGGACGAAATGCAGCCACTCGACCAGCGCGGGATCCGTGTCGTCCGGAAGCACCCAGGGCTGCCCCTGCATCGGCGGCGTCGGGAAGGGCAGCGTACGGACGACCGGCTGTGCCGACGCGAGCAGCGCCTCCAGCTCCGGCGGAAGGGGTTCCCAGTCATCCCCGGTGACCGTGCCGAAGTTCGCGGCAGGCCGCTCGCAATGCGGCGGCGACGCCGCGCACACGAGCGGTGCGGGAGTCGTGGCGTGAACCGTCGCGCAGCCAGCCAGCAGAACCGCGATCCACCACCGCATCCGCGAATCGTACCGACATCGCTCGCGACCCCGATCGAGAAACGTCAGGCCGCGCGGCAGGCGTCTGCGCAGGCTGCGCAGGCGTCCGCGCACGCTGCGCACGCCGGCTCGTGGGCCGCGTGGCTCCGGCACTGCGCGCTGCAGTCGTCGCAGCAGGCCGCGCAGATCTGCGCCAGTTCGTGGAGGCGGCTCGAGCCCGCGGTCGCCAAGCTCGCGACGGCGCGGCACAGCACCGCGCACTCGCGCGCCAGGCGGATGCACGCGAGCATGTCGGTCATCCCGCCCTCGACGTGGCGCAGGCTCGCGGTGATGCACGCCTCGCACGCGAGCGCGCAGGCGTTGGCTTGCTCCGCGAGGGTCGCGCTCGGGCCGGTGGTCGGCGTGGTCGAGCCCGCGCCGCCGGTCGCCTGCGCGCCGCAGCCCGCGAGGCTGGTGTAGAGGACGTGGGCCGCGGCGGTGCTGCCGCCGATGAGGAACATGTCGCGTCGGTTCATGGCCGCGGTGTAGCGCGGCCTCCGAGCGAGGCACGACTACATCAAGATGCCGTCGACGGCGACGGGGACCGGATCGAGGTCCTTCTCCTCGAGCCGGTGGCGCAGATCGTTCTCGATGCCCTGCGAGATGGCCTGCAGCGGCAGCGCGTTCCAGAAGAGGTTGAACGGATCCTCGAGCACCCGTCCCACCTCGCTCACGAGCAAGAACGCGGTGCACACGATCACGTTGACCGGGATCATCCACACCCAGAGATCGCCGGTGAGCGCGAGCGGCAGGAGCAGCCCGTACACCGTGATGATCCGATCGGCGATGAACCCGTACGCGCGCGGGAAGGGCGTCTTCTTGATGCGCTCGCTGCCGCCCTGCATGTCGAGGATCGACGCGATGGTGCGATCGAGCGACGTCATGCGCAGGTCGCTGAGGCGCCCGCCGTCGACCTCGGCCGAGAGATCGCGGAGGTTCCAGTCCAAGATGGCGTGCGCCGGTGTTCGCTCGTGACGCAGGCGCTCGACCTCGTCCTCGCTCAGGTACTTGAGCGCGCGCTCGTCCGCGAGCGGATCCAGCTCGCGCAGCGCGCAGCGCAGCACGCGGATGTACGCGATCTGGCGGCGCACCAAGCGGCGCTGCAGATCGCTCGGCGCCTTTCCGTCGCGCGGCAGGTACGCGAGCACCTGGCTCGAGAACATGCGCGAGGTGTTCACCAGGCCGCCCCACAGCCTCCGACCTTCCCACCAGCGGTCGTAGGCGCTGTTGGTCCGGAAGCCCGCGAAGATCGCGAGCGCGCCGCCCAGGATGGTGACCGGCGTCGGGTGCAAGGTCACCCAGTCCCAGCCCATCTCGCGCACCAACAAGACCGCGGCGGCGCAGATCGCGAAGTACGCGACGCGCCGCCGCTGCCAGCCCAGGACGTCGAAGATCGAGGTGTCGTTCCCGACGATCATGCAGCGCTCCTCAGCGTGGCTCGGCGAGCAGCATGCCCGCGCCCACCGTCGCGTTCGTCGACTCGTCGACCAAGATGAAGCTGCCGCTCGCGCGGTTGCGGCGGTACTCGTCGTAGAAGATCGGCGATGTGGTCCTGAGCGTGATCCGGCCGATGTCGTTGAGCTTCAGCTGCTCGACGCCTTGCTCGCGGTGCCCGCTGTTCACGTCGAGGCGGTACTGGATGCCGGTGATCACGGCGCGCACGTTGCGGGTCGTGTGCTTGAGCGCGTAGCGGCCCCGGACGTTCAGGGGTTGATCCGTCATCCAGCACAGCATCGCGTCGAGATCTTGCCCGCTCACCGGGCGGTTCGCCGGGCGGCAGATCATGTCGCCGCGCGAGCAATCGACGTCGTCCTCGAGGTGCACGGTCACCGACATGGGCGCGAACGCCTCGTCGATCGGGCCGTCGAACGTCTCGATCTTGGTGATCTTGCTCGTCATGCCGCTGGGCAGGACCACCACGTCGTCGCCGGTCTTGAGCACGCCGCCAGCGACCACGCCCGCGTAGCCCCGGTAGTCCGGGTGCTCGCTGCTCTGGGGGCGGACCACCCACTGCACCGGGAAGCGCACGTCGATCAGGTTCCGGTCGGAGGCGATGTGCACCGACTCGAGGTGATGAAGGAGCGGCGGTCCCTTGTACCAAGGGCAGTTCTCGCTGCGCTCGACGACGTTGTCGCCGTTCAGCGCCGACATCGGGATGAACGTGATGTCCTGGATGTCGAGGCGCGCGGTGAAGCCGCGGAGCTCCTGCTCGATCCTTCGGTAGACCTTCTCGTCCCAGCCCACCAAGTCCATCTTGTTGATGGCGAACACGACGTGGGGGATGCGCAGGAGCGAGGCGATCAGCGAGTGGCGCCGGGTCTGTTCGACGAGGCCATGGCGCGCGTCCACCAGCACGATGGCGAGGTT
>CAYZQM010000226.1:0-9313 GCA_964480175.1 uncultured Sandaracinaceae bacterium
AGGCAGGCCTCCATCTCCTTCGGCTCGCCGCCGCTGGTGGAGAAGCGCGCGTACTCGCTCGACTCGAGCTCCTCGACGACGCTCTTGGCCAGCTCGTCGGTCATGCCCCGATCGATGAGGCGCTGCTTGAGCTGGGGATGGGTGAGGCTGCCGACGGACTCGCCGAGCTTGCCCTCGACGACGCTCTTGAGCGCGAGGATCACGGCTGCGTAGAACGCGCGGGCATCGCCGCTGCTCAGCGCCGCCGCAGCCGCGTCCAAGCGCTTGCGCGCCTCCTTCGCGCCCCGCTGCGGGCCGCCCGCGCCGGCGCGGCCGCGGCGCTGCTTGATCGCGCGCCCGAGCACGAAGAGCACGAGCCCGAGCGGCATGGCGAACGCGGCCCAGGGAAACCACGACGTGCTCGCGATGCGCGGGGTGCGGCGGCTCAGCGCGCTGGTGGTGCGCACCGGACCGAGCTCGACCGGGGCGACGCCCTCGGCCTCGACCGGCTCGTCGGGCGTGGTGGCGACGGCGCGACCGACCGGGTTGCCCGCGGCGAGCAGCGTGAGCGGCGCGGTCTCTGCGATCGACCACGTCTCGGTGCGGGGATCGAAGACGGCGACGCGGAACGACGGGATCGTGAAGCTGCCCTCGCGCTCGGGCACCAAGAGCCACTGGATGCTCCGCGTGCCGCCAACCCGATCGCCGCTCGCGGACACTTCGCCGTCGGTCTGCGGCGAGAGCACGCGCACGCCGTCGATCGCGATGGTGCCGAGATCGAGCGCGTCGATCTGCCCGGTGCCGCTCGCGGTCAGGGTGAGGGTCACCGCGTCCCCCGTGGGGACCTGCGTCCGATCGAGCGTGGCCTCGAGGTTCAGCGTGCCCACGTGGTTCGCGCGCGCGCCCGCGGGTCGTCCTTCGGTCGGCAGGTCGCGGACCGACACGGTGATGGGCACGCCGGTGCGCTCGATGTCGGGCTGCGGCGTGCCCATGAAGATGTCGATCGGGCTCGCGCGGGAGATGACGGTCGTGGGCGCGCCGATGGTCGCCTCGCCCGCCGCGATGGGGAACGCCGCGAAGCGGCGCACCGCGAAGACCTGGAACGCCATGCCGCCGATCACCTGCGTCGTTTGCTGCGCGGGCTGATCGCGGGGCCGGAGGTTGAACGTCCAGAAGCCATCGGTGGACGGCTCGCGCGTGAGCGGCGGCTCCGACATCAAGCGGCCGCGCGCATACACGTACACGGTGCACGTGACCTGCTCGCCGACGAACGCCTCCGCGCGATCCACCACGGTGCGCACGAAGACCTGATCGTCGTAGACGGCGCCGTCGAGCACGCCGGTCGGGGGGCCAGGGTTGGCCGCGGGCGGCACGGTTCCCGGCGGCACGGTTCCCGGCGGCGTGGTTCCCGGGGGTGTCGTCGGTCCGATGATCGGCGCGGTGCCCGCCGGGGTCACCGCGATGGTCAGCGGGTTGGAGCGGAACTCACGGCCACCCGCCCGCGCCCGCGCAGGCGTGATCGTCACGGCGCCCTCGCGCGTCGCGCGCAGCACGAACGTCACGCGCACGCTCGAGGTCACCACCGTCGAGCTCGTGCCCCAGCCCATGCGGATCGAGGTCGGTCGGAAGACCTGGCGGCTCAGCACTTCGAACGCGCTCAGGTCCGGGAGCTCGGGATCGGGGGCGTCGCCCCCCGTCGCGTCGATGTTGATCTCGAGGCGAAACGTCCCGCCGACCGGCACGCTCGTCGCGCTCGCCGTCATCACGGCGGTGATGCTGGGCGCGCTCTGCGCGTGCCCCGGCGCAGCGAGCGCGAACATCGCGCTCAGCACCGTGAGCCCCAGCACCGTGAGACTCAGCGCCGCGGCCAGCGTGCGTGTCACCAGTCGCGCTCCACCCGACGGCTCGCGCGCTCGCCGCGACCTCGGGCCCGCGCGGCGGCGAGGTTCTCTTCACTGTTCTCCAGCGCGTCGAGCACCCGCTCTGCGTCGGGCGAGAGCGATCGGTCGTGGGTGCCGCCGGCTTCGGTCTCGCTCCCATCGCCGTCGGCGCTGCCGTCGCCTGCTTCGCCATCGGTGCCGGACGGATCGCCCCGCTCTTCGCGGCCGCTCTCGTCGTTCTCCGAGCTGCCGTCGTTCGCGCCGTCCTCGCCGGTCTCTTCGCCGTCCTCGCCGCCGGGCTCGCTGTTCTCTTCCCCCTCTTCGCCGCCTTCCTCGCCCTCTTCGCCCTCTTCGCCGGGCTCCTCACCGCCCTCGGAGTTTTCTTCGCCCTCGTTCCCCTCGCCCTCTTCGCCTTCGTCGCCCGGCTCTCCGTCTTCGGAGCTCTCTTCGGACTCGTCGCCGCTCTCGTCCGAGTTCTCGCCCGACTCTTCGGACTCGTCGCCGTCCTCGCTCTCGTTCTCTTCGCGCTCGCGCTCCTCGGCTTCGTCCTCTTCGGTGATTCGGCGCAGCGCGAGCTCGAGGTTCCAGCCGGCGTCGCGGTTGCCCGGCACCTGCCTCAGCGAGTCACGGAACGCGTCGGCCGCCTCGCGGAACGCGCGGCGCGCGCCGTCGTGATCGGGCTCGGCAGGCGCTCCCGGCGCGCTCGGGGGTGCGGTGCCGCCGCCGAACAGATTGCCGAGGGGGTTGGTCGGTGCGGCGGGCGCAGCGCCAGCGACGGGCGTGCCCGAGGCGAGCGCGTCGCCCTCGCGGTAGTAGGTGAGGCCGATGTTGTAGTGCGCCATCGCGCGGATCTCGGCGGACGCGGGCGGGTCGGCGGCCATCGTGAACGCCTCGCGCGCGCGTCCGTAGTCGCCCGCCGCCATCAGCGCCAAGCCGCGATCGAGGTGCACGCCCGGCTCCGAGGGAAGCTCGCGCGCGGCCAGGTCGTACTCGCGCAGCGCGCCGGCGTGGTCTCCCGCGCGGAGCAGCTCGTTGCCGTCGGCGACGTGATCGTTCTCGGATCGAAAGAGCTCCCACGCGAGCGCGCGCTGCGGCGCGAGCACCGAAGCGAGGAGCACACAGAGCACGAGCACGATGTTCGTACGGGTCATGCGGCCTCCGGGTCGTCCGAGGCGCTGGGCGCCTTCTTGCGACGTCGTCCGATCCACGCGCTGGGCAAGAGCGCTTCGAGCACGATGAGCAAGAACGCGGGCAAGAGGACCAGAGCGTAGCGGCCCTCGTGCACGGTGACACGCTGCGCCCGCACTTCCTCTTGGTGCATGCGCCGCATCTCGGCGCGGATCGGGTCGATGCCCACGCTGCCCCGGCCCGCGGCGAAGTAGCTGCCGCCGGTCACCTCGGCGATCTCGCGCAGCTGCGCTTCGTTCTCTTCGGTGAGCGCCGTCGTCACCGGCGTGCCCGCGTCGTCGCGCAAGAAGCCCGTGGGCGTTCCGTCGGGCGCGTACGTCGGGATCATCTCGGGCGTGCGCGAGCCGATCCCGACCGTGTAGATCCGGATCCCATCGGCCGCGAGCTCGCGCGCGGCCGCGACGGGATCGCCCTCGTGGTCTTCGCCGTCGGTCATCAAGATCACGATGCGCGAGCGGGTGGAGGTCGGCGTCTCGCTCGGGTTCACGGGGTCGGCGTCGCGGTTGGCCGCGCGATCCAAGAGGCGCTGCGCCGACACCAGCGCGCGCGCGATCGCCGTGCCGCCGACGGGCATGTCGTAGGGGCCGAGATCCCGGAAGAAGAGCGTGAGCGCGGAGTAGTCGACCGTCATCGGGAACTCGATGGTCTCGCCCGCGAACGCCACGATGCCGACGCGGTCGCCGTCGAGGCCTTCGACGAAGTCGATCAGCTCGGCCTTGGCGCGCTCGATGCGGTTGGGCCGCACGTCGCGCGCCAGCATGCTCTTGGAGAAGTCGAGCGCGATCACGACGTCGATGCCGCGGCGCCTGAGGATGCGGGTGCGGCTGCCGCACTGGGGCGCGGCGAGCGCGACCACCAGCGAGAGCACCGAGAGCACCAAGAGCACCGCGCGTCCGGCGCGCAGCGGGCCCGAGCGACCCTGGATGAGCGGCCGCACCACCGCCTCGTCGCCGAAGCGCAATGTGGCGCGCTGCCGCATCCACGCCGCGAGGAACGGGATGCCCGCGAGCAGCACGGCCGGGATCAAGAGCCACAAGAGATCGGGATGCGCGAAGGTCACGGCCACCTCCGCAAGTACAAGCTCCCGACCAAGAGCTCGAAGAGCAGCAGCAGCGCGGCGGGCCACACGAACGCGGGATACAGATCACCGAAGACCCGGCCCGTGTCCTCGATCTCGCTGCGCTCGAGCGAGTCCAAGATCGCGTGGAAGCTGCGCTCGAGGCTGCCGCGATCGCCCGCGACGAACGCCTCACCGCCGGTGCTCGAGGCGATCTCGCGCATCAGCTCGGGGTTGATCGGGTACTCGCCCCGACCCATCACCGCGCGTCCGAAGATGTCGACGCCGGTCGAGACCGGCGCGTCGTCGGTGCGGCCCATCAGCACGGTGTAGATGCGCAAGCCCATGTTCTCGGCGAACTCGGCGGCCTGGAGCGGCGAGAGGTTGCCGCTGTTCGAGTCACCGTCGGTCAACAGGATCATCACCCGGCTCTCCGCGCGCGAGCTCCGCAGGCGGTTGAGCGCCGTGCCCATCGCGTTGCCGATGGCGGTGCCGTGGCCGTCGATCATCTCGAGGTGCAGCTCCTGGATGAGGCCGCGCAGCGCCTCCTTGTCGGTGGTGAGCGGCAGCAGCGTGTAGGCCTCTGCGCCGAAGACCACCGCGCCGATCCGATCGCTCGGGCGCCGCCGGATGAAGTCGTCGACCACCGACTTCATGCCTTCGAAGCGGTTGGGCAGGATGTCGGCCGCCTCCATCGACAGCGAGCAGTCGAGCGCGAGCACGATGTCGATGCCGAGGCTCTCGCTGTCCTCGCGCGCGTGGATGCTCTGCGGGCCCATCAGGCCGAGCACCAGGAGCGCGACGGCGACGACCCGCGCGCCATCGAGCGCAGGCGCGATCCACTGGCGCGGCGTCGGGCGCGCGACCTTCGCGAGGTCCTTCATCCGCGAGACCTGGATCCGCGGCGCGGCCTGCGGGAGCACCACCGCCCGCGCGACCCACACCAGCGGCACGGCCAAGAAGAGCAGCGCAGCCCAGGGGCGCTCGAAGCGGAAGCTGCCCCACTCGAGCGGCACCTCGTAGACGCGCTCGATGCACCACGCGCAGAGGTACAGGCACGGGATCAAGAGCACGAGGGCCCAGCCGGCGCCGAGCGCGATGGTCATCCACCGCTTCACGACTCGCCCTCCTTCTTGGGCTCGTCGCCCTCGCCCCGCTGCAGGGGATCGGAGAAGCCGACGGGCGTCGGTCGCGAGGGCGGCTCGTCGGCCTCGGGCGCGGTCGCGTCGGCGGGTGCGGTCGGGGCGCTGGGGCCCGGGCCGTCCGCGGTACCGAGGAGCGTCTTGATCTTGGGCGTGCCCGGCAGCGTGACCGGCACGGGGTTCACCGGCGGCGGCGGCGGGTTGGTGTCGGGGATGCGGCGACCGAGGTGGTCGACCTTGCCCGCGCGCTCGGCCTCCGTCTCTTCGATCAGCGTCGGGTTCTCTTGGGTCGTACTGAGGGGCGTCGTGCTCGAGGGCGGCGTGCTGATGCGCGGCGTTTCCTCGGTGGGCCGCTCGATCGGCGGGCCATCGATCGGCAGCGTGTCCGGCGCGAGCTGTCCCGGCTCGGTGCTCGGCGCGTCGAGCGCTGTCGGCTCGGTGTTCGCTGCGTCGACGGCCTTCGTGATCGGCTCCGTCGTCGGCGCGGTCTTGGCGTCTCGCTGCGGCGCATCGAGCGTGGACGACGCCTCGCTCACCGCGCGCGAGGGGCGGGGGCGGGCCGGCGTCTCGTCGATCCGCGGCGTCGCAGGCAGCGCGACGGCCGTCGCCACCGGCACCGTCCCGCGCACGATGCGCTCGGCGCCCTCGAGCATCCGATCACACTGCGCTTCGTCCGGCGTCGCCTTGGCGAACTTCACCAGGTCGGCGTCGCTGAGCAGCGCGATGATCTCGTTCAGCGAGATGGGCCCGAGGCGCGCGTTGCGCACCCGCGCGATGACCTCGTCGGTCGTCGACTCCAGGCCGTTGAAGTCGTAGCGCGCGCCGAGGTACTCGCGGAGCACGTCGGAGGCGCCATCGACGATCTCGGCCTGCTTGCCCTCGGCGACCGCCTTCTGCATCCGCTTGCGCAGCGCGCGCAGCTTCTCGAGCGCGACGTCGGCCGCAGGACGCGGCGGCGGAGGAGGCGGCGCGGCCTTGGGACGGCGGCGCCACCAGCGCGCGCCGAGCCAGCCCATCAGCGCTGCGAGCAGCATCGCGGCGAAGAAGCCGAGCACGTACGCGAGCGTGTAGTCGTCCTCCATCACGACGACCGGATCGGTCGCAGGACGCGGCTGCGCGTCGGGCTCGTTCGCGATCAGCGAGCCGACGGTCACCGTGTGCGCGTCGGTCGTCACCGTCCCGATCACGCCGTCGCCGGTCACCACGCGCAGCGTGATCGGCGCGATCTCGAACTCGCCCGGCTCCAGCGTGAGGAAGTCGAGCTCGAAGGTGAACTCGCGGTGCCCGTCCACCCGGCGGTCGGTGTGGCGCTGCGCGTGCAGCTCGAGGTCCCCGAGGTCCTGGCGGGGAATGGCGACGTCGTCGTCTTCGCCTCGGAGGCGCACGACGATGGTCACGTGGACCAGGTCGCCGGTCATCACGCCGTCCTCGGGCGTGAGCGTGTACGTGATCTCGGGCCGCAGCTCCTCGGGCAGCTCGGGCGCCGCCGAGGGCGCGCTGTCGTGGTGCGGCGGCGTCGTCGTTCCGGCGTCGCCTGCGTCGGACGCCAGGCCCGCGTCGTCGAGCGGCAGATTTGCGTCCGCGACCCCCGCCTCCGGCATGCCGGCGTCCTGCGCGGCGGCGAGGCGCGGCGCGATCGTGATCCCGAGGATCAGCGCGAGGATCGAGAGCGCGCGCATCAGCCGCCCCGCATCCGGCGGGCGCGCCGTCGAAAGAGCTCACCCAGCGGCCGCACGTAGTCTTCATCGGTGCGCACGGTGACGTGATCGATGCCCATGCGGCCGAAGACCTGCTCGCGCTTGGCTCGTTCCTTCGCGATGCGGGTGTTGTACGCGGCGCGGATCTGGGGATTCCCCGTGTCGATTTCCAGCACCTCGCCGGTCTCGAGATCCTCGACGAGCGCGAGGCCCACGTCGGGCAGCTCTTCCTCGCGCTTGTCGACCACCTGCACCGGGATGAGATCGTGCCGCGCCGAGGCGACGCGCAGCGTCCGCTCCCAGCCGCCCGCGATCAGATCGGAGACCAAGAACGCGACCGAGCGCTTGCGCTGGATGCCCGCGAGGGTGTCGAGCGCGACGTTCAGGTTCGTGCCTTCGCCCTCGGGCCGCGCGTTGAGGATCTCGGTGACCACCCGCATCACGTGCCCCTTGCCCTTCTTGGGCGGCACGAAGCGCTCGATGCGATCGGTGAAGAGGATGAGGCCCACGCGGTCGTTGTTCTTGATCGCGCTGAACGCGAGCAGCGCGGCGACCTCGGCGACGGTCTCGACCTTCGGGCGGGCGACGGCGCCGAAGCGCTCGGACGCGCTGAGGTCGACGAGGAGCATCACCGTCATCTCGCGCTCTTCGGTGAACACCTTCACGTAGGTGTCGCTCATGCGCGCCGAGACGTTCCAGTCGATGAAGCGCACGTCGTCGCCCGGCTGGTACTGACGCACCTCGCTGAACGCCATGCCGCGGCCCTTGAAGACGGAGTGGTAGCCCCCTGCGAGCTGTTCGTTCGCGAGCCTCGAGGTGCGGATCTCGATCTTCCGCAGCTTCTTGAGGATCTCCCGGGGAATCATCCGCGCTCAGAGCTCGCTCAGGGGACTTCCACGGTCTCGAAGATGCGCCGCACCACCTGCTCGCTGGTGATCTCCTCGGCCTCGGCCTCGTAGGTGAGGATGATGCGGTGGCGCAGGACGTCGGGGCCGACGGCCTTCACGTCCTCGGGGGTCACGTAGCCGCGGTGCCGGAGGAACGCGTGCGCGCGCGCCGCGAGGTTCAGCGCGATGGAGGCGCGCGGCGATCCGCCGTGCGCGACCATGCCCGCGAGATCCTTCATGCCCGCCTTCTTGGGATCGCGCGTCGCGACGACGACGTCGACGATGTAGTCGTGGATCTTGTCGTCGACGATGATGTGGCCGATGGTCTCCTTCGCGCGGAGGATCTCCTCGGGCGAGGTCACGGTCGCGACGGAGAGCGACTCGGAGCGGCTGCCGCTCGCCCCCGAGGTGGAGCGCGAGGCGAGGGCCGCCTTCGTCATGCGCTCCATGATCTTCTTTTCTTCTTCGCGGGTCGGATAGCCGACGCGCACGTGCAGCATGAATCTATCGACCTGCGCCTCGGGCAGGGGATAGGTGCCCTCCTGCTCCACCGGGTTCTGGGTGGCGAGGACCATGAACGGAGAGTCGAGCGGATAGGTCGTGTCGCCGATCGTGATCTGGCGCTCCTGCATCGCCTCGAGCAGCGCGCTCTGCACCTTGGCGGGCGCGCGGTTGATCTCGTCGGCCAAGACCAGGTTCGCGAAGATGGGGCCCTTCTTCGCCGTGAACTCGCCGCGCTGCTGGTTGTAGATGACCGTGCCCACGACGTCGGCCGGGAGCATGTCGGGGGTGAACTGGATGCGGGCGAACTTGGCCGAGATGGTGTCGCAGACCGTCTTGACCGACAGGGTCTTGGCCAGACCGGGGACGCCCTCGACGAGCACGTGGCCGCCGGTGAGCAGGCCGATGAGGATGCGCTCGATGAGCTGGTCTTGGCCGACGATGACCTTGCGGACCTCGTGGAGGATCGCGTCCAAGAAAGCGCTCTCACGCTGGACCAGGTCGTTGATGGCGCGGACGTCGTTGTGCATGCGGGCTCGTGGTGCGTCGGGGACCACCGCGGCAGGGGCGCCAGCGGCGGCTCCGCTGCTACCACGCACCACGGTGGGCGGCCAACCACGCGGGCTTTCTGATTGTTCCGGCGCGAGCCGGGGGTCAGCTGCCGCCGAGGCGGCCCCGGTCGTGGGGCGCGTCCAGATCGAGGTGCGGACCGAGGGGAACGACGCGCGTCGGGTTCACGGTGGTCTGGCTCCAGTAGTAGTGCTCCTTGATCTGATCGAAGTCGCACGTGGGCCGGATGGCGGGCCGCTGGTAGAGGTCGCGCAAGAACCCGAAGAGCGCCGGGTAGTCCGCGATGCGGCGCACGTTGCACTTGAAGTGGGCGTAGTAGACCAGATCGAAGCGCACGAGCGTGGTGAACAGGCGGATGTCGGCGAGCGTCAGGCGGCCGTCCTCCCAGCGGGTGAGGACGAAGGGCTTGTCC
>CAYZQM010000226.1:9323-11283 GCA_964480175.1 uncultured Sandaracinaceae bacterium
GAAGAGCGCGACGTCCGCCTCGGTGAGCACGTCACCGCAGAGGTAGCGCTGCTTGCTCAGGGTCTCCTCGAGGCCGTCGAGCGCCGTGAAGAGCTCGCGCACCGACTCCTCGTACGCGCCCTGCTTGGTCGCGAAGCCCGCGCGGTACACCCCGTTGTTCACGGGCTGGTAGATGCGATCGAGCGCCGCGTCGATCGCGGGCAAGAGCGGATCGGGCGCGAGCGTCGGGCCCGTCGCGATCGACTCGAACGCCGTATCCAGCATCCGCATCACCTCGCGCGACTCGTTGTTCACGATCTCACCCCGCTCCTTGTCCCAGAGCACGGGGACGGTGACGCGGCCGGTGTAGTCGGCCTTCGCGGCGCGGTAGACGTCGTGCAGGTGCCGAGCGCTCGGGTTCACGGGATCGTTCGGGAGGATCGGCCAGCCCTGATCGCCCATGTGGTGATCGACGACGCTCACGGTGATCGCTTCCTCCAGGCCGCGCAGCGCGCGGAGGATCAGCGTGCGGTGGGCCCAGGGGCACGCGTACGAGACGTAGAGGTGGTAGCGCCCCGCGGCGGTCGGGTGGCGCGCGCCCGCATCGGCCTCGATTTGCCCCCGAAAGACGGTCTCGGGGCGCACGAAGTGGCCCTTCTCATCGGGCTCGTACCAGTCGGTCTTCCAGACGCCGTCCACCATGCGACCCATGCGATCACCGTTCCTTTCGAAGGTCGGTGTGGAGGCGAGCGCACCCGAGCGCAAGCACGGTTCACGATTCAGACCCGCGCCCGAGCCATCGACCAACGCGTGCGTCGCCGACGAACAGCCGGGTCCGGCATGGGGGCCCGGTTTGCTCCGCGCGGCTCGTTCGAGGGTGAGGGTCCGGCGCGACAGAGGACTCGAACGACGGAGTCCTCTGCCACGCCGGACCGTCGCAGCTCACGAGCCGTGCTCGCTGCACCGAGCCCCCACGCCGGCCCCTCCGCTCACTGAACGAGACGCCGAGCGCCGTCAGACCCGCGCCCGCTCAGGGGTTCGACGCGCGGAATGCCGGGGGGGACCTCGCGTCTCGTGGCGCGAGTGTTCGTCTACACGCGACGGTCGTGAACGTGATCGTGATCGTGGTCGTGGTCGTGAACGGTCGTCTCGGCGGCTGAACGGCGGTTGTCGTCGTGGCGCGAACGCGATCGTGCGAGGTGGCTGATCGACGACGAACGACCGCTGTAGGGGCGCGATTCGTCGCGCCCTCTCGACTGCGCCCGACGCTCGTCGAGTCGATCGCCGCTGGACGCGTCGCGGCGGTCGTCGACGCCGTGTCTTGGTCGCTGTCGCTGCGCGTGTCACCAGGACGACTCACACACTCCACAATCATCCCGTAGACATCTCGTTGGGGTTGTGGCTCTCTCGCCGAGCGTGATGGGCAAGACCGAGCACGACGTAGCTGGCGCGATTCTCCCATTCGTTCGTTCGTCGCTGACTTCGCGGCCCGAGCTGTCCGTGGAAGGCTGCACACTCTACGAAGCTGGACGCGAGACTGCGGGCGGCCTCTTCACAGGGGTGGAGTGACGCTGCGCTTCATCCGGCACCCTGCTTGGATTGCTCATGCCCGCCAAGACCGAGCTCGACGTGAAGAACCTCAAGGAGCTCGTCACCAAGTACGCCCTGCCCTACTCCCACTTCACGGCGCTCAAGTACATGACCGTCGCCCGCACCTTCGATCGCGAGACGGCCAAGACCACCGGGGTCGAGAAGTGCTACGCGCTCACGCTCTACGCCAAGGTGATCGGACGAGCGGGCCAGGCCGCGCAGATCCTCGCGCGCAATGAGCGCATCGTAGGCGCCGAGCCCGCGACCCTCGCGCGCGCAGTCTCCGCCTCGCAGCTGATGCGGATCGTGCGCAGCAAGAAGGCCGAAGCACGAGGAGAGAAGGTGCCGACCGCGGTGCAGCAAGAGCGCGACAAGATCGGCAACGACACCA
>CAYZQM010000227.1:0-11269 GCA_964480175.1 uncultured Sandaracinaceae bacterium
GAGGTCGCCGCTGGTGTAGCCGGTCTCGTACGTACGCCTCAGGCCCGCGCGCGCGTCGGCGTACGGGTGCTTCCAGATCACGAGGTGCGCGTGGTGCAGATGATCGCCGCGGTTGCCGGTGCGGACGTCCTCGGTGCGGTCCTTCAGGCGCAGCGCGAGGAGGCCGAAGGTGTAGCCCGTCTCGATCGCGCCGAGGCTCGCCATGACCAGGCCCCAGAGGGCGAACGCGAACGACGACTCCGCGCTCACTCCGTCGCGCAGCGTGTTGCGGATCATCGAGAACGCGATGAGCGGCAGCAGATCGGGGCGCGCGTAATACGCCGGCGAGCACAGGCCCATCGCGATGCGGCTCCCCGCGAGCGCTTCGGGGCGATGCATGGCGGGGAGGTCGGCGATGCGCGCGGGCTCGTAGCCGGTGAGCGCGACGCGGGTGCGCAGCAAGCCCGAGAGCACGTGACCCTTGTGCGGCGAGAGCGGCAAGTCGATGTCGAGCAGGCGCAGCACCTCGATGCCCTCGGCGAGCGCGCGCTCGAGATCGTTCTTGCCGATCCACGCGTTCAGCCGCACCTCGTGTGCGCGCACCCGATCGAGCACGTGCGTGCTCTCGGCGATCACCTCTTCGCTCAGCGTCTCCATCGCGCGGAAGTCGGTCGCGAGGTACGCCGCCTCGGCCGCCTCGAGCGCGAGCGGGATCGCGTGCTCGCTCTCCGGCCCCGCGAGCGCGCGGCCGACCTCCAGGTACGCGAGCGCCGCTGGGTACGCGCCGGCCTCGCGGGCCCGTATGCCCGCCTCGAGGTTCAAGGTGACGAGCTCCGCGCGCTCCTTCGGATCGGTGATCTGGGCGCGCCCGGCGTCGAGGTGATCGACGGCCGAGAAGAGCCGCGCGTCCCGAGCGTCCCGGGCGCCCGGCAGGAGCATGCGCCCGAGCCGGAGGTGCAGACCCACCGCGCGATCGTCCGCGATCCGCTCGGCCGCGATCTGCTGCACCCGATCGTGGACGAACCCGTAGCGCCAGGCGCCGCGCTCCGGCGCGCGCGCATCCAGCACGTCGATGAGGCCGTGCTCGACGGGCTCGGCGAGCACGCCCGTGATCGCGTCGGCCGAGGTCTCGGTGAGCGAAGCGAGCACGCCGGCCTCGAACTGCGCCCCGATGAGCGCGGCGCTCTCGATCGCCTGCACCGCGAGCGCGCTCAGGCGGCCCATGCGCTGCGCCAGCAGCTCGGCGACGTCCGCCCGCAGCGCGACGCGCCGCACCTCGTCGGGATCGAGCGAGAAGCGGCGGCTCGCCACGTCGAAGCGGACCGCGCCCGCCTCGTCGAGCGCCTCCAGCAGCTGCCGCAGGAAGAACGGATTGCCCGACGTGCGCTGGAAGAGGACGTCGGCCAGCGACGCCGCCTCGTCGCGATCCGTCCGCAGGGTGTCGGCCACGAACGCGACGACGTCGTCCTGCCGCAGCGGCGTGAGCGGGACGTGGGTCACGGGCGTGCCGCGCTCGGCGATGTCCGCGAGCGTGACCAGCAGCGGATGCCCCTGGGTGATGGTGTGGTCGCGGTGCGCCGCGATGATCATCACGTGGCTCGCCTCGGGATCGCTCGCGAGCATCGAGAGCAGGCGCAGCGTCGCGCCGTCGGCCCACTGCAGATCGTCCAGGAAGAGCACGAGCGGCGCCTCGGCGGTGGTGAAGCAGCGCAGGAGGCGCCGCGCCGCGACCGAGAGCCGGGTCTCCGACTCGCTCGCGGGGAGCGGCGGCGGCACCGGCAGCTCACCGTCCACGAAGCGCGCGAGCTCGGGCACCGAGGTCGCGAGGAGCGCGAGGTGATCGGGCGGCATCGCCGCGAAGCGCGACGCGACGCGCTCGACCTCCGCGTCGTCGGCGGCGAGCAGCATGCGCGCGCGCTGGCGAAAGGCCTGCGCGAGCACCGCGAAAGGAGCGCTGCGATCGAGCTGATCGCACTTGCCCGCGGCCAGCGCGCCGCCGAGCGGGGTGATGCGCTCGCGCAGCTCGAGGACCAGCGCCGTCTTGCCCACGCCAGGCTCGCCCGAGACCCGCACGACCTCGACGCCGCCCGCCTTCACCCGCGAGAACGCGCGCTCGAGGATCGCCATCTCGTCGTCGCGCCCGTAGAGCTTGCGCGAGGGCTCGAGGCTGCGTCGCACGTCCGCCGAACCCAGCGGGAACGTCGTGAGGGGCTTGCCGCCCTCGAGGGCGTCGATGCACTGGTCCAGGTCCGCGACGAGGCCGTCGGCGCTCTGGTAGCGGTCCTCCGCCGACTTGGAGAGCAGACGCATGACGATGTCGGAGACCACGGCGGGCACGCGGGGCGACACCTCGCTGGGCGTGAGCGGGGTGCGCGCGATGTGCGCGTGCACCATCGCGAGGGGATCGCTCTCGGCGAAAGGGGGGCGCCCCGTGACCAGCTCGTAGAGCGTCGCGCCCAGCGCGTAGAGATCACTGCGCGCGTCCACGCTGCGGTTCATGCGCCCCGACTGCTCGGGCGCGAGGTAAGGCAGCGTGCCCTCCAGCACCTCGGCGCTGGCGCCGGTCGCGCGCTCGCGCGAGACGCGGGACGCGATGCCGAAGTCGATCAGCAGCACCTCGCTGCGGTCGTCGGAGACCAGCACGTTGCTGGGGTTCACGTCCTTGTGCACCACCTGCAGGGCGTGCACCCGGGCGAGCGCAGCAGCGATCCCGCGCGCGATCGAGAGCGCGTGCGCGATGGGCAAGGGATGCCCAGTGAGCTGGGTGTCGAGCGAGCGCAGCCCGCGGTCCGCGAGCACCAGCACCGGCGCTCCGTCGTGCTCTTCGAAGCCGAGGCACGCGATGACCCCGGGGCCCGCGACGCGGGCGATCCGATGCGCCTTCACGAAGAGCGCTGCTTTCTTGAGCGCGTCGTGCTCGCGCAGGTAGCGATCCCGCAGGGCGCGGGTGACCCGGCCGCGCGGCGTCTTGAGCACCACCGGCGCTCCGTCCGCGTCCCTCCTCGCTCGGTACACGACCGTGCCGGTCGACTCGGTCGGCACGCTCTCGAGCGCGCTGTAGCCGGTGATGCGCATTCAGACCTGGATGCTCGCGGCGATGCGAGACGGAAAGAGATACCAGAACGACGCGTACCGCTCCGCGTCACGAGCGCGGGTGGCGAGCTCGATGTCCTTCAGCGCGTACTGGAAGTCCGTGACCAGCGGCCACACCCGCCCATCGCCGAACCTCCAAGGACAGTACTGACCGAGCTGGTTGGTCTGGGTGTTGCCGACCACGAAGACGTCCTCGAGGATCTCGAAGACCAACCCGATGGGAGGCAGCATCGCGCGGAGATCCCCTTCGTCGTACGTCTTGCCCGCGATCGGCGGTGGCGCGAACTGCGCGGTCGTGAGGTTGGGGGGAAACGACATCATGTCGTAGACCGTGTAGTTGATGACGTTGTGGTAGGCGGTGATGCGCCAGATCAGCTGCTGCACCAGCCTGACCAAGCCAGCGATGGTGCGTAGCTGCCCATCTTCGCCGATGTCGACGATCCGTGCGCCGTCTTCTGCTTGCAGCTCACGCATCCACGCCGCGAGCTCGACGTCGCCGGCTACGTCGGCGTCCGAGCCGTAGTAGAGGCGCACGTAGCGCTCGACGAAGGCCCCGATCGCCTCCCAGATCGGCAGCGTGTCGTCGCGGTGGGGATACGTGGAGAGCACGTCCCCATCGAGCACCCCCTTGTCCGCGAAGACGGCCGGCGGGTGCATCGCGTTCCAGCGGAAGGTGCGGAGGCTGCGCTGCAAGAGATCGATCGCGCCTCGAACGCTCACGCTCTGCAGGCGCGGCGTCGCGCCGTCGGGGAGCAAGAGCTCCTGCGTGAGGGTGTTCACCACCGGGAACGTGTACTCGAAGTGGGGATGCAGGAGCACCCGGATCGGGTGGCTCTGGGCGAGCGATCGGTACGTCGCGATCCCCACCTGCAGCACGAGCACGTGGCAGCGACCGAGGTGATCGACGACACCGTGGAAGTTGTCGTCGCTCGACTGGAGAGTGGCCTTCGCCATCTGCCACGCCCAGCTGCCATCCGGGGTGAAGACGGCGCTGGGATCGGGCTCCGGCGTGGTCTGGATGCAGACGGGCACGAGGGGGCGCTTGGGGCTCGCGCCGCCCTTCGGCACCGCATAGAGGCCCACGGGCGAGGCGAGGTACTTGCGCAGGCCATCGGTCGCGCCAGCGTCGATCCCCCTCAGCAGGTCGTAGTGGCACTCGAACAGGCGCCCCTCGGCGAGCGCGCCGTCGAGCGAGTCCCCCGGCACGACGCGCGCGTAGGTCGTGGGATCGATCGCGATCCGATCCGCGAGGCCGCGCTGGCTTCGCTCGATCACCACCGGTCCGACGCCGGCGAGGCGCTGCCACGCGTGCTCCCGATCGTCGCCGAACGTGCTCACCACCCGAGGCGGCGGCAGGCACTGAAAGACGTCGCGGTAGGCGGACAGGCGCTCGGGCGGCCGCGCGCGGTAGGGCGTGAGCTCCGGCGATCGCTTCGGCGCGTAGAGCCCGTCGAGCACCTTGCGCCTCACCGCGTCGAGCGCGCGGCTCGCGAGCTCGCGGGGCATGAGCCTGCCCTCGTGCTGCGCGAGCACCGCCTCGGCGAGCACCCGGTTCGCCTTCAGCTGCGCTTTGCGCTCGACGATGGCCGCGGCGTACGCGACGCCGAAGCGCTCGGAGCTCGGGAGCGACTCGCAGAAGCCGATGTCGTGGTTGGCGAACGTGAACGCGTAGCGATCGCGGTCCCGAGCGATCGACGCCGCGCGGGCCGCGGGATCGGGATCCGTGCGAGGCAGGCACGGGGTGATGAAAGGCGCGGACGGAATCTCGAGACACGACGTGATCCGCATGGGGACTCCTCGATCGTCAGATGAAGATCGACTGCCCGATCCCCGATGGCCGCAGGTGCGGGTAGGAGAGCAGTCGATGGACATCCGCCCCGATCACGGTCGCTTCGATGCGCGTGAGCTCCGATTGAAACGCGTCGACGAGCGCGTGAACCCGCCGATCCGAGAAGTGCAGCGCCGGGTAGTGACCGAGCACGCTGGTGTGCACGTTCGACAGCTCGTAGAGCGTGCCGAACTGGGAGGCCGCCAGATACGCCGGAGGGAACATCGCGGTCCACTCCGACTCCAGCTCGGGCGTCGCGTCGGTGGGCGCCGGCGCGTACACCGCGCCGCTCACGTTCAGCACGTAGCCCATCATGGGGAACTGCGCGTAGTTCAGCGCCGAGTGCTGGGCGCTCGCGGTCCACACGAGCGAAGCGATGAAGTGGGAGAGCGTCGCGCGATCCTTGGGCAGCTCGACGTGCGGCAGATCGCCACCGTCCGAGCTGCACAGCGTCGTCACGAACGCGGCGAGCTCGGGATCGCCTTCGACGTCCGCGTCGTTTCCGTAGTAGAGCGCGACGTAGCCGGCGACGAAGCGAGCGATCGCGGGCCACAGCTCGCGGGCGTCGTCGCGGAACGGATAGTCGGGCAAGCCGGCGCGGTCCTCGACGAGCCGATGGGCGGCGTCGATCTCCGGCGAGAGATGCGCGAGGTCCAGCTCCGCGAGCCCCCGCGTGGTGCACTCGAGCGAGCCCGCGAGCGTCTTGGCGAAGATCTCTTCGACCTGACCTCCCGGCGCGATGAGCGAGTGCACCGCGTGGTCGTTGATCGACAGCGTCGACTGCAAGTGCGGCGCGAGCAGCACCAAGAGCGGGTGCGTGGGCGCGAGCTCGCGGTGCGCGGCCACCGTCACGGCTTCCATCACCATGTGGGTGCGCCCGAGGTGGAACACGAGCTCTTGCAGCTGCCCGTCGGCGCTCTGCACGATGGTGCGCGCCATCTTCCAGCGCACTCCGTCCGCGGGCGTGAGCACGGGATTGTCCGGGCTGCCACCGCGCGCCTGCTTGCACTGGATCGCGACGGGCACGAGCTCGCCGAGCTTCTCGGGCGTCGTCTTCTCCACGGCGAACGCCGCGATGGGCGCATAGCCCCAGCGCCTGCCGCCACGCCACGGTCCGTCGGGCAGACCTTCGAGCATCCGGTAATCGCAGACGTAGAGGCGCCGCTCCGCGATGGCCTCCTCGAGCGAGTCGCCCTCGCCCATCGCGCGCTGGTAGGTGGCAGCGTCGAGGGCGAACGTCGGCGGCAGCTCGCCGCGCGGCGTGGGGATGGGATAGCCGTTCACGCACGTCGGCTCTTCCTGCACGGGTCCGCGGCGCATGCGCGTGACGCCAGCGATCACCAGCGGCCCGCAGCCCGCGACGCGCTGGTAGGCGAACGCGCGGTCCTGCACGTCTTGGCCCTTGTCGAGCACGCCGACGATCTCCGTCGGGCGGATGAGGGTGTAGAGGCGCTTGTAGTCCTGGATGCTCGGCGGTGGCTCGCTCGAGAGCTTGCGCGCCGCTTGGGTCGGCGCGGCGAAGCGCGAGCGGGGCTGCACGATCACCCGCGCGACGGAGAGCAGATCGAGGCTGGTGGGGCGGGTGCCGAGATCGTCGATCGCCGTGACGAAGTCGGTGGCGATGAGGTTCGCGATCACCTTTCCCTCCGTCGCGACGACCTGCACCAGCTCGTCGGGAGGAAAGCCCTCCTCGGGCGGGACCTCCTTGGCGACCGCGACGCCGTTCGGCAGGGCGGGGCTCGCAAAGGCGTGTGCAAACACGTACTTGAGGCGGCTGGCCTCGATGGTCGCGCGGCGCCTGGCGGGGTCCGGGTCGTTCGCAGGAAGGGTGGGGAGCAAAGAATCCTCCGTGCGCACCGGACGCTATCACAGTGCGCCTCGATCCGGCTCGATTCAGGCGCGGCTGAGCGCGAGAGAGAGCTCGTCCGCCGACAGCGGCCGCGCGCCGCCCTCCGCGGCGTGCACCAGCTCGACGATGCGCGCGTTGATGGGCGCACGCGCACCGAGCCGCGTCGCGAGGCGCACGATCTCGCCGTTCAAGAAGTCGACCTCGGTGCGACGACCGCGAGCGAGATCGTCCGACATCGACGAGCGCGCCTCCGCGTCGACCTTCGCCATCACCGGCAGCACGACGCGGAAGAGCGCGTCGGGCAGCCGAAGGACGTGCGGCACCCAGCGCGCGGGCACCGGCATCTCGAGCTGCGGGCGGATGTGTGCGCGGCGCAGCAGCTGCTCGGCCTCGGAGAACGCGCTCGCCATCACCCGCCGGTAGCCCGCGCGCGCGAGCATGCTGCGGATCGGGACGCCCGAGAGCGCGTTGACGGCGTTGCCCAGGTTGACGAGGAGCTTGCCCCACTGCTTGCGCTCGATCGCGGGGTCGGCGATCGCCGGCAACCCCGCGCGCACCAGCGCCGCGACGAGCGGCTCGGCGCCGGGATGCTGCTCGATCACGAGCGTCCCGCTCGTGCCCTGATGAAAGCGCCCGCGCTCGCTGCGCACGACGTTGAAGGGCACCATGCCTGCGAGCACGGTCGTCCCCGGCAACGCGGCGCGCAGCACCTCGGGGTTGCGCACGCCGTTCTGGAAGCTGACGACGAGCGCGCCCGCCTGTCCGGGGCGCAGGACGGGAGCGAGCGCGGCTCCGGCGCGCTCGGTGTCGCCGCTCTTCACCGCGACGATCACGACGTTCGCGTCCGCGAGCGCATCGGCCTCGGTGCGCACGACCAGCCCCGCGACGTGGGCGGAGAAGCCCTGGTAGTCGCTGAGGGTCGCGCCGTGTGCGTCGAGCTCGCTCGCGAGCGAGGGACGCGCGATCAGGGTCACCCGCACCCCGGCGTGCGCGAGACGCGCGCCGACGTACGCGCCGATCGCGCCCGCGCCGAGCACGCCGACGTGAAGCTCTGAAGGCGAAGACGTCACCGCGCGGGAGTGTGGCACGCCATCACGCGCATCCGATCCGTCGCGGGACCGCGCCGCAGGCGCTCACCACGCAGGCGGCCACTCGCCCTCACGCGAGACGGCCCACTCGACGAAGCGCCCGAGCAAGCGGGAGTCCGACTCGACGCGACCGCCTCCGAGACAGGTGCAAGCGAACGCGGTGGCGGAGGGGACGTCGGCCACGACCTTGGTCGGCGTCTTGGGCTTGTTGACCATCAGCATCGAGCCCAAGAACGCGCGCACCGCCGCGCCGCGAAAGCCCTCGACGAGGATCACGTGCGCCGCGCCCCGCCGGTTGACGCCCTCGACCGTCAGCTTGTTGGCCTCCTCCCGCACCCGCCCATCGAAGCTCGGGGTTCCGTCGACGATCAGGTTGAACAGGAACGAGCCGTCGTGCTGCCGGCTGACCCGCCGCGAGTGGCTCGCGAACGTCTGCATCTGCGGGTACGTCGGGGCGTCGAGCCACACCGCCGCGACGACACACCCGAGGTGCGCCATCCGCATCGTCTCGTCCATGTGGAGTACCGCGGGGGTCACGCGGCCGATCATGCCCAGCTCGTTCGATCGAGGGCAACGAAATGGTGGCGACCCTCGTCGTGCGTGACATCGAACGCGCCCTCCCCTACAACCCGCGCCCTTCACATGGCCAAGAAAAGCCTCACCGCCCGCACCGCCGATCGCCACGACCTCTACCAACGCAGCGTCCAGAACGCGGAGTTCGAGGTGGATCTGCTGACCCGGATCTACAAGCAGCACACGGGCCGCGTGCCGACGCTCCTGCGCGAGGACTTCTGCGGCACCGGGCTGCTCTGCGCCGAGTGGGTGAAGAGCCGAAGAGACCGCAGCGCGTTCGGCCTCGACATCGATCGCGAGGTGCTCGCTTGGGGCCAGAAGCACAACGTCGATCCGCTCGGCGAGCTCGCGGCGAAGGTGTCGCTGCGCGATCAGGACGTGCTCGTGGCCACCCGCGACCCCGTCGAGATCATCGTCGGCTTCAACTACAGCTACCAGTGCTTCCACGATCGGCCGACGCTGCTGCGCTACTTCCGCGCCGCGTACGCATCGCTGCCGAAGGACGGCATCTTCATGCTCGACATGATCGGCGGCTGGGAGTCGCAGCAGAAGCTGATCGAGCCGCGCAAGCTGAAGGGCTTCACCTACGTCTGGGAGCAGGCCGACTACGACCCCGTCTCGGCGCACTTCCTCTGCCACATCCACTTCGAGTTCCCGGACAAGACCAAGCTCAAGAAGGCGTTCACGTACGACTGGCGCCTCTGGCAGATGGTCGAGGTCCGCGAGCTGCTCGCGGAGGCCGGCTTCGCGGAGACCGACGTGCTCTGGGAAGGGGACGGCGACGACGGGACCGGCGACGGCATCTTCCGCAAGGTGAAGCGCGCGCGGAACGATCCGGGCTGGAACGCGTACCTCGTCGCCAAGAAGACGGTGAAGCGCTGAGCGGCGTGTGAACGATTTGTGTGCGCGCGGGGCACCGCCCCATCGCCGCGCGTACTTGGGTGAATCCCGGGCTGGGTCTGCCGTCCAGCCCGCCACCCGAAGGAGAGTCCGATGCGCCGCCTGCCCCTCGCCCTCACTGCCCTCGCTTCCGCCGCGCTCCTGCTCGCCGGCACGCTCGTAGAAGCACAGCCCGGACGCCGGCGTGCGCGTCGCGAGGACCGTCGCGAGGAGCGATGCGACGACGTCCGCGACCGGGCCGCGGAGGCCATGACGGGTTGGACCCGCCTCGGCGAGCGATGGGTCAACGGCGGCGCCGACCACGACACCATCCACGTGGGCGCGATCGAGGGCCGCTTCACCGCGATCGCGCTGCGGGTCGAGCACAGCGCGCTGCAGCTCTTCGACATCACGATCACGTTCGGCGACGGCACCACGTACTCGCCCGGCACGCGCCTCGTCTTCGCGGAGGACACCGCGAGCCGAACGATCGATCTGCCGGGTGGCGCGCGGGTGATCCGGCGCGTCGACTTCCGCTACGCGAACCTCCCCGGTGGAGGCCGGGCGCAGCTCGAGCTCTGGGCGCGCTGAGCCCTCCGGACGCCCGTCCCGCTCGACGCGGCGGGCCGGCGTGTCACGAACCCGTGCGCTGCGGCCCTTGGTGATCCGGCGAATGCCGAGCGCGAGACACCATGGAACACGCCGCGAGAGCTGAAGACCGAGACCTCGTCTGCGGGATGACCGTGAGCGAGGCGAGCAAGAACACCTTCGAGCACGAGGGCACGACCTACCGCTTCTGCGGCGCCCGCTGCAAAGAGAAGTTCGCCAGCGACCCCTCGTACTTCCTCGCGCCGCGCGAGGGCCTCGACCCCGTGTGCGGGATGAAGGTCACCGAGGCGAGCAAGAACGCCTTCGAGCACGAGGGCACGACCTACCGCTTCTGCGGCGCCCGCTGCAGAGAGAAGTTCGCCGCGGATCCGGTGCACTTCATCCAGAACCCGGCGCCGCCTCGTCCGCCCAAGCCGGCCGCGACCGCCAGCCCGCCGAAGAAGCCGTCCATGGGACGGTACTTCTGCCCGATGGATCCCGAGGTCGTCTCCGACGTCCCCGGCGACTGTCCCAAGTGCGGCATGGCGCTCGAGCCGCGCCCCGGCGTCGTCTCCGAGGGCGGTCACGACGAGCTGCGCGACATGCAGCGACGCTTGCTCTTCGCCGCGGCGCTCACGATCCCGCTGGTCGCGATCGGCATGATCGACATGCTCGAAGGCCGTCCGATCTCGAGCCTCCTGCCGCACGGCGCCCGCCCTTGGATCGAGCTCGCGCTCGCCACCCCCGTGTGCCTTTGGGCCGCGTGGCCGTTCCACGTCCGCGCCGTCAGCTCCGTGCGCAACCGAAGCCCGAACATGTTCACGCTCATCGGGCTCGGCGTCGGGGTCGCGTTCGTCTACAGCGTGATCGCGACCGTTGCCCCGGGCCTCTTCCCCGACGACTTCCGAGGGCACGGCGGCGAGGTGGCCGTCTACTTCGAGGCGGCCGCGAGCATCGTGACGCTCGTGCTCGTGGGCCAAGTGCTGGAGCTGCGCGCGCGCAAGCAGACCGGCGCCGCGATCGCTGCGCTCCTCGATCTGGCGGCCAAGACCGCGCGTCGCATCGCGAGCGACGGAAGCGAGGAGGACGTCCCACTGGAGGCCGTCCACGTCGGCGACACGCTGCGGGTGCGCCCTGGCGAGAAGATCCCCGTCGACGGCGTCGTGCTCGAGGGCGCGAGCAGCGTCGACGAGTCGATGATCACGGGCGAGCCCATCCCCGTGGCCAAGCGGGTCGGCGACGCCCTGGTGGGCGCCACCCTGAACGGCACCGGCGCGCTCACGATGCGCGCCGAGAAGGTGGGCACCGAGACGCTGCTCGCCCGGATCGTGGCGATGGTCGCCGACGCACAGCGCAGCCGCGCGCCGATCCAGCGCCTGGCTGATGTCGTGT
>CAYZQM010000228.1:0-11145 GCA_964480175.1 uncultured Sandaracinaceae bacterium
CGACGACGGGCTCGACGTTGTAGCCGGTGAGGAACTTGATGTCGTCGATCGCGTGCAGGTTGCTCGGGTCCGCCATCGCGACGATGAGCGTCGAGCCGGTGCGCGAGACGGGGATCACCTTGTGGCGGTCGCACACCTCCTGGGTGATGAGCTTCTTGACCTCCTCGTCGACCTCGTACTCGTCGAGGTTGATCGCCGCGACCCGGTACTGCTGGCTGAGGAACTCGGTGATCTCCTGATCGGAGACGTAGCCCATGCGCGCGAGCTGGTAGCTCAGCGACGTGTTGGAGCGGCGGGACTCGTCCTGCGCGCTCCGCAGCTGGGTGAGGCTGATCAGCTTCTCGCGGACGAGGAGCTCTCCGAGACGATTGCTCATGGTGCGACTCCGAACGACACTGCGTGCTCCCGTCGGCGGCACCTTCGTCGAAAGGCCGTCCGGAAGGGTGCTGCATCGTCGAGGAAGGCCACCTTCAGTGTCAATCTCCGCCTGCTGATCATGTCGTTTCTGAAGGAGCTGTTCGATGGACGCTTGCGCCGGGCCCGTGCGCTCGAGAGCAAGGGCGAGCTCCGGGCTGCAGCGGGGCTGTATGCCGAGGCGGGGATGCCGCTCGAGGCGGCGCGGGCGCTGATGCACGAGGCCGAGCGCGCGGGCAGCATCGAGGAGCGCGTCGCGGGCTGGCTCGACGCGCTCCGGGTGCTGCCTGCCGACGCGGGCGACCTGCGCAAGGAGGCCGAGGTGAAGCTCGGGCGCACCTTGCTCGCCGACGCCAAGGCGCACGGCGCGGCCGGCGTCCTCGAGCGCGAGCGTCTCGCCGATGGCGCCGAGCGGCTCGCGCGGCACGGCGCGTTCACCGACGCCGCGGACGCGTACGAGATCCTCGGCCGCACCGATGATTTGGCGCGCTGCCTCGAGGCGGGCGGGGAGATCGAGCGGCTCGAGGCGGTCCTCGGCAAGAGCAACCGCGATGACGCCGCGAGCGCGAAGATCCGTCGGCTGGTCTCCGAGGCCGAGCTGGCGAGCGAGCTCGGGGATCGCGACAGCGCGCGCACCGCGCTTCGCGAAGCCGTGACCCTCGCGCCCGACGACGCCGACTTGCTCCGCATGCTGCGCGAGCTCGAGGCCAAGTGGATCGGCGGCCGAAGGGTGTGCCTTCGCTACGGTGACGTGCGCCTCACCGTCGTCGGTCGCCTGCCGGTGACCCTCGGTCGGGCGGACGCCGACGTGATCGTGCGCGGCGGGAGCGTCTCGCGCAGCCACTGCACCCTGCGCCTCGAGGACGGCGCGCTCGTCTTGGAAGATCTCGGGAGCCGCAACGGCACGCTGGTCGCGGGGATCCCGATCGGCGGCGCGATGAAGGTCGAGGGCGCGCTCGAGGTGGGCCTCGGCGACACCGCGACCGTGCGGGTCACGCCACACGAGGAGAGCGCGGAGCTCGAGGTGCTCCGTGGCCTCGATCGCGGCGAGCGCACCCTGGTGGGACGCGATCGGCTGCGGCTGCCGCGCCTCGCGGCGGCGATCGTGTTCGAGGGAGATCGCACGCTGCTCGAGCCGTTGGAGGGCCGGTCCATCAAGCTCGGCGCGCGGACCATCCACGCGCGCGTCGATCTGCTGCTGGGGGATGGGCCGGAGATCGACGGAGTGCGCATCGAGGTGACCGCGTGAGCGCGAGAGCTCGGGCCTACGGTTGCCTCGGCCCTGTGGACACAGAGGTCGACATCGAGATCGGGACCGACGTCGAGGTGGTGAGGCGCTGCGCCCGGACGACCGACGCGTGCGTCGCAGCCGCGTGCACCGGGGTGCTCCCGTGAGCGTGTGGGATCGGATGCGCGGCCTGTTCGGAGGCAAGGTCGAAGACGAGGAGGCGCCCGCGGCGGCTACTCCGTCGGCCGGCGCGCCGCCCTCCGCCGCGCCGTCGGCCGCGCAACCCGAGCAGGAGAAGCGAGGCCCGATCGCCGCGCTCCGCGCGCAGACCGACGCGGCGGCGATCGACGAGCCGAGCGCGATCGAGGCGTTGGATGCGGCCGCCGAGCAAGGACAGGAGCTCTTGGCGATCGACCTGTGCCGCCGCCTGCTCACGCGCGGGGATCCGCTGCCCGAGCTGCGCCTGCGTCTCGCGGAGCGCCTCTTGGCGCGCGGCGACGAGCTCGACGCCGAGACGCTGGTCGCGCCGCTGGCCGCCGACCCGAACGGCGCGCTCCCGGCGTGGATGCTGGCGGCCGAGCTCGCCGAGCGCCGCGGCGATCGCGCGGCGGCGCGCGCGCTCTACGAGCGGATCGTCGCCCGCGATCTCTCCTTTCCCCGCGCCAAGGAGCGCGCCGCGCGCTTGCGCGAAGCCGACGTCTCTCCGCGCCGCGATGCGGGCGCGACGCTGATGGCGGACGGCGCGAGCACCCGGCGCTTTCGCTTGCGCGAAGAGCTCGGTCGCGGCGGCGCGGGCACGGTCTTTCTGGCCGAGGAGCCCGCGCTCGATCGCGTCGTCGCGCTCAAGGTCTATCACCGACGCGGTCGCGCCGATCGCGAGCGCTTGTTGGCGGAGGCGCGCAGCGCGGCGGCGTTCTCGCACCCGGGGATCGTGCGGATCTTGGACGTGGACGAGACGCTCGGCGCGATCGCGATGGAGCCGCTGCTCGCGGGCTCGGTGCGCACGCGGATGGAGCGAGGCGCGAGCGCGTCCGAGCTCCGCCTGCTCTTGGCTGGCGTGGTGGAGGCCCTGCGCTACGTCCACGCCGCCGGCGTGGTGCACTGCGATCTCAAGCCCAGCAACTTCTTGGTCCGCGAGGCGGAGGGCGCGCTGCCTCCGCGCGGCGTGCTCACCGACTTCGGCTTGGCGCGCCCGATCGGCGCGGCGCCGCGCGAGAAGGGCGAGGGCACGCTGGCGTTCATGAGCCCCGAGCAACGCGGCGCGCAGCCCGCGCACCCAGCGATGGACGTGTTCGCGATGGGCATCTCGATCCAGCGCCTCTTGCCGCCGAGCGAGCGCGCGCTCCACGCGCTCGGCAAGGCGATGTGCAGCGCGGATCCGAGCCAGCGTCCCGCGCTGGGTGATCTGTTGCGCGCATTGGAACGCCCATGACGAGCGAGCCGGGGAGGGCGAGCCCGCGAGTGCACGCGATCGATCTGCTGCGCCTCGTGATGTCGGTGCAGATGATCCAGGGTCACACGATCGCGTCGCTGCTCGAGCCCGAGGCCAGGAGCGGCGCGGGCTACACCGGCTGGACGTTCGCGCGCGGGCTCACTGCGGTGGGCTTCTTGATCGCCGCGGGCGCGAGCTACTGGCTGGTGACCGAGCGCGAGCGAGGCGCGAGCGAGCGCGTGGGCGAAGGCGCGCACGATGGATCCGGCGGAGCGATCGACGCGATGCGCGCTGGGAGCGCGCGCCGGGTGCGCAGGGCGCTGCTCCTGATCGCGATCGGGTTCTTGGCGCGCCTACCGATCGGGCTCTTCTCGGGCGACGGCGCGGAGGCGCTCGCGTCGCTCGACACGTTCTTCGCGATCGACGTGCTCCAGTGCATCGGCGTCAGCCTGTTGATGCTCGAGGGCCTGCGTCGCCTGCGCGCGCCCCTCGGCCTGCTCGCGCTGCTCGTCGCGCTGCCGCTGATCTTCTTGGCGCCGCTCACCACCACGCTCGAGGCGGAGCGACCGCTGCGCTGGCTGCTCGACTGGATCACCCGACGCGGCGGCTCGCTCTTTCCGCTCCTGCCGTGGTCGGGCTTCCTGCTGATCGGCGTCGCGCTCGGCCCGGTCATCCAGCGCACCCGCACCGCGCTGGGCAGCGCGGGCGTCATCGCGCTCGGCGTGCTCATCGCCGTCGTCGGCCGCGCGTGCATCGAGCTGCTCCCCGATCCCAGCCCGAGCACGTTCTACGCGTGGCCCCCGTTCTCCACGCTGCGCATCGGCCTGGTGCTCGCGCTCACCGGCGTCCTCGGTCTCGCATCCAGCCGGGTGCGCGCGCTGCCGCCGTGGATGCGAACGCTCGCGAGCCAGACCCTCGTCCTCTACCTCGTGCACCTCTTCTTCCTGCACGCGGGCGTCATCGGCCTCAGCACCTCGATCGGCGCGACGCTCCCCTGGCCCGCCGCGATCGCCATCGCGATCCTCCTCATCGCGATCAGCACCGCCGCCGCCCTCACTTGGCCCCACCGAGCCCAGCTCCTCGCCAAGATCCGCCAGATCCAGCCACAAAAACCCACCCTAGCCAACTAGCCATCCACCCCACCCCACAAAAACAGCTACAAACTCCAAAAAGGGGACGGTCCTCAGTAATTGAGTTTCGCTTATCCAAGTAAAATCAACACCAGATCCCCAAAACAGGGACGGTCCTCAGTAATTGAGTTGTTTGCCCCCCGGCCAGGTCGACCCCAGTGACCCCTCTCCCGCACCACACCGTCCTGCGCGGCGACCGATCGTTCGACGTCTCCGTCCTACGCGCCACTGCGCCCACCCGCGTCGTGTCGTTCATCGCGGGCCGCGGCGGCAACCCCGAGCGACACGCGCCGCTCTTGCTCGCGCTCGCGGAGATGGGCTGCACCGTCGTCGCGCCGCACTACCCGCTGCTCGCGACCCCGCGCGTCGACGACGACGTCCTCACCGAGCGCACCGAGCGCGCCCGCCTCGCGCTCGACGCGTTCGCGCCCCCGGGCCTCCCCGTCGTCGGCATCGGCCACTCGCTCGGCGCCTCCGCGCAGCTCGTCCTCGCAGGCGCGCAAGCCTTCCTGTCGCGCGAAGGTCCCACCCGCGTCGCCGTCGACTCGCGCCTCACCCGTCTCGTCCTCTTCGCGCCTGCCGCCAGCTTCCTCCTCGCTCCGGACGCGCTCGATGCGCTCGCGCTCCCCGTCACCCTCTGGGCCGGCACCGAAGACGCGATCTCGCCACCCGCTTCGGCCCACGCGCTCGCCGCCGCGGCGCCGTCGATCGACGTGCGCATCGCCGAAGGCGCAGGTCACTTCTCGTTCATGCACGACCCCCCACCGAACACGACCGAGCCCCTGCCCGATCGCGACGGGTTCCTCGCGGCGCTCCTCGACGCCACCGTGCGCGACGTGATGCGCTGACACCTTCGGCTTTGCTACCGTGCGCCCATGCCGGGTCGCACGACGAAGGATGGCAAGCCGCGGGTGTACTCGATGCTCTTCGGGCGGGTGTACCCGCTCTACGTGCAGAAGGCGGAGAAGAAGGGCCGCACCCGAGAAGAAGTCGACGAGGTCATCACGTGGCTGACCGGCTACCGCGGCAAGGCCCTCGAGAAAGTGATCGCGAGCGACGTCACGCTCGAGGCGTTCTTCGACGACGCGCCACGCATGAACCCCAACGCTCCGCTCATCACCGGCGTCGTGTGCGGGGTCCGCGTCGAGACGATCGAGGACCCGCTGATGCAGAAGATCCGCTACCTCGACAAGCTCGTCGACGAGCTCGCGAAGGGCAAGAAGATGCAGAGCATCCTGCGCAGCGCCGATCAGCGATCATGAACGTCCCGAGCACGAGCGATGCGCCCATGGCCTCGCTCGACGCGCGCACGTCCGTCCGCAACCGAGCACTGAACGCGGCGCTCCTCGCGAGCCCGGGCGACCTCGATCTCACGATCGACGCCTCGCACATCGAGGGCCAGGTCCCGCCCGAGCTGCAGCGCGGTCGGCTGCTCTCGAACGGACCGGGCTGGACCCAGATCGGCAAGCGGCTCGCCCATCCCTTCGATGGCCACGGCTACGTGCGCGCGTTCTCGTTCGAGCGCGATGGCTCCGTGCGGCTGCGCGCGCGCTTCGTCGAGACACCGGTCTACCGGGAGGAGCGCGCGGCGGGGCACGTCACCCGGCGCGGCCTCGGGGTGAACGTTAGCGATCAGTTCTGGAAGAACGTGCGGCGCACCGGCCGACGCAACGTCGCCAACACCACGGTGCAGCGATGGAACGGCGCGCTGCTCGCGGGATGGGAAGGCGGCGCCCCCTACCGCCTCGATCCCGATTCGCTCGAGACGCGGGGCGAAGAGACCTTCGGCGGCGCCATCGCCGACCAGGCCACGCTCGCGCACCTCAAGCTCGACGCGACCACCCAGCGCCTCGTCAGCTGCAGCGTCGAGATGGGCCGCCACACGACGCTGACGTTCCGCGAGATCGATCGCTCGGGGATCGTGCTCCGCACCCGCGTCGAGGTGATGGCGCATCCCGCGTTCATCCACGACTTCGTGATCACCCCGCGCTGGTACGGCGTGCTGAGCAACCCCGTGCGCTTGAAGCCCGGGGCGCTCGCCCGCGCGGTGATCGGCGCCGGCGTGTTCATCGACGCCGTCGGCACCGCGCGTGACGCGCCGGGAACGCTCTACCTGATCCCTCGCACCGGCGATGCGCCGCGGCGCACCATCGCGCTGCCCCATCCCGCGTTCGCGGTGCACTACGCCAACGCCTTCGAGCGCGAAGGCGAGGTGGTGCTCGATGCCTGCATCGCGCCCGACATCGACTTCTCGGCGGCGTTCGGCTTCCAAGGTCCGCACGCGCCGCTCGAGGTGCGTCGATCCGAGGCCTCACCGCCCTCGCGTCTCGTCCGCATCCGAGTGAACGACGGCGCGAGCGCGGGCACGTGGGAGCAGCGCTCGCCGTATGGGATCGACTTTCCCCGCGTCCACCCAGAGCACGACGGGATCGACACGCCCTTCGCGCTCGGGGCCGCGCGCGCTGATCCCGCGCGTCTGTTCCCGTTCGACTCCATCGCGCGGATCGATCTGACCGATCCAGCGCGCCCCACCACGCTGTGGACGGCGAGCGAACACGTCTTCGTGGGCGAGCCCATCTTCGCTCCGTCCCCGGAGCGCGCGGACGCCGGTCACGTGCTCGCGATCCTCTACGACGGAGTCCGGCACGCGAGCAGCCTCGCCATCTTCGACGTGAACACGCTCACCGACGGACCGCTCGCGCGCGTGCCGCTGCCGCTCTTGCCCTACGCTTTCCACGGCGCCTGGGACGTCCCCGAGTGACCCCTCTCGCGGCGGCTGGATCGTTCGTCGTTAGGTCACCGTGTCGCCGAGTCAGGGTGTCGTGGGCTCGGTCTCGATCGGTCGCGCGCTCGCGCCGACCGGCAGCAGCCACGAGGGCAGCTCTCGCAGCGTCGAGCGCATCAAGTCACCCGCGAGCGTCGGCAGGTAGCGCAGGCGGGTTCGCTTCGCGTGCAAGGCGAGCCCGAGCGACAGCGAGAAGCTCACGGCCAGGTTCATCGTGCCGATGCCCGCGATGCCGAGCAGCGAGCGCGCGAGGTGCACGTCGTGCAGGCCCAGCGTCGCGATCGACAGGCCGAGGTTGGCCGACGCGAAGCTGACGTGACGAATGTCGATCGGCAGGCCGAGCAGTCGCCCGACGGTGCCGGTGCTGCCGAGCAGGATGCCGAGCACGATCGAGCCCATCACCGCGCCGGCCTTGCCGTGCACGAAGTCGGCGAGCTTCTCCACGGACTCCTTGCTCAGTCGGCGACGGAGCGCGGGGCTCCGGCGGATCCGCTCGGGCACGTGACGCGCCATCACCGAGCTCGACACGTAGCCCGCGACGATCCCCGCGAGCGTGAGCCAGATGCCGGTGATGGCGGCGTGAGGAATCGCGAGGCTGCGCAGCGGATCGATGTCCTCGATGAGGTGATGCGCCTTCTCCACGCTCGCGATCGGCGCGCCGAAGACCATGGTGAAGAGCGCGGAGAGCGCGAGCGCGGCGGGGATCGCGACCAGGCAATTGCCGAGGATCGCGGCGAGCTGGCTCCGCGCGAGGCACTGGATCGTCTCGACGAGCGCGCGGGTCTCCTTCGGGCGCGTCGCGTCGACGGAATGCGCGAGCGCGGCGGCGGTCATCGCGGGCTGCTTGGTCGCGATCGTCATCCCGAGCGACTGCACCAGGATGAAGCCGAGCGCGTAGTTCGCGGAGAACAACGCGGCCTCGAGCAGCGGCGGGGCGCCCAGCGCGGCGAGCCCCACTTTGATTCCCGCCATGCACGCGACGATGATGCCCGCGCCGCCCGCGGCGACCCACATCTCGCCGTAGCCCCCGGCCGTGCGTGCGATGTAGTGCTCACCGGTCCGGCTCGCATGCGACACGATCTCGGAGGCCACGAGATGCGAGGCCCGCCGCAGGAGCGGCATGACCTGCTCGACCTCGCCCTGCGCGCGCACCAGCCGCCGGAACAGCGCCACGCGCGCGGTCGCCGCGACGGCCGGATCGGTGGAGAGGGTGTCGAGCAGCAGCAAGAGGCGCTCGATCACGTCGTCGATGCGCTCGAGGTCGTACGTCATCCGGATCGTCGCGCCCGTGCGCGGCGTGCGCTTTCGAATGCGCGCCGCGGCCGCTTGGCACTGGTGGATGAGCACCCGCGCGTGGCGGTCGTCGGCCTCCTCGGGCGCCTCCTCCCTGCTGGGCCCTTGGAGGCCCAGCTGCTCGCGTCGCATCGTGGTCAGCCGCATCACTTGCTCGGCCTGCGCGAGGAACGGCGACTCGAAGTCGATGGCCTCCGGGTCGAAGTCGAGCACGACGGGATCCTCCCCCGCGGCGGCGAGCCGATGCGCGAGCACGTCGATCGCGCGCAGCACCCCCTGGGCGATCGAGCTGATCGCGACACCCTCATCCGGCGCGAAGAGACCGAGCAGACGCACGAGCTGCGCGTCGTCGATGCCCTCGAGCCACGCCGCGTCCACGGGATCGAACACCGTCTGCAGGATGTCGGTGAGATCGTGCGGCGGACGATGCGAGGGCAACAGACGCGTGGACACGCGCTGGCGCAGCTCGGCGAGGAACCCATGCGCCGGGAGCAGGCCGAGATCCGCGAGCGCCGAGCTGGTCCGTGCGGCGAGCGCCAAGCGGGTGGCGAACGAGCGCACGCCCCCGCCGAGCGCCTCGTCTTCTTCGAGCAGCGAGCACAGCGCTTCGATCGCCGCGCTCCGCAGCGTGGGCCGCGAGGCGCGCATCCGCTTCACGAGGCGGCGCAGCGGCTCGAGCGAGGGCACGCCGTCGGCCGCTTGGCGACCGAGGTCGGCGAGCGCCTCGACCTCCGGGCGAATGCGTTTTTTGATCTCGCCGACCAGCAACGGTGACGCGTTCCCTGGGCTGGAGATCTGGGCGGCCGGACGGGCGGACGGGGTGTTGCGGGACATCGGCCGGCGGCGAGTGCAGCCCGCGAACCGGCCTCGGTGCGACAGATCTGCGGCAGATCCCGTGGGCACCATGAGGCGCATTGCCGCATCTGCTCCACGCCGTCTCAGCCCCGTTGGCGCACCGGGTGCGGTCGGCGATCTCGGGCCGGTGGGAAGTCGGCGCTCAGGCGATCGGGCGATCAGTCTCCGCGCCCGAGAGCGAGTCGTGGAGGCGCCGCACCGCTTCCGCGTCCGGGTCGGGCTTTCCCGCGCCGACCTGCTCCATCCAGCGGCACGCCGCGTACTCGGCGGCCGTCGCCTCGTAGTCGGCGATCCACGCGTTCCGCCTCGGCAGGTGCTCGGGCTTCACGGGCCAGACGCCCGGACGCGGCCGCAGGTGGCTGGTGATCCCGATGCGCCAAGGCTTGGCGGTGAGCCGCGCCCGAAAGCACCGCTGCAGCTCGGTCATGCGCCGATAGAGCGGATCGACCTCGAGCGCGGCGAAGAACGCGCCGACCGTCTCGTCACGCGGATCGAAGCGCCGATGGGTCGCGATCACGCGCAAGCCGAGCGGCGTGCGGTACGCGTGGGTGAGCCACTCGGGGTGACGCTCGCAGAACGCGCGGAGCCGGCGCATCGCGTCTTGCTCCGGGTCCCCTCGCCACGCGCGCTGGGCTCGATGCACCCACGACGGCAGGTTGGCGCCCAGCACGCCGCTCACCAGCAGCACGACCATCGTGATGCCGAGGCTCCGGCTGATCACCAAGGCCGCCGCGGTCGCGATCAGCGGGATCGCGCAGCCGAGCGTCACGAGGCCCCTCGACGGCGACGACTCGAAGTCGACATCCGCGATCAACACGTCGGGCGTGTTCAAGCAGCGCGCGCCGTAGCTGTTGCGGGTGATCACCACACGCCCGTGCTCTTCGAGGATCTCCTCCCGAATCGGAACGCCATCGGCGCCGTTGTAGGCGACCTTCGGCTCCCGCTGCGCAGGCCGCTCGCCCGCGCGATGCCGCGCCATCGCCTCGCGCACCCGCTCTTCCGCCATCCGCTGCGCGTCGGCCTGCGACGTCGAGGACCACCCGTAGCGAAAGAGCGTCCGCTGCTTTCCGTCCTTCTTCTCCTGCAGCCGCGCCTCGGCCCAATACCTGGGGACGATCATCGGCGCGACGACCGCTCGAAGAACGACCGCTGTTGAAAGCGCAGGCCGTCGAGGATCTGCTCGACGCGCGCCTCGGAGAGCCGGCCGATCCGCTCACCCAGCCGAGCTTTGTCGACCGACAGGATCTGGGAGACGACGACGACGCTCTGCTTGGGGAGATCACCTTCATCGGGCTCGAGCAGCACGTTCCCCGGCTCGTGGGCCTTGCCCAGGTGGGTGGTCAGCGCGCAGACGACGACCGTCTCGATGCGCGAGTGATTGAGCACGTCCTCTTGCACCACGACGTGCGGATGCGCGTAGCCCGACGGGGGTCCGCGCGCGTCGTCTGGCGCGATCCAGTAGAGGTCACCTCGGTGGATCATCGACGCGGTCATCGCCGCTGCATCTGCCTGGTCCGTCGCGCGAGCGCAATCCGCACGACCGATCCCCTTCAGTGCGGGACACCCGGTCGCGGACGTCACGGCGCCAGGCGTCCCACTTCGCGCGCGCACTCCGTGAGCGCGAGCGGCCCACCGCATCCGCGCCCTTCGCGAGCTCATCGACGAGCTCGCGAAGGGCAAGAAGAAGCAGTCCATCCTGCGCTCGTCGTGGGCGGGCTTCCTTCTCCGACGCGAGCCTCACCCCGCGGAAGGCGCGCGCCGCGCGATCACGATCCACACGACGGACACCCCACCCAGCGCGATCGCTGGCGGAAGGAGCGTGAAGCGGCCGAGCGCTCCGAAGACGACGCCGCCGAGCACACTCCCCGCGAGGAAGGCCGCCATCAGCACCGCGAGCAAGGTGGCGCTCCCGGCGTCGGGCTTGCTGCCCCGCAGCGCGCGACCGAGCAAGATGCCCAGGTCGGTCGCGACCCCGGTGACGTGCGTGGTACGGACGATCGCGCCCGAG
>CAYZQM010000229.1:0-11112 GCA_964480175.1 uncultured Sandaracinaceae bacterium
CCGACGGAGCCCACCGAGACGATGTACTTCCAGTCCTTGCGCAGGGTGAAGCGCCGCGCGGGCAGCTCCTCGACCTCACCGGGCCGCAGCGCGAAGACCTTGCAGAGGTGCGAGTGGCCGATGAGCGTGAGGTCGGAGAGCTGGTCCCAGATCTCGAGGCACTCGCGCGCCTGCTCGGGCGCGAAGATGTACTCGAACTCCTCGAGGCGCAGCGGCGACCCATGACACAGCGTCACCCGGTGATCGCTCAGCTCGTGCTTGTAGGGCAGCTGCTTGAGCCACTCGAGGTTGGTCTTGGTCAGCTGCCGCGAGTGCTGATCGAGCGCGTGGCGCGCGGCCTCGTAGTAGTACGAGTAGTCCATGCGCCCGGCGACCGCGGCGTCGTGGTTGCCGAGGATCGTGGTCTTGGCCAGCGTGCGGACGATGTCGGAGCACTCGTTCGGGCTCGCGCCGTACCCCACCACGTCGCCGAGGCAGTAGTACTCGTCGATGCGCTCCTTCTTGTACGCTTCGACCACCGCGGAGAGCGCCTCGATGTTCGCGTGAACGTCGCTGAATATCGCGAGGCGCATGCCGGTAGGGTTCCAGCTTATAGGGCCCATCGCCGAAGAAGTCCACACAGGAGCGCGGGGTCGCTCCGGCGAGGGCGGCTCGGGTGGGGATCCGCACGCTCCCCGGCATCGACAAAGGGCGCGAAGGACACTAAAACCAGGGCCCTTCCGATGGCCATCCGCACCATCCTCCACTATCCGGACAAGCGCCTGCGCATCCCCGCGGCGCCGGTGACCGACTTCGGGCCCGACTTCGCCGCGCTGGTCGACGACATGGCCGAGACCATGTACGCGGCCCCCGGGGTGGGTCTGGCGGCACCGCAGATCGGCGTGAGCCAGCGGCTCTTCGTCATCGACGCGGCCACCGGCGAGGACGAGCCCAGCGACTTTCGGGTCTTCGCGAACCCAGTGATCCTCGAGAAGCACGGCGAAGTGGTGTGGGAAGAGGGATGTCTGTCGTTCCCCGGCGTCCACGAAGACATCGATCGCGCCGAGCGGGTGAAGGTGCGGGCCCAGGATCGGAACGGCGACTTCTTCGAGCTCGAGGCCGACGGCCTGCTCGCCGTCGCCATCCAGCACGAGCACGATCACCTCGAAGGCAAGCTGATGGTGGATCACCTCGGCATGCTCAAGAAGCGCATGGTCCACCGCCAGATGGTCAAGCGGGCCGCCGAAGCCGAAGCGGGCTGAAGGCGCGAAGACTGGTAAGAGAGGCGCGTGAGTTCCGCCCGCCCACGCTTCGCGTTCTTCGGGACGCCCGAGATCGCCGTCCCCTCGCTCGAGGCGGTGCACGCGCTCGGCGAGATCGCGCTCGTGATAGCGCAGCCCGATCGACCGAAGGGACGAGGGCAGAAGGTCGAGCCGCCGCCCGTGAAGGCGCGGGCCCTTTCGCTGGGTTTACAGGTCACCCAGCCGACCAAGCTCAAGGACGGAGCGCTCGCTGCGCAGCTCCGCTCGCTCTCGCTCGACGCCGCGATCGTGATCGCCTACGGCCGCATCTTGCCCGACGCGGTGCTCTCCGCGCCCCGGCGAGGCTGCGTGAACGTGCACGCGTCGCTCCTTCCGCGCTGGCGGGGCGCCGCGCCGATCCAGTGGGCCGTCGCGAGCGGCGACGCCGAGACGGGCGTGTGCTTGATGGAGATGGACGCGGGCCTGGACACGGGGCCGGTCTTTGCGCGCGAGGCGACGACGATCGATCCGAACGAGACCGCGGGGGAGCTCGCCGCGCGCATCGGACCGATGGGGGCCGCGATCCTCTCGCGCGAGCTCTTGCCCTGGCTCGCGGGCGAGCGGCCGGCGACGCCGCAGGATCCGGGCGCGGTGACCCTCGCGCGGATGCTGGAGAAGAAGGACGCGATCCTGCGCTTCGATCAGCCCGCGCAGGCGGTGCACGACTGGGCGCGCGGCATGAGCCCCTGGCCCGGCGCGGAGACGACGCTCGATGGCCAGCGCCTCAAGATCCACCGCACCGAGGTGATCGAGGAAGAAGGCCAGCACGCCGCGCCCGGCACGATCACCAGCGTCGCGTGTCCCACCGCCGGCGGCGAGCGCGCGATCCTCGTGAGCTGCGGCGCGGGGTCGATCGCGATCAGCGAGCTCCAGCTCGACGGCAAGCGGCGCATGAAGGCCAGCGAGCTGCTCGCGGGCCGTCCGATCCCGATCGGGACGAAGCTCGGCAGCGGAGACGAGACATGAAGATCTACACGAAGACCGGTGATGCCGGCGAGACGGGCCTGTTCGGCGGCGCGCGGGTGAAGAAGCACGACGTCCGCATCGAGGCGTACGGCGAGCTCGACGAGCTGAACGCGGTGCTCGGCAAGGTGCGCCTGCATCCGTTCGGCGACGAGACCGACGCGCTCCTCGAGGCGCTCCAGAGCCGCCTCTTCGATCTCGGCGCCGAGCTCGCGAACGCCTCGGGCAAGCCGATGGCCATCCACCAGGTGGACGAAGGTGACATCGCGCAGATGGAGCAGGCGATCGATCGCGCCGATGGGGAGCTGCCGCCGCTCAAGACGTTCGTCTTGCCAGGCGGCTGCGCGCTCTCGGCCGAGCTGCACGTCGCGCGCTGCGTGTGTCGCCGCGCGGAGCGGCACCTGACGGCGCTCGCCGAGCGGGCCGACGTGCGGCCCGAGGCGATCCGCTTCGTGAACCGGCTGAGCGATCTGCTCTTTCAGCTCGCGCGCCTCGCGAACCACCGCGCAGGTGTCGCGGACGTCCCCTGGGTCGGCCGCGGCAAGCAGCCCGGCTGACGAGCGAAGCGACGACCGCGGCGATCGAGATCGTGATCGCGATGGCGATCGTGATCTCGAGACGTGAACGTGATCGTGATCGTGGTCGTGGTCGTGAACGGCCTCAATCGATGGCTTCGTTCACGACGACGACGAACGATCGCGTTCAGGTCACCCAGTCTGGGCGTGAACATGAACGGCCCTTCTCTACGGCTTCGTTCACGTTCACGACCACGATCACGTTCACGACCACGAACGACCACGATCACGTTCGGTCACGTTCACGTACGACCACGACCACCCGTCTTGGGGGCCTGTCAGCGCTCGGTGGTCTCGACGACGAGCTTCACGCCCGCGCGGTGCAGCTGACGCGCGTGGTTGCGGAGATCGACGCGGACCAGCGGGTGCTCGGCGAGCCACGCCGCCGGCAAGACCACCGTGAGGCGCTTCTTGCCAGCGCTCGCCCGCACCTTCACCGCCTGGGCCCTTCGATCGGCGCGCAGCGCGACCGCGACGCGCAAGATGGCGCCCAAGCGCGCCAGGGTGCGGCGCTCGCTCCGGCTCCGCTTCTGCTCGTCGTCGCGCATGCGACCTCGGTGGGTGCGCACCAAGCGCGCGAGCGCGTCGAGCTGACCGGTCGAGAAGCCCGGCGCGTCGGCGTTGCGGATGAGGTAGGCGCCGTGCCGCGCCACGCCCGTGTGCGCGACGGACAGGCCGAGCTCGTGCAGCTCCGCGGCCCAGCCGAGCCAGCGCCGCAGCTCGTGGCCGGTGAGCTCCCACGCATCCGCCACCTGGTCGAAGAGCTGCTCGGCGCTCGCGCGCACCCGCGCCGCGTGCGCCCGATCGACGTGGTGGCGAGCGGCGAGCGCGGCGACGCTGTCCTCGCGCAGATCGCGTCCCGTCTCCTGACCGCTCACGATCTCCATGAGCAAGCCCTCGCGCAGCGCGCCCTCGGCCACCTCGAGGTGCTCCAGCTCGAACGCGCTCATCACCGCGTCGGCGATGGCGAGGCCGCCCGGCAACACCGGCTTCCGATCCTCGCTCAGGCCGCGCAGGTCGAGCGCGGCGCTGTTCTTCGCGTCGAGCATCCGATCGACGAGGCGGCTCACGCTGCTGCGGCTGATGATCGACGGAGACGGGGACCAGCCGTTGGCCGCGCTCACCTCGCCGATCGCGCGCATCGTCCCCGACGCGCCGAGCGCGAGGTGCACTCCGGCCTCGAGCATGCGGGGCACGAAGCTGCGCACCGAGAGCAACGCGGCCTCGCGCGCTCGCGCGTAGCGCTTGGTCGAGAGACGCCCTCCGGGGAAGAACTCCTCGGAGAAGCGGATGCAGCCCATCGGCGTGCTGCGCGCCTCCTCGAGCGTGAAGCCGGTGCCAGCGATGAGCTCCGTGCTGCCTCCACCGATGTCGACGACCAAGCGGCGCTCGCCCTCGCTCGGGGGGCGCATCGCGTTCACCCCGCGCCAGATCAGGCGCGCCTCCTCGTAGCCCGGCACCAGCTCGATCGGATGGCCGAGCAGCTTTCGTCCCTGACGCCGCAGCGAAGCGCCGTCCGAGGCACGCCGCAACGCGTCGGTCCCCACGACCCGCACCCGCGCGCCGGGCAGCGGCTTCAGCAGCGTGCCGAGCCGCCGAAGGCACGCCAGCGCGCGGGCGCGCGCCTGCCGATCGAGCGGCTCCCCCTCGATCAATCCGGTCGCGAGCGCGACGTGCTCTCGCCGCCGGTCGTAGACGTGCGGGATCCCGTTCTCCACCCAGGCGAGCACGAGGTGAAAGCTGTTCGAGCCCAGGTCGAGGGCGGCGATCCGCTCGGGCGACGCGCTCTCTGCGCCTGCGACCACCGTGATCGGCGCCGTGTTCGGTGCGGTCATGCGGGACGGCTTGTACTTCGCCGTCCGCGGGCCGCCAACACCGAGGCGCGCGGGCGCGTCATCCCCACGCGGCCAGCGCCGCGACGCCGAGCGTGTGCAGGAGATCGTCCTGGAACTCGGGATGGTCCTGCACGACCCGCAGCAGGTCGTCGCCTTCGATTCGCAGCGCGGTGACGTGCTCGATCACCTTGGCGTCGTAGTGACGCGGCACCTGCGCCGACACGTCGAGCAGGCCGATCGTGTCGGCGTGCCCGAAGGAGAAGTCCCGCTCGTCGCTGCGCCCTTCGACGACGCCGCTCGAGATCACCAGCGCCCAGCGCTCGGGCGGATCCCCGGCGCGGAACAGGCGGGTGCCGGCGGGGAGCTCGACGGGCTGCGCCTGTTCGGCGAGATCCGCGAGCGACTCGATGCGCGTCATGGCGGGGCCGCCCATGGCGGTGCGCAAGAGCAGCAGGCGGTCCACGGGATCGCTCATGTCGAGCGCGCTCGCGCGGCTCCGCTTGCCGGTGAAGCTCGGGCCGCCGCTGCGGCGCTGAAGCGAGATGGCCTCGCGGGTCACCGCGCGCAGGGTGGGCTCGAGCAGCGGCGAGCGGCCGCTCACGGCGACGCCGATGCGATCGGCGTCGAAGGAGAGCGTGTGGGTCGGGGACGTGGCGATCGCGGAGGCGCCTCCTTCGTCACGGCTGCACACCACGAGCGCGGCGATCGCGTCGCCCGCGCCCGCGCGGCCGAAGTGACGGCCATCGCGGGTGATCTCGACGCTCCCCTCGAGCACCCAGTGCAGCAAGTCCAGGCGCTGGCCCTCGCGGGCGATCGCCTCGCCCGCCTCGAAGCGGCGCAGCTCGCCGCGCGCGACGAGCGGTCCGGCGCGCCGCAGATCCAGCCCGAAGAGCTGGGAGAGGCGAAGCCCCCACAGCTCGCGATCGGTCGAGAGATCTTCGGATTCGCTCATGCGCTCACCTTCGGCGTGGCGGCCGGCGCGCGCTTCACGAACGCGCGCTCGGCGATCGCCCGCACGCTCTCGCTTCCGTCCTCGCGCAGCTCGCGCTCGAGCGTGTGCGACCAGGTGTCGTGCGGGGCCAGCGCCACGTCGAGCGCCTCGGCGGCCCGGGTGATGCGCGCCTCGACGTCGGCCTCCGCGAAGAGCGCGACGATCGCCTCGCGGAGCGGCCCCTCGAGCGCGTGCTCGAGCAGCTCGCGCGCGCCCTCGCGCACGTGCTTCTCCCCGGAGCGAAGCCCCCAGAAGAGCGCCTCGGGATCTTCTCCGCGCAAGCCACGCAAGCCGAGGGCCCGAAAGAGCCGCTCGGTCGCTGCCTGGTGCTTGTCGAGCAAGAGCGCATCCAAGAGCGCGAGCAGCTCGTCCTCGACGAGCGCGCCGCCGAACTGCGCGGCGAGTCGGTGGCGCCACACGGTGAGCTTCAGGAGGCGATGCACCGTGCGCTCGATGAACGCGTCCATCGCCTCCGCGAGATCGGGCAGCGCGCCGCCATCGTGCGCGAAGCGGCCCAGCGCGCGCAGCGCGGCGTAGCGCATCCCACCGTCGGTCTCGCGCCGGAAGAGCTCGAGCAGCACCTGCCCAGCGCGGGGCGTGAGGAACGCGCCGATCGCGTCGGGGAGCTGCAGGCGCACCGCCCGCGCGAGATCGTCTCGCTGGGTCGCGGCCTCGAGGTAGGCGAGCGCAGGCTCGCCGATCGCCGCGAGCGACGCGTGCACGGCGTCGCGGCTGGGACGGACCGTCAGCGTCTGCAGCAGCGCGCCCAAGAGCACCGGGTGCGGCCTCACCCGCGCGGCGTCGGCGAGCTCGAAGGCGACGTGGCGCGCGTCTTGGACCACCGCCGAGAACACGAGCGCGTCGAGCGCCTCGTCGGGCGGCGCGTGGCTCCACGCGCGGAGCAGCGCGACCGTCGTCTCGCGATCGCCCACCTCGAGCGTCGCCTCCAGCTCCCGCAGCGCGTCGGAGGCCTGCGCGGGATCGCGCCGCGCCATGGTCAGCCCGATCACGCGCACCGACGGCGAGACATCGGCTCGGAGCGCGGAGACGTCGACGTCGCCGCGCAGCGCGAGCAGCGCCGAGGCCGCGCGCGCGCGGACCTCGTCGTCCGGGCTCGCGAGGCAACGCGCGAGCAAGCTCGACACGTCGCTGCGCTGGGAGTGCACCAAGAGCTCGAGCGTCGCGAGGACCACCGCGCTCGAGGGGTGCGCCAGGAGCGAGGGCGGCACGAGATCGGCGCGCGCGTGCCGATCCAAGAGGCGCAGCGCGGCGAGGCACGTGGTCTCGTCCAGCGTCAGCGAGCGCAGCACGGTCTCGAGCGCCTCCTCGCTCAGCGCGGGGCTCGGCAGGGGCGCGCTCGGATCGGGCTCGAAGCCATCGAGACGGGTGCGAAGGATCGCGAGGTAGCTGCGGTGCGTCGCGAGCGCGACCGCGAGCCAGAGCAGCGCGAGCACGAGCACCAACGCGAAGAGGCCCTCGGACACCCCGAGCCCCCATCCGAACGCGAGCGCGACGAGGAGCGCCGCGATCGCTTGCCCCGCGCGATGACCCACGGGCTGAAAGGTCGTGGCGAGGCGGCGGCGGATCCGCACCTCGAAGGGCATGTAGAGCAGCTCGGTGGCGGTGCCGTGCAGCGAGTGGCTGAGCGCGCCCGCGACGGCCCGAAGACCGACGGCCGCCTGCAACACGGCGCCGCCGACGCCGAGCGAGAGCACACCGCCGAACGCGACCGGGAGCGCGACCATCGCGGCCTGCAGGCCCAGGCGCCTCAGGATGAAAGGTGTGACGAGGGTCTGGACCGCGAGCGCGAGCGCGTCGGTGCTCGCGGCCACCGCGCCGAAGACGGTCGCGAGCTCGCCAGGCGGAACCCGCTCGGCCACGGTGGACTTGAACGCGAGATCGCCGGCCGTGAGCGCCGCCGCGCCGACCAGGATGAAGGTGAAGAGCAGCGCCGCGTAGCGCCGCTGCTCGACCTTGCCGGTCGCGCGGCGCTCGGGCGCGAGGCTCACGCTGTGCACGTCCCCGCGCGCCCACAGGTAGGCGCCGACCGCGGTGACCGCCAAGATCACCGCCGCACCGATGAGGAGCCACTGGGTCTCGGCGATCTGCGAGAGCCCCACCGCGATCAGCGAGCCGATGATGGCGCCGACGATCCCGCCGACGCCGATCCGGGTGAACTCCTGCCGGGCCCGAGAGAGATCCGAGCGCACCGCCATCCACGCCCACACCGTGCTCGTCGACACCATGCCGAACACGCCGGTCCAGAGGTAGAGGAGCGTGCCCCAGCCCGAGGTCACCTCCATCGACGTGACCCCGAAGGCGAGCGCCACGAGCGCGCCGACCCCGATCACCCCGACCGGGCGCCTGCCGGGGCGACCGCGATCGGGGATCACGTGCATGATCCAGGTCACCACCGCCGCAGCGACCGCCAGTCCCGCGTACACCGCGGGCAGCTGGGCCGGATCGTGGCGCTCGAGGTAGAGCGCATCGCGCGCGGTCTCGGTCAGCGCGTGTCCCGCGAGGAGCGAGCCGTACACGAACGCGGCCTTGGTGGAGCTCTTCATGTCCGGGGCGCGCGAGCGTAGTACCGCGCCGCGCGCGGCGCTCTTTCCTGCGGATGAGCAGCCTCGCCTCGCACTGTGGCGGCCGTGCTGCAAGGGCGGCCCCGATCGCCGCGATCGCCCCGCGCACAGGGCTTGCTGAGTCGGTGGCACCTCGATGTCCGCGACCGCAACCGGCAACGTCCCCCTCTCCGCCGTGGTGAAGCCCTCGGCGATCCCGCCGGATCGCCGGCTCGACACGCTCGATCAACCGTTGGCGCAGGCCGCCCGCCAGCGCCCTCACGCGCGGAGGGAGCGCACCAGCCTGCGGGTGGTGCTGGGCCTCTTGATGCTCGCGGGCGCGGTGGTGTTCTTCCAGTTCGTGCCGTGGCTGGTGCTCGCGGCGTGGTTCGCGGCGCTCGCGCGGCACCTGCACCGCAAGCTCACCTCCGTCCTGCACGGCTCGCACCGCGCGGCGACGGTGGTGACGCTGCTCTTGCTCTTGGCGCTGGTGACGCCGTTCGTGATCCTCGCGTTCTCGCTCGTCGACGACGCCGCGAGCCTCGTCGATCAGCTCACGAGCTCGCGCTCCGGGCGCGCCGCGCTCGAGGCGCTGGTGACCGGGGGCGAAGGCCACCGCGGCCGCTTCCGCTTGGACCTCGAGACCGTGATCGGGATGCTCCAGTCGCACTCCGCGCAGGCGTTCACGCTGGTCGATGGCCTCGCCGGCGTCGCGCTCGGGCTCTTCGTGTTCTTCAGCGCGGCCTACGCGTTCTTGGTCGATGGCACCCGGGCGATGAGCTGGTTCAGCAGGAACCTCCCCCTCGCCGATCGGCACATCGACCGCTTCGCCAAGAGCTTCCTCGAGACCGGACGCGGCCTCGGCATCAGCGTGCTCTTGACCGGCGCCCTGCAGGCGGCGATCGCGACGGTGATCTACTTCGCGCTCGACGTCCCGCGCGCGCTGGTGCTCGGCATCCTCACGCTGCTCGTCTCCATCATCCCCAGCGTGGGCACCGCGCTGGTGTGGGTGCCGCTGACGATCGGCCTCGCGCTCTCGGGCAAGACGACCGAAGCGATCATCCTGGGCTCGCTGGGGACCGTGGTGATCTCGGGCGTCGACAACTTCACCCGACCCATGTTCGCCCGCTGGGGCAAGCTCGATCTGCACAACCTCGTGGTGCTCCTGTCCATGCTCGGCGGCCTGGCGGTCGTCGGCGGATGGGGCCTCTTCTTGGGACCGCTCGTCGCGCGCTGGCTCCTCGAAGCGCTGCGCATCGCGCGCGAGGAGCAAGCGCTCGGATGATGAACGCGCGCTCGCGCCACAGCTGAGGCGCGCGCGAAGCGAAACGTGCACGAACGCACCGCTCCATCGATGGCACGCCCCTTGGATCGATCACCGCACGACTCACGACAACGCTGAAGGAGAAGACATGACCATTCGATTCCACTCGCACGTCACCATCGACGAAGACGCCCGCAGCCAGATCATCCGCGGCCTCAACGATCTGTTGGCCGCGTCGATCGACCTCACCTACCAGGTCAAGCAGGCCCATTGGAACGTGCGCGGCTCGCAGTTCATCTCGCGCCACACGATGTTCGACGACCTCTACGCGCACCTCGTGTCCTCGAGCGACATGATCGCGGAGCGCATCGGTCAGCTCGGGGGCTACGCCCGCGGCACCGTGCGCATGGCGGGCCACACCTCGGCGCTCGCGGAGCACGACGAGACGGCGGTGCAGGGCGACGAGCACGTCCGCAGCCTCACCGACCGCTACGCGGAGCTCGGCGCGATGCTGCGCCACCAGATCAAGCTGGTGGAGGAGTTCCACGAGCCGGTCACCGTCGATCTGTACACCGAGGTGCTTCGCAGCCTCGAGATGGATCTCTGGTTCCTCGAGAGCCACCTCGAGCGCGGCAAGGGCGTGGGCGACACCAAGGATGCGCCCGCGACCAAGCGCGACGGCAAGGTCACGAAGGAGCCCGCGCGCACCGCGGCGCCCCGCGCCCGCAACGCGCACTGAGCCACCCACCACGCCACTCGCTCACCCAAGGAGTCTCGTCATGTTCCGCAGGATCACCCGCACCCTGATCGTCAGCGGCGCCGTCGCCGCAGCCACCGCCTTCTATCGCTCCGAAGCGGGGCAGCGGCTGAAGCGCGAGCTCGAAGCCGCGCTCGGTCGGGTGATGGGTGGCGGCGAGCCCGCGAGGCCGACCGACGCCAACGGCGTCGAGGTCGAGGCGCTCGACCGCATGACCGCCGAGGGCGGCGTCGCCGCCTGACGAATCGATCTGCAGCGCATCTGAACGAAAGGAATCCGTCTCCATGCCGAACGCCCAGAGAAACAACAGCGGACGTAAGAACGACCAGCGCCCCGTGCCGCGGCGCAGCCACCGGCTCGAGGGGCCGACCGTCACGAAGGCGGCGTCCCATCACCAGCCGCCGCATCACGAGGAGAAGCTGGAGGTCACGTCGACCGGCGCGCTGAAGACGCCGCACGAGGACCCCTCGACGTCCGAAGTGAAGGCGAACGGGAACGGCGCGAGCCACGGGATGATGGACGGCGCGAAGGCGCAGCTGGACCACGCCGCACACGAAGCGCGCGCGGTGATGGACCGCGCGAGCAGCAGCATCGAGGAGGCCTCCCGCAAGGCAGCCGAGCTCGCGGCCGAGGCGAAGAAGACCACGACCAACACGCTGCACGACGTGCAGCGCAAGGTGGGCGAGAACCTCGAGGCCGTCGGCAAGAAGCTCGAAGAGGCCGGCCAGAAGCTCCAACACTAGGGTGCTCGGGCCGCTCGGCCTCCGTCTTCGACTGATCTGCGCTACGCGCGTTCTGCTCGGGCCGCTCGGCCTCCGTCTTCGCTTCCTTGTTCTTCTCTCGTTCTGCCGAACTGGCCGGTAGTTTCTCTGCAGTGCGAGGGGCA
>CAYZQM010000230.1:0-655 GCA_964480175.1 uncultured Sandaracinaceae bacterium
TGAGGATGCCCTCGGTGGTCGCCTGGATCGTCTCGGCGAACTCCCGCTGCTCGGGCGGGTCCATGTCGAAGCTGCCGTTCACCCACGTGAGGATGCGGAGCAGGCTCTTCATCGGGGCGACGTCGTAGTGCTCGTTCACCACCGCGAAGAGCACCTTGCCGCCGTCGAAGAAGATCTTGCCGACCTCGTTCTCGCTGCGGATGACGAGCACGCCGCTCTTCTTGCTCGCGGAGAAGAGCTGCATGAGATCGGGCAGCGGGATCTCCGCGATCGATCCCGACATCGTGCGGACCTGCGAGGTGCGGCGTCCCTGTGCGACGTCCTCGAGGCGGGCCTTCGCGTCTCCCCCCGCGGCGCCGTCGGCCGCGACCAGCTTGATGATGCTGGTGCCGATCAGGATGCGGTCGCCCTCCTGCAGGCGCGCGCGCTTGATCTTCTCGCCGTTGACGAAGGTCCCGTTGGTCGAGCCGAGGTCCTGGATGAAGATCTGATCGCCCGTGACCGTGAGCTTCGCGTGCCGGCGAGAGACCATGTCCTCGACCAGCACCATGTCGAGCTCGCTCGAACGGCCGACGACGATCTCCTTGTTGTTGGGCAAGGGGAATTCCCCGCCTTGGTACTTGCCCGAGATGAATCGGAGCGCGTACTGCTTGGC
>CAYZQM010000230.1:665-11088 GCA_964480175.1 uncultured Sandaracinaceae bacterium
AATCGTAGAGGTTTCGGGAGCGCGTGGTCAAGGAAGTCCTGCGTGGTCTCTCGGCCTTCACCGACCCGTCGCCGAGCCACTGCGCAGGCGTTCCCAGGCCGGGGTCGACGGCGAGGGGCATTTCGATAGGATGCCCGCATGACCCACCCCGTCCCGCCGCCCGTCAACGAGCCTGTCCTCTCCTATGCGCCCGGCTCGACCGAGCGATCGCGGCTGGCCGAAGCGCTGAAGGTCGTGGGTGGGGAGTGTCCGGAGATCCCCGTACACATCGGCGGCAAGTCGGTCACCACCGGCCGCCTGCTGGACGTCGTCTCGCCCCACCGGCACGCGCACGTGCTCGCTCGGGCGCACGAGGCGGGAGAGAAAGAGACGCAGGCGGCGATCGACGCGGCGATGGCGGCTTGGCCCGCGTGGTCGGCGATGCGCTTCGAGGATCGCGCGGCGATCTTCCTCCGCGCCGCGGATCTCCTCACGGGCCGCTACCGCGATCGGGTGAACGCCGCGTGCATGCTCGGGCAGAGCAAGACCTCGCACCAGTCGGAGATCGACGCGGTCTGCGAGCTCGCCGACTTCTTCCGCTTCAACGTCCACTTCCTCCGCAAGCTGCACGACGAGCAGCCCATCTCGCCGGCGGGCACGTGGAACCGCAGCGAGCTGCGGCCGCTCGAGGGCTTCGTCTTCGCGGTCGCGCCGTTCAACTTCCTCTCGATCGCGGTGAACCTGCCGACTGCGCCGATCCTGTGCGGCAACGTCGCCGTGTGGAAGCCGTCCACCACCTCGCTGCGCGGCTGCCACGAGGTGCTCGCGCTCTTGCGTGAGGCGGGACTGCCCGACGGCGTCCTCAACATGATCCCCGGCGATGGCATCACCCAAGGCAAGGTCGCGCTCGACTCGCCGCACCTCGCGGGCATCCACTTCACCGGGAGCACCGCGACGTTCCGCGCGCTGTGGCGCGGCGTGGGCGAGCGGCTCGATCGCTACCGCGCGTTTCCGCGCATCGTCGGCGAGACCGGCGGCAAGGACTTCATCCTCGCGCATCCCAGCGCGGAGCCGACGTCGCTCGCGACGGCGATCCTTCGTGGCGGCTTCGAGTACCAAGGGCAGAAATGCTCGGCCGCCTCGCGGATCTACGTGCCGCGTTCGCTGTGGCCGAAGGTGCAGCAGCAGCTCGCAGACGAGGCGCCGAAGATGAAGGTCGGTGATCCCGCCGACTTCTCGACGTTCGTCGGCGCGGTGATCGACGAGCGCGCGTACACCCGCATCACGGGCTACCAGCAGCTCGCCAAGGACAGCGCGAAGGTCTTGGTGGGCGGCGGCGCGAGCAAGACGGAGGGCTACTTCGTCGATCCCACCATCGCGGTGGTCGACGATCCCGCGCATCGGCTGATGACCGAGGAGATCTTCGGTCCGGTCGTGACCGTGTTCGTCTACGACGACGCGCAGTGGGATCAGACGCTGGCGCTGGTGGATGGGACGTCTCCTTACGCGCTCACGGGCGCGGTGTTCTCCACCGATCGGGCCGCGCTCGCGCAGGCCGAGCAGCGTCTGCGCTTTTCGGCCGGCAACTACTACATCAACGACAAGCCCACCGGCGCGGTGGTGAGCCAGCAGCCGTTCGGCGGTGCGCGCGCGAGCGGCACGAACGACAAGGCCGGCAGCTTCTACAACCTCACCCGCTGGCTCTCGCCGCGCTCGATCAAAGAGACGCTCGTGCCGCCGACGGACTGGCGCTACCCGTTCTTGGGCAAGTGACGCGTCGCGGGTCGTGCCCGTGATAGCGTCCAGTGCATGCCGGGCAGGCCGCCGCTGGATGGAGAGACCTCCTCAGAGATCCGGCGCAAGTACTTGGAGCTCAGCTTCATCCCACTGTGCCGCCGGGTCTTCGCACAGGACCCCGAGGTGCAGTCGCTGATCGTCGTCGTGGGCCAGTACTGGGATGACGAGGCGGACGACGCGGTGCATATCGACGTGTTTCCCTGCGGTGACGCGGCGCCGAGATGGCCCGCCTGCCTCGGGGATGAGCGCTGGCTCTACGTCGAGGTCGACGAGGACGATCCAATCACCGGCGTGCTCAACGAGCGAGGCGCATCGCTTACGGGGTGGCCCACTATCCGCGACCTGCCGATGCTCGACGACAACAGCTCCGCGATCACTGCGTTCGCGGCCTACTGTCTCCCAGGGAGCCACCAGGGCATGTCGCCCGGCGAGTCCCACACGCCGTACGCCATCGGTCGACGCGGCGCGAGCCCTGACGACGTCGAGGTCGAGATCGTCGGCACCATGCACCAGCCCCAGTGGGAGGACCGCTTCGACGTCGGCTACTTGCGCAACCGTGGCGACTGAGCCGTGCTGCTGCTCGCGATGTCGTGCCTTCAGGGTCAGCGCCAGCACGACGCGCTGGCGGCGCTGCTGGTGCTTCGGCCCGATGGGATCCAGCTCACGCCGGGCAACCTCCCAACCCCAGGCTTCGAGGCCGAGGTGCGCGAGCACGCGATCCCGTTTCGCTTCCATCACGGCTTTGCGTGGGATCGCTATCGACGCGCCGTGTGGGACGAGGCGTGGGCGCCGATCGCCATCGAGCACGATCGATCGGTGCACGGACCGCGCAGCGACGCGCTCGACGCCGCGAGCGATCGGTTCGCCTCGTGGCTCGAGGACGTGGCCGAGCGCGACCTGCTGATCGAGACGATGTACCCAGGCTACGTGCTCGGCACCGGCGCAGCGCTGGAGCGCGCGATGGACGCGGGCCTCAGGCTCGCGGTCGACATCGCACACCTGTGGATCCAGCGGTACCACGGGGTCTTGCCGGACCGGGTGCACCGGCGCTTGCTCGACTACGACCGCGTCGAGGAGATCCACGTCTCGACGAACGAAGGCCGCTACGACTCGCACCGCCCGCTGCATCCGGACGTCGCCGACCTCGGCTGGGCGCGGGAGCGACAGGTCGATCTGCCGGTCGTGCTCGAGAGCTACTGGCACCGGCTCGATCACGGCGAGCGCGAGCGCCAGCTGGACTTCGTCCGACGCTGAGCGCGCTACTCGGCGCCGTAGAGCACGCGGCCGGCGAGCTGGAGGATCTCGGCCGGGCCTTCTTCGTCGCCGAGCACTTCGTAGACCTCGAGCGCGGCTCGGCTGCGGGTCGCGGTGGGCTCCAACGCAGACAGCAGCGCGAGCGCCTCAGCCTCGTCCTTCGCGCGCACGGTCGCGGGCCGAAATGCGCCGATGACGCCTTCTTGCTCGGAAGGTGCTGGCGTCCGCAGCACGCACCGCGCGCGTTTGCGTGGCGCGCTCGCGCCGTCGCGGTGCACGAAGCGCGCGACCGAGAGACCCGCCGTGTGGCCCTCGATCGCCATCGCTGCGACGGGCTCGATCTCGCTCGCCGGGCGCTGGGCCGCGAGCAGCGCGCCCACCCGGATGTCGGCCAGCGCGCGCGCCACGTCGGCGTCGCCGCCCCCGACGTTCTCGATGAGGCTCACTGCGTCGTCGTGGCGCTTCAGGTGACCGAGCGCCTCGACCGCCAAGCGCAGCGCGTGCACCGTGAACGGCGCGTCGCGCGCGTCCTCGAGCGCGCCCTCGGCGTCCGCGAGCGCTTCGCCCCAGCGACCCAGCTGGGCGTTCGCGACCGCGCGGTTGTAGCGGACCGAGCCCTGCCAGCAGCCCTCGAGCGCGAGCGCCTCGTCGTACGCCGCGAGCGCGTCCTCGTGTCGATCGAGCTCGTCGAGCACGTTGCCGCGCAGCTGGGCGAGCGACCACACCGGCGCGAGGCGCGCCGCGTCCTCGAGCGTCTCGAGCGCGCCCTGGCGATCGCCCTTCGCTCGCAAGCCGAGCGCGACGATCTCGAAGCCGCCCGACCAGCGCATCGCGAGCAGCTCGCGGCCCTTGGCGATGGCGATGTCGAACTCGCCCGCGTCGAGCGCGGCGAAGCCCTCGTCACGGATGCGTCGGACCTCTTCTTCTTTGCTGGCGAACCACATGAGGCCGCCACTCTGGGCCGGCGCGCTCCACCGCGCCAAGGACCACGGGTCCGGCCGAGGGCGACCCCGTGCTAGCGTTGAGCCCGATGACCGCCGCGCCCAAGTGCGCCACGTACGAGGACCTGCTCGCGCTGCCGGACGACGTCCGCGCGGAGGTGATCGGAGGGGTGATCGAGGCGCTCCCCTCGCCCGTGCCCCGTCACGCCAACGTCCAGCGGGCGCTGGGACGCTTCATCGGCGGGCCCTTCGAGGACGACGACGGGCGTGGGGGACCGGGCGGCTGGTGGATCCTCCCAGCGGTCGACGCGCGGCTCTCGCGTCACGACGTCGTCTGTCCCGACGTCGCGGGCTGGCGGCGCGAGCGGCTGCCCTCGCCGTGGGACACGCGGCCGATCGACGTCGTCCCGAACTGGGTCTGCGAGATCACCTCGCCGAGCAACGCGCGGCACGACCGCCTCACGAAGGCCAAGCTCTATCTGACGTCGGGCGTCGAGGCGCTCTGGTTGATCGACCCCGAGGCCCGGGTCCTCGAGGCGCTGATCCGCGATGACTCGGTGGGTGAGGCGCGCTGGATCGAGGTCGGGCGCTTCGGGGATGGCGACGTCGTGAAGGTCGCGCCGTTCGAGGCGATCGAGCTCGAGGTCGGCAGGCTCTTTCCGCCCGAGTAGCGCGTCAGGCCGGCCCCTTCGCGAGGAGCGCGTCGACGTCGAGCGCGGCGACGAGCTTGAGCTTCTCGTAGAACTTCGGGCGGAAGCCGCCGGCGAAGAAGCCGCCTTTGGCGCGGCCGTCCGCGCGGTAGGCCTGGAGGTGGTAGCGAAAGAGATCCTGCAGCACGACGGCGTCGTTCTCCGCGCGGCTCACCTCGGTGATGTGGGTGATGCGGCGCACGCCGTCCTGCATCGTCTCTTGGTGGATGATCAAGTCGATGCTCGCGCAGAGCTGGCTCTGGATCGCCCACATCGGGAGCGAGAGCCCCTTGGACAGGATCATCAGCTCGAGGCGCGAGATGGCGTGGGCAGGCGAGCTCGCGTGCAGCACGCCCATCGATCCGTCGTGACCGCTCGTCATCGCGTGGATCATCTCGAAGGCCTCGTCGCCCCGGATCTCGCCGACCAAGATCCGGTTGGGCCGCATCCGCAGGCTGTTCTTCAAGAGATCCGAGAGGGGGATCGCGCCCGAGCCCTCGATGTTCGGGGGGCGGCACTCGAGGCGCACGCAGTGGGCGAGCGGGAGATCGAGCTCGGCAGTGTCCTCGATCACCACGACGCGCTCGTTCGTGCTGATCTGGCTCGCGAGGATGCCGAGCGTGGTCGTCTTGCCGCTGCCCGTGCCGCCGGTGAACAAGAGGTTGAGGCGCGCGCGCACCGCGAGCGCGAGGAACTCGGCCATGCGCAGCGTGATCGTCCCTTGCTGCACCAGGTCGGGCAGCGTCTTCACCGACTTGGTGAACTTGCGGATGGTGACCGTCGCGCCCTGCAGCGACACCGGTGGGATGCAGACGTTGACCCGCGAGCCGTCGTCCATGCGGAAGTCCACCATCGGCACGCGCGCGGTGACCCCGCGTCCGACTGCGACGACGAGGTTGTCGACCAGCAAGTCGAGCTGTGCCGGGTGCATGAACACCTTGGGCACCTCGACCATCCGGCCGTGGCGTTCGACGAACACCTGTTGGGGCCCGTTGATCATGATCTCGGTGACCGAGGGATCCTCCATCAGGTGCTTGATGGGCAAGAGACCGGGCTTGTCGATCATCCGCATGCCCCGTGGGTAACACGAAGCGCGCTCCGACGGGTCGGCGGCTCACAGCTCGAGCTGCATGCCGAGCTCGACCACCCGGTTGGCGGGGATGTCGAAGAAGTCGGTCGCGGGACGAGCATTGCGCGACAGCACCACGAAGAGCGCCTTGCGCCAGCGAGGCATGCCTCGGTCGCGGTTGCTCGAGAGCTTCTCGCGCCCGAGGAAGTAGCTCGTCTCGCTCGGGGTGGTGCGCAAGCCGAGCTCGCCGCACGCCGCGAGGATGTGGGTGACCTTCGGGCTCTGCGCGAACCCGTAGCGCGCGGTGACCCGGAAGAAGCCGTCGCGCAGGCGCTCGACCTGCACCCGCTCGCCCGCGGGAACGTGCGGGATCGACTCGGTGACGATGCTCAGCAGCACGACCTGCTGATGGAGGACCTTGTTGTGCTCGAAGTGGTGCAAGAGCACGGGCGGCGTACCGACGGGGCTCGAGGTCATGAAGACCGCGGTGCCCGGGACCCGCAGCGGCGGTCGCTCATCGAGCCGATCGAGAAAGCGATCGAGCGGCTCCGTCCTGTCCCGCAAGAACGCCGCGACCCGGGCGCGACCCGCCTTCCAGGTCGTCATCATCGCGAGCACGAGGCCAGCGACCGTGAGCGGGATCCAGCCGCCCGTCGGTAGCTTGTCGAGGTTCGCGGCGAGGAACGCGACATCGATGACGGCCATCGCGCCGCACACCACCGACGCCCGCGCAGCGCCCCACCAGCGCCGTGCGACCGAGTAGAAGAGCGCCGTCGTGATCACCATCGTGCCGGTGACCGCGATGCCGTACGCGGCCGCCATGTTCGACGACGTGCGGAACACCACGACGGCGCCGATGCAAGCGACCATCAGCGCCCAGTTCACGAACGGGAGGTAGATCTGCCCTTCGTGCTCGTGGGAGGTGTGCTGGATCTCGAGGCGCGGCAGGTAGCCGAGCTGGATTGCCTGGCGTGTGAGCGAGAACGCGCCCGAGATGAGCGCTTGTGAGGCGATGACCGTGGCGGCCGTCGCGAGCAGCACCATCGGGATCCGGAGCGCGGACGGATAGAGACCGAAGAAGGGCGCTTCGACGTGGTGCGGGTCGTCCAGGACGAGCGCGCCCTGTCCGAAGTAGTTCAGGAGCAGCGCGGGGAAGGCGACGAAGAGCCACGCGAGCATGATGGGCTTGCGTCCGAAGTGGCCCATGTCTGCGTAGAGCGCCTCGCCGCCGGTGATGCAGAGCACGACGCTGCCGAGGACCCAGAAGCCCGCGATGCGGTGTCGAAGGAAGAACGAGACGGCGTGATGTGGCGAGAGCGCGAGAAGCACCTCGGGATGGCGCCCGATCCAGTAGACGCCGGCGCTCGCGAGCGCGACGAACCAGATGAGCACGATGGGGCCGAAGATGGCGCCGACCTTGGCGGTGCCCCGGCGCTGCACCACGAAGAGCGCTACGAGGATCGCGGTGGCGATCGGCACGACGTAGGGATCGATGGCCGCGCCGATGCCGTCGATCTCGCGGATGCCTTCGACGGACGAGACCACGGAGATCGCGGGGGTGAGCATGCCGTCGGCGTAGAGCAGCGCTGCGCCGAAGAGCCCAGCGATCACGAGCGCCGACGCGGTTCGACCGCGGCCCATCACCAGCGCGAGCAGCGCGAGGACGCCGCCCTCGCCTTGGTTGTTCGCCCGTGTGACGAAGAGCAGGTACTTCACGAGCACCACGAGGGTGAGCGACCAGAAGAAGAGCGAGAGCACCCCGAGGATGTCCGGGCGCGAGGGCGTCAGACCGTATGCGCCGTGGAACGACTCCCGAAACGCGTAGAGGGGCGACGTGCCGATGTCGCCGTACACCACGCCCAGCGCGGCGAGCGCGAGCGGCGCGATCTTGCGGGTCCCTTCGTGCGACGGCGCCGAGGCATCTCGAGACAGCGCGCCGTGGCTCGGTTCGCGCGGCGCGCCCGGGCCGGCCGCCGGTTCGACGGAAACGAGTGACGAAGAAGGAGCAGACATCGCGCTCAGCTACCGGTGCGCGCAGTGCCCAGCAACGCCGCCTTAACGCGTTCCTTATGTCGAAGGGGCACGTCTCGACGACCTCTTGATGCGGCGTCCGCTACGACATGCAGATGCGCCCCCATCCGTATCGAACGGCCGCCGCTCCTCTCGCCGCTCGCCCGCCTGCCGCGGGCACGACGTCCGACCTCGGGTGGCTCGTCGCCACCTGCGCGCTCTGCGCCATCCCGGTGGTCTCTTCGATCGGCGGGTCCGCGGGCTTGGGTGTCGAGGGCTCGTTCGCGCTCTTGCTCATGGGTGGGCTGCTTCGCGTCGCGTGTGCCGAGTGGTGGTGCGCTCGACGGGCCCGAGCCGCCGGGGAAGGCTAGCGGCGTGCATGAGGTCCGCCGCTCCACCGTCGCCGTCGCCGTCGCGGTCCCCGCGTGGATCGGGCTGGTGACCGCGCTCGCCTTCGCGCTGTCCCGCTATGTGGATCTCGCCGACGTCGCCATGCTCTACCTCGTCGCGATCGTGGCGGTCGCGTCGCGCGCGGGACGGGCGCACGCCATCGGGGCCTCGCTGCTCTCGGTCGCTGCGTTCGACTTCGTGTTCGTCCCGCCGGTGTACACGTTCCACGTCGCGGAGACGCGCCACCTCATCACGTTCGCCGTGATGCTGCTCTCTGGCGTGACGATCGCCGCGGGCGCGGAGCGGATCCGCAAGCGCTCGGCCGAGGCCCACGCCGAGCGTCTGCGCGCCGATCGCGAGGAGCTGCGGAGCTCGCTCTTGGGCTCGCTCTCCCACGACCTTCGCACGCCACTCGCGGTCATCACCGGCGCCGCGACGAGCCTGCTGGACGAGCGCGTGCGCTATCCCGAGGGCGAGCGGCGCGAGCTGCTCTCCACGATCACCGAGGAGGCCGCGCGCCTCGAGCGCCTGGTGACGAACGTCTTGCAGATGTCCCGTCTCGAGTCGGAGACCGGGCCGGTCGACAAGGAGTGGGTGCCGGTGGAGGAGCTGGTCGGCGCCGCGCTCAACCGACAAGAGCTCGCGCTCGAGGGGCGTGCGCTCCGCGTGTCGTTGCCCGCAGAGGCGTGGTCCGTCCACGTCGAGCCGGTTCTCTTCGGCCAGGTGCTGGTCAACCTGCTCGACAACGCGGGCAAGCACACGCCCGACGGAAGCCCAATCGACCTCACCGTGCGCGGCAGCAACGGGCGCGTCGCGATCGAGGTCGCCGACCGCGGCGCGGGGATCCGCAGCGGGAGCGAGCAGCAGATCTTCGAGAAGTTCCAGCGCAGCACCGCGAGCGCCAGCGGCACCGGCCTGGGCCTCGCGATCTGTCGCGCGATCGTCCGAGTTCACGGCGGCACCATCGAAGCGCGGGCGCGCGAGGGCGGTGGCGCGGTGTTCGTGGTGGAGCTCGACGCCCGCGAGGCCCCGCCCATCGCGGACGCGCCGCCCCTGGAGCCCGCGTGAGTGTCGAGGTCCAAAGACCGCTGCCCACGCGCGTCCTGATCGTCGAGGACGATCCCCAGATGCGCCGCTTGCTGCGCACGACGCTCAAGGGCCATGGCCATCCCGTCACCGAGGCGCTGACGGCGAGCGAGGCCATCTCGCTCGCGACCCAACACGTGCCCGATCTGATCCTCCTCGATCTCGGCCTGCCCGATGGCGACGGGATCGCGGTGACGCGTCGGCTCCGCGAGTTCTCCCGCGTGCCGATCATCGTGCTCTCGGCGCGAGGCCGCGAGCGCGACAAGGTGGAGGCCCTCGATGCGGGGGCCGACGACTACCTCACCAAGCCTTTCGGCACCGGGGAGCTGATGGCGCGCATCCGGGTCGCGCTCCGCCACGCGGCGCGTGCGCCCGACACGCCGAGCGATCCCAGCCTGGTGATCGGAACGCTCGTGATCGATCCACTCAAGCGCGTCGTCACCCTGCGCGGCAGCGAAGTGCACCTGACGCCCACCGAGTACCGCCTCCTGCTGCACCTGGCGCACAACCTCGACCGGGTGCTCACGCACCGTCAGATCCTGGCCGAGGTCTGGGGCCCCGGACACACGCGGCAGACCGAGTACTTGCGGGTCTTCATGCTGCAGCTGCGTCGCAAGCTCGAGCTCGACCCTGCGCGCCCTCAGCTGATCGTCACCGAGCCGGGGGTGGGGTACCGCATGCGGGAGCCGCGCTGATCCCATCCGTCGTGGTGCGTTCGGGCGGCCGTCGGGGGACCGAAAACACGAAGGCCGCGCTCCCTCGCGGGAACGCGGCCTCGTGTTCATCGAGTCAGCGACTCGACGTTCGATTCACGGAGTGGGCTCAGAAGTCCATCCCGCCGCCGTGGCCGTGGCCGGCGTGACCGCCGCCCGCCGCCGCCTTGTCGTCCTTCGGCTTCTCGGCGATCAGCGCGTCGGTGGTGAGCATGAGGCCCGCGACCGAGGCCGCGTTCTGCAGCGCGGTGCGAACGACCTTCGTGGGGTCGATGACGCCGGCCTTGATCAGGTCCTCGTAGCTGTCGGTGCCGGCGTTGTAGCCGAACGCATCCTTGCCCTCGCGGACCTTGTGGATGACGATCGAGCCTTCGACGCCCGCGTTCGCGGCGATCTGGCGGAGGGGCTCCTCGATCGAGCGACGCACGATGTTGACGCCGAAGCGATAGGCCAGTTCGCGCTGGCGCTCACCACCCGGGACTGTCGCATAGAGCG